>DASWND010000160.1:0-6251 GCA_036399435.1 Flavobacterium sp.
GCTGTTGACGTGGCAGGATTCTATCAGTCTGAAGAAATTGCTTATGCTGATTTTAACGGAAGATGGAGGGGAGGTTTTAATTTTCAAAATATAGGTCCTAAAATTAACTATGACATCGGTAGTGGCGATGAAAATGCCAATTTCTTACCCGCGAATATGAGGCTTGGTGGTGGATTCGATTTCATTTTGGACGAATATAATAAAGTATCTGTTGCAGTCGAAGTTACGAAGTTACTTGTTCCAACTCCGCAGGTGCCGGATTATCAAGATATCGATGGCGATGGCGAAATTAGTGAGGAAGAAGAAAACATTGCTGAAAATGAAACAAATGAGGACTACGGGAACATTACGTGGGTTTCGGGAATCTTCTCATCTTTTGGCGATGCACCCGACGGTTTTAGTGAAGAATTAAAAGAGTTTACCTATTCAGTAGGTGCTGAATATCTATATCAGGATTCATTTGCGTTCAGACTAGGTTACTTTAATGAAAGCGAACTCAAAGGTGCACGTAAGTTTTTTGCTTTAGGCGCAGGATTTAAATACAACGTAGTGAAGATTGATGTTTCATACTTGTTCTCTGCATCAAAAATCAAAAACCCGCTCGAAAATACACTTAGATTTTCACTTGCCTTCGCTTTCGGCGACCGTTATGAAGAATACTAGAAATTATCAACAGACAAATATAAATCCGGATTTCAGCAATGATATCTGGATTTTTTTTTAAAATTTACTAAATGCACAAGATAACCACCAGCTCAGAATATACAGTTTATGACTCAATTGAGGAACTTCCTCAGGATGTTCATACATTAATGCAGAAGGCCGTTGCCGCACGAAAAGACGCATATGCTCCCTACTCAAAATTTAGGGTAGGCGCTGCCGTGCTTTTAGACAACGGCGAAACTGTTCAGGGTTCAAATCAGGAAAATGCAGCTTTCCCATCGGGATTGTGCGCCGAAAGAGTTGCTGTGTTCTATGCTGCGGCAAAGTTCCCGCAGGCTAAGATCATTCACATTGCTATTAGCGCTGCGTCAGATGTAAATCATACTTCATCTCCAACACCGCCTTGCGGAGGATGCCGTCAGGCCTTGGTTGAGTATGAAGTCCGGCAGGAGTCCCCTTTTGCATTGTACTTTATGGGCGAGACCGGCATAATCTGTAAATCAGACTCTGTTCAAAACCTCCTTCCCTTTACGTTTGACAAAAACTTCTTGTAAAAAGCAGCAATATTTTTTACATCTACGTGCTAATGTGCTATTTTTGCTCATCGCAAAATATAGTCGAATCTGACTGTATTTTTTCACTAAAATAATTCTCTTCAGTACAAACCGATGAAAGAAATAACAAAAGAAGTTTATTTGAAGTGGTATGAAGACATGCTGCTTTGGAGAAAATTTGAGGATAAGTTGGCAGCTCTTTATATTCAGCAGAAAGTACGCGGGTTTCTACACCTATACAACGGCCAGGAAGCTGTCCTGGCGGGCGCACTTCACACCATGGATCTTTCCAAAGACAAAATGATCACTGCTTACCGCAACCACGTTCAACCGATTGGCATGGGTGTGGATCCTAAAAAAGTAATGGCCGAGCTTCTTGGTAAAGTGACCGGAACTTCAAAAGGAATGGGTGGTTCAATGCATATATTTTCTAAAGAGCACGGTTTTTATGGCGGTCACGGTATAGTCGGTGCCCAAATTCCTGTTGGAGCAGGTATCGCCTTTGCTGATAAATATTTCAATACTGGTGGTGTTACCTTAACATATTTCGGAGATGGTGCTGCGCGTCAGGGATCTTTACACGAAGCTTTCAATATGGCAATGTTGTGGAAGTTACCCGTTGTATTCATTGTAGAAAATAATGGATATGCAATGGGAACATCAGTTGAACGTACTGCCAACCATACAGATATTTGGAAACTTGGACTCGGCTATGAAATGCCATGTGGACCAGTAGACGGAATGAATCCTGTTAAAGTTGCTGAAGCCATGGATGAAGCAATCGATCGTGCAAGACGCGGCGATGGGCCAACCTTCCTTGAGATGAAAACGTACCGTTACAGAGGTCATTCAATGTCGGATGCGCAGCTATATCGTTCAAAAGACGAAGTTGAAGAGTATAAAAAAATTGATCCGATCACTCAGGTTTTGGATGTCATCAAAGAAAACAACTACGCAACTGAAAGTGAAATTCAAACTATTGACGAGCGAGTGAAAGATCTGGTTGAAGAGTGTGCCACATTTGCTGAAGAATCGGCTTGGCCCGAAGTTTCTCAACTTTACGATGTAGTTTACGAGCAGGAAAATTATCCTTTCATTCCACACAAATTATAACATATGGCAACACGTATTACAATGCCGCGCCTTAGCGATACCATGACCGAAGGAACTGTAGCCACATGGCTGAAGAAAGTCGGTGACGAGGTTAAAGAAGGCGATATTTTGGCTGAGATTGAAACGGATAAGGCCACAATGGAATTTGAATCTTTTAATTCAGGTACTTTACTGCACATCGGAATTAACGAAGGTGAATCGGCGCCTGTTGATTCATTACTTGCTATAATCGGTAAAGAAGGCGAAGACATATCTGCTCTGATCAACGGCGAATCAAAAGAACTGGAAACTGCCGGCGGTGAGACGGAAAAAGCAGATGCTGTTTCTAAAATCGAGTTTGAAGAAGCAAAAAAAGATGTTACTGAAAGTCCTGATTCAATTCCGAACGAATCACTGAAAGAAGCTAAATCTCAGGATTTGCCTAAAGGTGTTGTCGTTGTTACCATGCCAAGACTCAGCGACACAATGACCGAAGGAACCGTGGCAACATGGCTTAAGAAAGTTGGAGATAAAATAAGCGAAGGTGATATCCTGGCGGAAATTGAAACCGATAAGGCGACAATGGAATTTGAATCCTTTAATTCGGGCATCCTTTTATCGATCGGAATTCAGGAAGGCCAATCAGCTCCAGTCGACAGCGTCCTGGCGATCATTGGTCCCGAAGGCACAGACACCACTGGAGTTGCTGAAAATTATAAATCAGGCGGAAATTCATCGTCAGCAAAAGAGGAATCTTCTTCAGGTAAGTCCGGCGCTCAACCTTCTCAGGAACCATCCAATGATGGGCATGAAGAAGTAAATAAAGATGGGAAGAGAATATTTATTTCTCCACTTGCACGTAAAATCGCAGAAGAAAAAGGTATTAATATTTCAAAACTAAAAGGTTCTGGTGAAAACGGTAGAATCGTTAAGTCTGATGTAGAGAATTACAAAGAAGAAGCTGCACCGGTAGCTGCACCTTCTGCATCACCACAACCTCCACCAGGGGCGCAACCTGCACCAGTCAAGCCATTTGTTCCTGCAGGTGAAACATTTACTGAGGAAGTTAAGAATTCACAGATGCGCAAAACAATTGCACGTCGTTTGGCTGAATCTAAATTCACCGCTCCACATTATTATCTTACTATTGAAGTTGACATGACTGGTGCAATGCAATCGAGAAGCATCATCAATAGCTTGCCGGAAAACAAAGTATCCTTTAACGATATGGTGATAAAGGCATGTGCAATGGCATTAAAAAAACATCCAAAAGTCAATTCACAGTGGAAAGATGAAGCAACACTGATTCATCATCATGTTCATATGGGTGTTGCCGTTGCAGTAGAAGACGGACTTGTAGTTCCTGTCCTCAAGTTTGCGGATCAACTAAGCCTTACTCAAATTGGAGCAGGTGTGCGTGACGTGGCGGGCAGAGCAAAGACAAAGAAACTGCAGCCTGCAGAAATGGAAGGAAGTACATTCACAGTATCAAATTTAGGAATGTTCGGAATCTCGGAGTTTACCTCAATTATAAATCAGCCAAACTCAGCAATTTTATCAGTTGGCGCAATTGAAGAAAAGCCGGTTGTGAAGAATAGCCAAATTGTCGTGGGTAACACAATGAAAGTAACTTTAGCTTGTGATCACCGAACAGTAGACGGAGCGACGGGCGCGCAGTTTTTGCAAACTTTGAGGCAATATCTCGAAAATCCGGTTACAATGCTTGCTTAAGAAAAACTAACCATATTTTAAATCCCATCAGCAACGGTGGGATTTTTTATTTGTTTTTTTCTTCGATCCATCGCGAAAGGAACTCGGTGCTCCGCATTGTGTGATGCTGAAGCAAACTTCCAATAAAATTTCTAGATCTATGGACTTGTAATCCATCAACTAACGATAGGATTCGTTGTAAAAATTCACCTTCGTAAAGTGTTCTATCAAACCTTGCCCTCAATAAGCTAAATCCGTTCTCTTGCGCACTTGACCATTTCTCACTATCACCGTAAAGTGCAACAGCTGCGGCAGAATATTCCTCCGGTTGATCTGCCACTTCACCGCTCCATTGCATGTCATCATGCATGCCTTCGGCTCCGATAGACGTTGTTACACTTGGAGTGCCACAAGCCATAGCTTCGAGCAGTTTTCCTTTTATTCCCGCACCATATTGAAGTGGAGCTAGTACAATTCGAGCTTTCTTGACTTCTTCAGAAGCGTCGACCGCCCTTCCTTTGATCAAAAATTTTTGTCTCGGATCATTAAGTAGTTTTATATCAGGTGAAGTATATGCGCCATAAATAAGCATTGAAGCATCCGAAAGGGACTTCTTCACCTTAGGCCAAATCTCAGACTTTAAATATTTAACAGCGTCCTTATTAGGCTCATGAAGAAAATTTCCAATGAAGATAAAATCTTTCCGATCTGAATAGTTTGGAAGTATTTTATGTTTGACATCAGCGAATAATGGAAGATACGTTAAAAGGGATTCATCAACTTTAAAGGTGTCCTGCAGTAGCGTCATCTCATAAGTAGAAATGATCAGCGACAGGTCGCAACGTAATATAGATGCTATTTCTCTTTTTGAAACATCTTCGTCACGCAACAGTTCAGTCGTGAATATTTTCTTAGCCTTGTACAACTTTTGGCGCGTGCTACGAAGCATGTGAAGGTCTTCGGTATCTAAAACACGTACGGCACGTGGACAACTATTCGCAACACGCCAGCCAAATTGCTCTTCTGTAGTAAACCGATCAAAAACAACAACATCCGGATCTATGTTAATTGCTTCCTGATTAAAAGTGGAGGAATTTAAAATTAAACTTTTGCATTCAACAGATGAAGGAAGCACTGCCGAATGTTCCCCTTTTGCTGCGGTACTTCCAAACACAATATCGCAACGATAATCTTCAAATAAATCAATAAGTTGAAGCATCCGGGTTCCGGCCGCGGAAGAAGTAGGTTCAGGCCAGACCTGGCCAATTATAAAGACCTTAAGGCGGCAATTTATCATAGTAATTTGGGCGTGTCCCTACGGCGCTGCTGCCAACGCACGGGCCGGGCTATCCGCTATATCTCTCCACTGCGTTGCGAGGATACCGCTTCTATCCCTCACGCGGTTGAACTGAATTCCTTTAAATTTCCTGAAAAGTATCTTTGACCTTTGGTGATAAAGGCGTTTGTAGCCGGGCTTCTTTAGTCTGTTGGCACTTCAATGGTGCTTTAACAACCTTGGTCGACTTAGCAGCAACCTTCCTTGTAGTCGGAGTCTGCGGCTCCTCTTTTACGGTGATTAGCCGTTGCGTTTCGACAAGAATCTTTTTCGATAAATTATACCAAAAAGGGCTTGGTAACTGTTTACCATAGGAAAATCCCGAAAGCAAGAGTAGCAAAATGATTGATGATGTTTTCATGACGCAAAAATTTAAGTTCAAATATAATTAATTTGCTGACTCAGTGAAAATTATATGTTGTCAAAATTTTGATGAAGTCATGCTATTTAATAAATTTAGAAGTCATACACTTAGGCAGCCACGAATGCACGAATTCACGCAATCCGAAACTGCAGTCATTTGCTCTTCATAACTACAGTAAATTTACTGATAATTTCACATTCAACATTTTTAAACCCGATTTCGCCAGCCGATAAATTGGTGAATCAGCGGCTCTTCATTCGTGTATTCGTGGCAAAAACCCGATGGCCCAGTCCGAACTGGCGAAGCTAAAGGCGACATTTGAGATTAAGAGGAGGACAGCCAGTGGCTGTCAGGTAATATCTAAAACAAAAAACCCCTCATCGTAAGATGAAGGGTTTAACTAAAGAAAGGCGACGACATACTCTCCCACAAAATTGCAGTACCATCTGCGCAGGCGGGCTTAACTTCTCTGTTCGGGATGGGAAGAGGTGAGCCCCGCCGCAATAACCACCTTAAGTCGTTAGTTGCTTTG
>DASWND010000161.1:0-30997 GCA_036399435.1 Flavobacterium sp.
GCTGCAAAAATAAAAGGATATACAGCCGGTGAGATCATCGGATTAAATTTTCGATTATTTTATACATCGGATGACCGAAACAATAAACTGCCTGAAAAACTGCTTTCAGAAGCCGCTGAAAATGGTCGTGCTACTCATGAAGGATGGAGGCTTAAAAAAGATGGCAGCAAATTCTGGGGATCAGTAGTTATTACAGCATTACATGATGATAATGGCAACCTGATTGCATTTTCAAAGCTGACCAGGGATTTAACTGAGAAAAAAATATCCGAGGAAATGCAGCAGCGAAACGCAATGGACCTCGAATTTAAAAACGAGGAGTTGCGTAGGAGTGAAGAACGATATCACCGAATGATTGCGGAAATTGAAGATTATGCCATCATTTTACTGGATAATGACGGGAAGATTTTAAACTGGAACAAAGGAGCCCAATCAATTAAGGGTTATTCTGCAAAAGAAATTGTAGGCAGGAATTTTAGTGTATTTTATCTTCAGGATGATATCAATGCCGGTTTACCCCAAAGACTTCTTGATACTGCGCGAACTCATAATAAGGCAAGCCATGAAGGTTGGCGCGTCAGGAGCGATGGAAAAACTTTCTGGGGAATGATAGTCATAACCGCGCTTCATGATAATGATAACAACATCATCGGATTTTCGAAAGTCACAAGGGATTTGACTGAACGCAAAAATGCCGAAGAGCGAATGGAGCGGTATGCACATGAACTACAGTATCAGAACGAAATGTTGCACCGCAGTGAAGAACGATACCATCGTATGATTGCCGAAGTAGAAGATTATGCTATCATTCTATTGGATCAAAATGGCGACATATTGAACTGGAACAAAGGTGCAGAAGCAATCAAAGGATACAAGGAAAGCGAGGTACTCGGCCAGAATTTCAGTATATTTTATCTTCCTGAAGATTTGCAAAAAAACCTACCAAACAAACTTTTGGAAAAAGCAGTGCAGCACAACAAAGCAACCCACGAAGGCTGGCGAAAACGTAAAGATGGCACTAAGTTCTGGGGCAGCATAGTGATTACCGCGTTACATGGAAATAATAATGAAATAATTGGTTTTTCAAAAGTGACGCGTGATCTTACACAAAAGAAAGCTGCGGAAGATTATATATTAAGGCAGAATAAACAGTTGGAGGAATATGCGTATGTAACTTCACATGACTTACAGGAGCCACTTCGGAAAATAAATCTCTTTAGTGACCTGCTTGAAGAAAAAATAACTGAAAAGAACGAGTTAGCCTTGCTTCAGAAAATTAAAGCATCTGCTTCACGAATGACAAACCTGATAAAAGGAGTTCTTCAGTATTCGCAAGTAAGCAGCGACAGTGAATTGAAAGTTCCGATCGATCTTAATAAACTGATCAACGAAATTGAGATCGATTTCGAGTTGCTTCTCCAGGAAAAGCAGGGGCGTATCATTCGGGGAAAACTTCCAAAAGTCAAGGGAATACCTATTCAGATACATCAATTATTTTCAAATTTGATAAGCAACTCCATAAAATTTAATGACAAGGCACCCGAAATTAAAATTGCTGCGGTCGAATATGTTGATGAATTTTCTTTAAAAAAAATGATAAAGCTGAGTTTTCAGGATAATGGAATTGGATTCAGGACTGAGCATGCAGAAAGGATATTCCAACTTTTCAGAAGGCTGGAAGGAACAGTGTCCGGAACCGGAATTGGGCTTGCGTTATGCAAAAGGATCGTTGAAGGACATGGCGGAACTATTTCAGCATCGGGAGTTCCTGGTGAAGGCAGCACTTTTGAAATCACGTTAGCCGCAAGCTAAATCAAAGATCTATTCTTCAGCAGAACCTGCAACTTGTGGTTTCTATTTAATCACAATTAGTCAAATGTTTAAGACGCAAGTCACTATAAAGATGTGAAGAAGCAGAAGTCACCGCCTGAAGAAAGATCCATTCTTTAATGGACAAACGCAGCAAAATTGTTTCATGTCGAATATTCAACAAAAAAGAAATTTTGCTTTTACTTATGATTAATGTTACAGTTGTGAAATAAATAAGTAAAGGTCGGAACGTGACATTATAAAACAAGAAATCACGGATATACCTCCGTGATTTCTCTCATTACTACTATTCCTCTAACCTAAATAAGCAGTTCGCCAAATATATAAACAAGTGGTTTAAGCATTATTAAGGCTGTATCAACATATTGATACCCTTAAGTTATGGTTGCTTATGTTTACATACGAGAATGAGGCACTGGTCTAACTTCTCCATCGAAGAAATAATTTTATTTTATACCTTTATTTTAAATTTTCGAGGAACCTTTACTTTTTCGCTGCGGCGCAAAGATTAGGAATAGCTTCGACAAACGAAACTACATCAATTATGAGAACAAATCTTTTTACACTTCTGGCATTAACTATTGTCATGGCAGCCTGCAATGGAAAAAAAGACGAAGGCGCTCCTGCAACAATCGATGCTGTTCAAACTCAGGACACCATGGCTGATGCACCCGAGCATGCTGGGGAAATATTTGCTTGTCCGATGCATCCTGAAGTCACGGGCGCAAAAGATGATATTTGTCCAAAATGCCAGATGAAGTTAACAACTCCCGTTGCTAGCGGCCACAGTTCGGAAGCAGATTCTCAACACCAGCACTAGATGCTTTGCGGCAGTTTCAATTAACACGCGACTTTATACGATTGCACAACATCCTTGAATTTCAGTATGAAGTTAGCGCACGTGATCGGAAAATAGGAACTAAAACTAAAAAAGAACATACGATGAGAAACTTTTTATTCGAAACAATTAAATTGTTCTGCACAGTTTTCACCGCACTGTCTATTGTATATTACGTAGGTCAAGATGATTCTTCGTGGATGAGCTCTATTTTGCTGCCGAGTTTATTTTTTATTTTAACCTTGTCAACATTACACATATTATTTATGATCGCGCTCGGCGCAAAAAATAACTTCTCAGTTCATCAAACTGAAATCATTGAAATTGATGTTGATCTTGAAAAACTGTCTTACGAGATTGAAGGGAACATGCATTGGATCTTAAAATTTAAATCTCCAACTGAACTTGTTTTTAATACTACTTTCAATTTGAAGTGTTGGGGAGAAGTTATTGAAATCAAAAAGATCGGAAATGTTGTCTTATTAAAAAGTAAACCAGTAATATTTACAACATTGGTTGATTATGGTAAGAACTACCAAAACATTCAAAAATTAAAATCATTCTTAGGAAAGCATGAATTAATAGTTCAGAATTAGATGGCAACGGCGCTAACATTGGATGGCTTTGCAAACAGCAACTTTGTAATTCCATTATTTTAGTTTGCAGACAAGATTCAGGTTTAATACTCAACTGATGTTAGAGGAGAATCTTGCCGTTTCTTTTTATTGTGCAGCAAGTTTCTTTAAAATTGCCCATTGCTTTAACGCCTGCCGCGCATCGACAGCAGGATAACCAAGAACTGTTTTACCGGCTTCAACGTCGGCTGCGACGCCGGATCCGGCGCCAATTATTGCACGGTCACCGATTGTGAGATGATCTTTGATTGATGCACTTCCACCAACCATTACGCCGTTACCTAAAGTTACTGAACCTGCAAGTCCGCTGTTTCCGGCCATAATGCAGAATTTTCCAAGGCGTGAATTATGTCCGATTTGCACCAAATTATCGATTTTACATCCATCGCCTAAGATTGTTGAACTAAATTTGCCGCGATCTACAGTCGAATTTGCGCCAATTTCAACATGATTTCCAAGGACTACATTACCAATTTGCGGAATCTTTACAAGTCCTTTTTCAGGATCAGGACGAAAACCAAATCCATCGGCACCAATAGTAGAGTTTGGATGCAGAATGCAATGCGTTCCGATATGGCAACGTTCGCGGACGACAGCTCCTGACCAGATGACGGTTTCTTCTCCGATAGTAACTTCATCGAGAATAGTAACGTTAGGATAAATTGTAACATTGTTACCGATCTGAACCTTTGGGCCTATATAACATCCTGCGCCGACTTTTGTGCCTTTACCGATTGTCGCCGTTTCGTGGATTACTGCTGTAGGATGAGTTTCACTATCAAAAACCGGTGGAGGCGGAGCGAAGAGTGCAAGTACTTTTGACATGGCAAGATCCGCATTTTTGACCTTTATAAAAGCACGATTTTCGCCGGGTTCAATTGAGATATCGTTATTAACAACAGCTACGCTTGCTTGGGATGTTTCCCAAAGCTTTTCGTATTTTTTACTTCCGATGAAGGTAATTTGACTTGGAGTTGCTATTTCTAATTGCTCCGGAGATGAAATGTCGGCGTTGGTTGAACCGACAATTTCTCCGTTTACAACTTCGTTTATTTGGTGTATTGTCATGTTTTGTTTTTTATAGTTTGATGGATGATATCGGCACTTCATAAACTTCGACGTTCAATATTCAAAGTTCAACATTCAAAGTTATAATGTTGAATAACGAACGTTCAATGTTGAATTTTGAACGGGAAAGCGCAGCCCTGATGGAAGCGGCATCCTTTTTTGCAGCCTCCCCCAGCCCCTCCAAAGGAGGGTAGCAAAGGCAAAAAGATATAGCGAACAGCAGGAAATGCTGCCCAAATTCTACTCCGTTTTCTGTCCCATCATCATCAGGTAAGCTTTCAAAAATTCGTCGATTTCGCCATTCATCACGCCATCGACGTCGCTGGTTTCGTGCTGCGTGCGTACGTCTTTTACAAGTTTGTACGGATGCATGACGTAGTTTCGGATTTGCGAACCCCATTCGATTTTCATCTTGTTGGCTTCAATCTCATCGCGTAATGCCTGCTTTTTCTTTAATTCGATCTCATACAACTGCGACTTTAAAAGCTGCATTGCCTTGTTCTTGTTGTCCAGCTGTGAACGTGTTTCAGAATTTTCGATTATAATTCCAGTTGGATGGTGACGAAGCCTAACCGCAGTTTCTACTTTGTTGACATTCTGCCCACCTGCGCCGCTTGAACGCATCGTTTCCCAAGTGATTTCGGACGAATTGACCTCAATTTCAATCGTATCATCGGCTAAAGGATAGACATAAACTGACGCAAAAGACGTATGCCTTTTAGCATTGCTGTCGAACGGCGAGATGCGGACCAGCCTGTGAACACCGTTTTCTCCTTTTAAATAACCAAAGGAGTAATCGCCTTCAAATTCGAGTGTCACCGTTTTAATTCCGGCGACCTCACCAGCCTGAAAGTTGAGTTCACGTATTTTATAACCTTCTTTTTCGCCCCACATCATATACATCCGCATCAGCATTTCAGCCCAGTCACAGCTTTCTGTTCCGCCTGCGCCGGCAGTGATTTGCAACACTGCGCTCATGCTGTCGCCTTCATCGGAGAGCATGTTTTTAAATTCGAGGCTTTCGATATGGGAATTGGTTATTTGATACTGCTGATCAAGTTCTTCGACCGTCAGTTCACCTTCTTTGTAAAATTCATATGCCAGTTGAAGCTCTTCGGCGAGCTGTGTGCCTTTTTCGTAATCTTCGACCCACTTCTTTTTGGTACGCAGGTTTTTAACTATTATTTCGGCTTCTTTTGCGTTGTTCCAGAAGTCGGGCGCAAAAGTTTTTTCTTCTTCATTTGAAATTTCTATAAGCTTGGCATCAACGTCAAAGATACCTCCTCAGCGCACCAAGACGCTCTACAATACCTTTAATTTGTTCGGTATTTGTCATAAATCACGTAATTTTGTTCTTCACAAAAATACCATTCATTTTAATATATATGGAAATTAATTTGATCAGCGATACGGTTACCAAACCCACTCCCGAAATGATGCAGTTCATGTTCAGGGCGCAGGTTGGCGACGATGTTTATAAGCAGGATCCAACGGTCAATGAGCTTGAGGCGCGGGTGGCAAAGATGTTTGGTATGGAGGCGGCGCTGTTTTTTCCTTCGGGAACAATGGCGAATCAAACAGCAATAAAATTATTGACAAATCCGGGTGATGAACTCATCGCAGATAAATATGCGCACATTTTCAATTTTGAGGCTGGCGGCGTTGCGTTCAACAGCGGCGTTTCATGTAATCTTTTAGATGGTGAACGCGGAATGATTACGGCAGCTCAGGTTTTGTCGGCTATAAATCCACCTGATTTTTATCATAGTCCGCTTACCTCGCTCGTTTGTGTAGAAAACACTACCAACAAAGGCGGCGGCGCGTGTTATGACCTTGATGAATTGATGAAGATCCGCCTGGTGTGCGATAACAATAATTTGAAATTTCATCTTGACGGTGCGCGGCTTTATAATGCGATGGTTGCGAAAAAACAACGGCCGGAGCAATTTGGAAAGTTGTTTCACACGATCTCGATCTGCTTGTCAAAAGGGCTGGGCGCACCTGTTGGCTCACTTCTGATTTCAGATAAAGAGACAATACGTAAGGCACTAAGAATCAGAAAAATATTTGGCGGTGGA
Source organism: Flavobacterium sp. (assembly GCA_036399435.1). Taxonomy (GTDB): domain Bacteria; phylum Bacteroidota; class Bacteroidia; order Flavobacteriales; family Flavobacteriaceae; genus Flavobacterium. The sequence continues at coordinate 6,450 of DASWND010000161.1, forward strand.
ATGCGGCAGATCGGCTTTTTGGCTGCAGCGGGAATTTATGCTTTAGAAAATAACATTGAAAGGCTATCTGAAGATCATCGGCGTGCGCGTGAACTTGCATCGGCACTATCTGCCAAGAGCTGGGTAAAAAAAATAGAGCCCGTTGAAACCAACATCCTGATATTCTCAGTGCGTGAAGGTTTGAACGAGCGCTTGGTTATTGAGAAGCTAAACGAAAAAGGAATAGCTATCAGTTCACTTGGAAAAGGGAAGCTCCGTATTGTAACACATCTCGATTATCGCGAAGTGATGCATTCATACGTACTTGAAGCCTTGCAACGTCTTGATTTTTAGCTATTGGAACATATTGTTTAAGCCTGGAATCTCAGGCATTCCATCTTTTGCTGCGGCGGCAAGTTCGGTCTCGTTGATCTCTGTAGCTTTAGCAATAGCTTTGTTCATTACCAGCACGAGGTAATCCTCAAGCTGTTCTTTATCTTCCAGTAGAGAATCGTCAACAGTAATGCTTTTAACTTCGCGGTTCGCGGTAATGGTGACTTTAAGTAAGCCGTCGCTGCTTTGTTCATCAACTAAGACAGTATCTAAACGTTGTTTTGTCTCTTCAATCTTCCTTTGAGCTTCCTGAAATTTGCCCATCATTCCCATTAAATCTCCAAACATAGTTCAATTTTTTATACATTAGTTTAGCAAATTTAAGCATTATAGAAACACTTCCACGATGAAAATGAGCATCTTCTTTCGTTTTGTAATTCTTACTTTTACAGCCTTTCAAACAAATTTGATGATACAGCAACAAGAACCTAAGCCACCAATAGCAAAGAAAATAGCAAAGAAGCTCAAGAAGCACGGACATGTACGAATTGACAACTACTACTGGCTGAATGATCGCGAAAATCCCGAAGTTATTGATTATCTCAATCAGGAAAATGCCTATTACGACGCAATGACGTTACATACAAAGGAGCTGCAACAGAAGCTTTTTGAGGAGATGAAAGGCAGGATTAAGGAAGACGATCAGTCAGTTCCTTATTTGTACAACGGCTATTATTATATTACAAGATACGAGACAGGTAAAGGCTATCCTATATATTCCAGAAAGAAAGGAAGTCTTTCTGCCGACGAAGAGATTATATTCAATTGTAATGAACTTGCCGAAGGACATGCATTTTTTCAATTGGGCGGGCTCAGCATCAGTCCAGACAACAAGCGGGCGGCATTTTCTACTGATGTCATCGGCAGAAGAATGTTCTCATTAAAGATCAAGGATCTGGTCACCGGTAAAATACTGTCAGAAGAAATAAAAAATACAACTGGCAATACTGTATGGGCAAATGACAATAAAACATTATTCTATACGGTTCAGGATCCCATCACACTTCGTGCAAGCAAGGTCTTCAGGCACGAATTAGGAACAAATCCTGAGAGCGACGTGTTGGTTTATGAAGAACAGGATGAAACCTTTAATGTTGAAGTCGCGAAATCAAAATCGCGAAAATATATTTTTATCGAGTCCGAAAGCACATTGACAACTGAATATCAATTTCTAAATGCCGATTCGCCTAAAGATGAATTCAAGATTTTCCAAAAACGAACACGCGGATTGGAGTACGGAATCGCCCATTATGGCGACAGTTTTTATATTAGGACCAACAAGGACGCCGCCGTGAACTTCAAACTTATGAAGACACCCGAATCCGCAACCGGGAAGAAAAACTGGAAAGATGTTATAGCGCATCGCGACGATGTACTTCTGGAAGATATTGAAATATTTAAAGATTATCTCGTTGTTGAGGAACGCTCGAACGGCCTCAATAAGCTTAGGATCATCGAATGGAGTGGAGGCAATGAGATTTATTTGCCTTTTGAAAGTGAGACTTATAGTGTTTATACAACGTCAAATGTTGACTTTGATACCGATCTGCTTCGTTACAGTTATCAGTCTTTGGCAACGCCAACATCGGTCATAGACTATAACATGAGAACCGGTGAAAAGGTAATTTTAAAAGAGCAGGAAGTGTTGGGCGGAAAGTTCGACAAAAAGAATTACGTTGAAGAACGGGTATGGGCCACCGCTGCAGACGGAGTTAAAATTCCGATTTCAATGATCTACAAGAAAGGTTTAAAGAAGAACAGTCAAAATCCTGTATTGCAGTATGCTTACGGTTCTTATGGCGTTACGATGGATGCCTACTTTTCATCCTCAAGGCTGTCACTGCTTGACCGCGGATTCATTTTCGCAATTGCGCACATCCGTGGCGGCGAAGATATGGGCCGACAGTGGTATGAAGACGGAAAGCTTTTGAAAAAGAAAAATACTTTCGAGGATTTTGTCGCCTGCTCACGTTTTTTGATCGAGCAGAAGTACACATCTCCTAAACATCTTTATGCTGAAGGTGGTTCGGCAGGCGGATTATTGATAGGCGCTGTGGTAAATATGGCACCGGAGCTTTATAATGGCGTCATTGCGCAGGTTCCATTTGTGGATGTTGTTACTACAATGCTTGATGACACCATTCCACTGACAACCGGTGAATACGACGAATGGGGCAATCCGAACAAGAAAGAATACTATAATTATATGCTTTCTTATTCACCTTATGATAATTTATTGCCGCAGGATTACCCGCATATGCTGATCACAACCGGACTTCATGATTCGCAGGTCCAATATTGGGAGCCTGCAAAATGGGTTGCAAAACTGCGAACAATAAAAACCGACAAAAACCTACTGTTTCTGCATACAAATATGGAGGCTGGCCACGGTGGCGCTTCTGGACGGTTTGAAGCTTTAAAGGAGGTAGCAAAGGAATACAGTTTTTTGCTAGATTTAGAAGGAATTAAAAACTAGTTAGAATATTTTTCATAAATTTGTGGGGATTTGGGGTCTTCTGATTTGTGAAAAATTGCCTCAAAAACTATTATTTTATGAAAGAAGAAATAAAAGCTTACAACAATATCTTAGAGTTAATAGGTAACACACCACTTATTAAGCTCAATAAAATCACCCAAGATCTTGTAGGTAATTTTTATGCAAAAGTAGAAGCTTTTAATCCCGGACATTCCACTAAAGACCGCATTGCACTTTATATAATTGAAGAAGCTGAAAGAAAAGGAATTCTTACTCCGGGCGACACCATTATAGAAACAACTTCCGGAAATACAGGTTTTAGCCTTGCAATGGTCAGCATTATTAAAGGTTACAGCTGCATTTTGGCAGTGAGCTCAAAATCCTCTAAAGATAAAATTGATATGCTTCGAAGCATGGGTGCGAAAGTTTATGTTTGCCCTGCTCACGTTTCTGCGGATGATGAACGTTCATACTACAACGTTGCCAAAAGGCTTCATGAAGAAACAAAGGGATCTGTTTACATTAACCAATATTTCAATCAGCTAAATATAGATGCTCATTATAAGACGACTGGCCCTGAGATATGGGAACAGACAGGCGGACAAATTACGCATCTTGTAGCTTGTAGCGGAACAGGCGGAACTATTTCAGGAGCTGCAAAGTTTCTTAAAGAGAAAAATCCGGCGATTCGAATACTTGGTGTCGACGCTTTTGGTTCGGTATTGAAAAAATATCATGAAACAAGGGAATTCGATAACGAAGAAATTTATCCATACAGAATCGAAGGCTTAGGAAAAAACCTTATTCCATCAGCAACTGATTTCGACCTGATCGATAAGTTCATCAAAGTTACCGATGAAGAAAGCGCTCACGCCACGAGAGAAATAGCTAAAAAAGAAGGAATGTTTGTCGGCTATACATCCGGAGCGGTGATGCAGGCGATCAAACAATACGCAGAAGAAGGTGAGTTCACAGAAAACAGTAATGTTGTAGCAATATTTCCTGATCACGGTTCACGTTACATGAGTAAAGTATTCAGCGACGATTGGATGAGCAAGCAAGGTTTCTTTGACAGCGTGAATGTGGAAGAAGCGCAGAAGATCGAATTTATAAAATGATCAGCAATAATATTTTAATGAAAAGCCTTCATATCGAAGGCTATTTTTTTTTGAAACATGGCAGCCTCATTATTAAATGTATATTTAACAAATTTTAAAGCTGTCACATGAATCGAATTTTACTTATCGTCCTGTTCCTTGGTGCCAATCTTAATGCTCAAACCATTGTCATTCCTGATCCCTATTTTAAATCGATATTGCTAATAGCGTCGCCGGATATTCAGATAGCGAAGAATTTGGAAGGAGCATTTTTCAAAATCGATGCAAATAATGACCAGCAGATTCAGGTTTCGGAAGCGGCGCAAGTCAGCGAGCTTCATATACAGAATGATGAAGGCCTTGTCAGTATAGAAGGAATACAGAGCTTTACTAATCTTAAGTTTTTAGATTGTCATTCAGGAAATCTGACGGAAATAAACTTAAGTGGACTGGCACATTTAGAGACCTTGTGGTGTTGGCAAAATTTTGAATTGGCTTCGTTAAATACTGAGGGATGCAGTTCACTTTTATATTTTTCTGGCTACGGCACCAACTTATCATCGTTGGATTTTTCGGATTCGCCATTGCTTGAAGAACTTGTTTGCGTTGACACTCCTTTACTACAAGTACTCGATGTCACCGGATATTTAAATCTCAAAAAGCTGCTTTGCTCTGGTACCTCTGACGGGAATGGGTTAAATACATTGGACGTGGCTAATCTCGCCAATCTGGAGGAAATCTGGTGCGGTGGGTCACAAATAACGCAACTTGATTTAACGGGCTTGATTGGTCTGAAACATCTAAATATAGGTGACAACCAACTTTTAAATTCAATTGATTTGTCTCCTTGTGTTAACCTTGAACAATTTGAATGCGGATACAGCATTATGCCAACGGTTGATGTAAGTATGTTATCTAAGCTTATTAGCCTAAATATGGAAGGCAGTAACATTACTGCAATAGACGTATCAGGATTAACACATCTTGTAAGTGTTAATTTAGCCAGCGTCGAATTATTGTCTTCATTCAATGCTAACGGATGCTCGTCACTTTTTGTCCTAAATTGTATTAACGGCGGTCTCGAAAATATCGATCTTACAGGATGCTCATCGCTTCAGCATATAAATCTTGACGGAAATAACCTGACTAGTATCGACCTCAGTACTAACCCTGTTATATCTATTATAAGGCTTGAAGAGAATCCGATACAGCAAATAAACATCAAGAACGGAAACACAATACTTACTCCTGACATTTACCTTAGCAGCGCAGCAGACCTCCAATATCTTTGTTGTGATGCCGCAAAAATACCTTATTATGAAACTCTTTTGGCTGAGCAAGGTTCTCCTGACACTGAGATTAATTCATATTGCAGTTTTGTCCCCGGCGGTACTTTTTACACCATCAGCGGACAGACCAAAATTAATGTAGATGGCAATGGATGTGAGGCCTCTCAAGAAATATTTGGCAACCTTACATTTAATATTACAAATGGCAGTACTTCCGGAAGCCTTATTTCGGGTGGCACCGGAAACTATTCTATTCCTGTTCAAAACGGAACGCATACAATAACACCGGTTTTTGAAAATTCTGAATATTTTACTATTTCACCAAGTTATGTTGAAGTGACGTTTACTAATAACGCTCCGCCAGCCATCCAAAATTTTTGTATAACTCCAAATGGCGTACATAACGATTTAGAAGTATTCATTGTGCCGATAGGTGTTGCCGTACCTGGATTCGAAGCGATCTATCGTGTTCTCTATAAAAACAAAGGAAACACTTCAATAGCCGGCGGCCTAACTTTCAGTTTTAATGAATCGACAGCTACATTCCAGTCTGCATCGACGACCCCACAATCAAATACTGCGGGAATTCTGTCGTGGACGCTTCCCGTACTTCAGCCTTTTGAAAGCAACTACATTGATGTTCAGCTTGAGATCAACACTCCAACTGAGTCAATACCAGTCAATGGAAATGATGTTTTGTCTTTTGAAGCGATAATTGCTCCGACAGGAGTTGATTCTGAACCAAATGATAATCAGTTTGTTTTTGATCAAACGGTTGTTAACTCCATGGATCCGAACGATAAAACTTGTCTTGAAGGCGCAGCAATTACGCCCGATATGGTTGGTGATTACGTGCATTACATGATAAGATTTGAAAACACCGGAACTTTTCCTGCTCAAAACATTGTTGTGAAAGATATTATTGATGCTGTAAAGTTCGACCTGCCGTCGCTGCAAATGGTTTCAAGCTCACATTCATGTTATACAAGAATTCAGAATTCTAACGAAGTAGAGTTTATTTTTGAAGATATTCAACTGCCATTTACTCCGGATCCTTTATCGCATGGATATGTATTATTCAAGATCAAGACCGCTCCAAATCTTGTACTTGGAGATACGTTTAGCAATGATGCCGAAATTTACTTTGACTACAACTATCCAATTATCACCAACAACGAAACAACTACAATTTCTGTATTGAATACTGCATCGTTTGCGGATTCTCAAACTATTCTATATCCAAATCCGGCTGAAGATAAAGTACATTTTACCGGAGCTGATAACATTGTGAAAGTTGAGATACTAGATATGTTGGGCCGCAATGTAAAAGTGGGGAACGACATTCAAAGTAATACTGTTGATATCTCAGATCTGCATTCAGGAACCTATGTTTTAAAATTGTTTTCGGTTGACAACATATATACGTCCAAGCTTATCAAGAAGTAAATAGAATAAATATAAAACAAAAACCTCCGGAACTTCCGGAGGTTTTTTGATTTTGATTGGTTCTGATGCTATTTTCTACCTCTTGAGACAAAGCTTACAAAGAGCAGAAACACTGACAAAACTATAATTATATTCATTTATCTTTTTTACAATTACATGAACTACTCATCACTCTCACTCATCGTATGATAAACATTCTGAACATCATCATCTTCCTCAATCTTCTCCAGTAACTTCTCCACATCTGCGATCTGCTCAGTACTAAGCTCTTTCGTAACCTGTGGAATCCGCTCAAAACCCGAAGATAAAATTTCAAATCCACGTCCTTCCAGTTCTTTCTGAATCGCTCCAAAACTTTCAAAAGGTGCATAGATCATAATTCCATCTTCATCCTCAAAAACCTCTTCAACACCGAAGTCGATCAGCTCAAGCTCCAGTTCCTCAACATCAAGGTTTCCCTTTGCAATCCTGAAATTGCAAGTATGATCGAACATAAATTCAACCGAACCCTGAGTTCCCATGCTTCCGTTGCATTTGTTGAAATAACTTCTAATGTTCGCGACAGTTCGATTATTGTTATCCGTAGCAGTTTCAATTAAAATCGCAATTCCATGTGGCGCGTAACCTTCAAACAATACTTCTTTATAATTGGCAGTATCCTTGTCAGTCGCTTTTTTTATCGCACGCTCGACGTTATCTTTTGGCATGTTCGCCGACTTCGCATTCTGAATCACCGCACGAAGTCTCGAGTTAGATTCCGGATTCGGACCGCCTTCTTTTACGGCCATCACAATGTCTTTACCGATACGCGTAAAAGCTTTGGCCATCGCCGACCAACGTTTCATCTTCCTGTTCTTCCTGAATTCAAACGCTCTTCCCATTCGAGTTGTATGTTTAAGTTTTTATGCTGTTTTGTAAAATGGCGCCTTTACGATCTTCGCCGGAACATCGTTCTTTCTGATCCTAATGTATATTTCAGTATCAACGGCGCTGTTTTCTGTTGTGACGTAGCCAAGTCCGATGCCTTTATTCAATGACGGCGACATCGTTCCAGAAGTCACGATTCCAATTATATTCCCTTCTTTATCAACAATTTCATAATCATGTCTTGGAACACCACGCTCCAAGAGTTCAAATGCAACAAGTTTCCGCTTAACACCTTCTTCTTTTTGTCTTTTCAGATTTTCCGAGTTCACGAAGTCTTTGGTAAATTTCGTAATCCACCCAAGTCCTGCCTCGAGAGGTGAAGTCGAGTCGTTGATGTCGTTTCCGTATAGACAAAAACCCATTTCCAATCTCAAAGTATCGCGCGCCGCAAGTCCAATTGGCTTTATGCCAAAAGCTTCTCCGGCTTCAAAAACCTTGTTCCAGATCTGTTCTACTTCCGAGTTCTTGCAGTAAATTTCAAATCCGCCTGAACCTGTATATCCTGTTGCAGAAATAATCACATGATCAATGCCTGCAAAATCCGCAACTTCAAAATGGTAATACTTTATAGCTGATAAGTCAATCGACGACAACGCCTGCATGGCTTCAACAGCCTTCGGGCCTTGGATCGCCAGCAACGAATAATCCTCTGAAAGATTTTTCATTTCAGCACCAACATCATTATGCGACGAGATCCAGTTCCAGTCTTTATCGATATTCGAAGCATTCACAACAAGTAAATACTGCTCTTCTTTAATTTTATAAACGATCAGATCATCCACAATTCCGCCATCATTATTCGGAAGACATGAATACTGCGCTCGTCCAACGGTAAGTACGGAGGCATCATTTGTAGTGACCTTTTGGATCAGATCAAGTGCATTCGGACCTGAGATCAAAAATTCTCCCATGTGTGAAACATCAAAAACACCAACACTTTTTCGCACCGTTTCATGTTCGGCGTTAACACCTTCATATTGAATCGGCATATTATAACCTGCAAAAGGAAGCATTTTAGCCCCAAATTTCTCGTGGATGTGCGTCAGCGCTATGTTTTTCATTGATGTCATGGCATTTTTTTGCCGACGCTAAATTATCTCTTTTTGTCGATACTTCAAAGTTTCAGGAGCTAATCCCGCTGTTCCCTTCAATCTTTTTTGCTTCAGCTATTTTCTATTGAACAGCTGTATGAGGGCTGCAAAAAAGGATTTCCGCTGCCATCGGGGCTAGAGCTTTTCACTTCAAATTAACTTTTAAGCGCAGCGATATGTCGTAACTTTAGATTAAATCCGTAACCAGTGAAGAACATCGTCCAAATTACAAATGCTGAAGTCCTGAACCGATATCGGCCGATCGATAAATTCACCCATAAAGGAATTCAGGGACATGTATTGATCATTGGAGGTAGCTACGGTAAAATAGGATCTATTTGCCTTGCCGGAAAGGCGGCTTTGCGAACTGGCTGCGGACTCGTGACAGCGCTTGTTCCGCAGTGTGGCTATGAGATCGTACAGTCATCAGTTCCCGAAATGATGGTGCTGACCTCCGGAACAAACTATTTAGAAGATCTCACATATAAACTTGTGCCTCAGGCTGTCGCAATCGGACCGGGAATGGGGCAGGAGTTATTAACGGCTGATGCGCTCAGATCATATATTACGCAAAATCAACAGAATTTGGTTATCGATGCTGACGCATTAAATATCATCTCTTCAAATCCTGATCTGCTTTCAATGTTACCGCCGCAGACTGTTTTAACGCCGCACCTCGGCGAATTGGCACGCCTGATTGGCGATTGGAAAGACGAAAAAGATAAGCTTCAGAAGGTTCAGGATTTTTCAAAAAAATATAATCTGATAGTCGTTGTAAAAGGTGTTCCAACTTTTATTGTGCACGATCACGTTCTCTATGAAAACCCATCAGGTAACGCAGCATTGGCAACAGCAGGTAGCGGTGACGTGCTTACGGGAATTATCACAAGCCTTATTGCTCAGGGCTATCCTCCGCTCGATGCCGCAATTACCGGAGTTTATCTTCATGGTCATACTGCCGATCTGGCTTTGCCGGAAACCGGCTACCATTCATTCATCGCCTCTGACATTATTGCAAACCTCGGTCGTGCATGGCTTAGCCTTACGAGCCTTTAAACTTCTACTTCTCGTTTTGGATTCGTATGTTTGCATTTTAAGTATATTATCTTGCAAACACTGCGAACAGTCAACGTAACCCGTTATATCACGCCACTTCGCGAAGGTGGCTCGCTGCCTGCACTCGCAGAAGCTGACGACGATTTTAAATATGTTTTAAAATTTAAAGGCGCAGGCCATGGCGTGAAAGCGCTTATCGCTGAACTGATTGGCGGTGAAATCGCCCGCGCATTAAACCTTCCCGTTCCTGAGCTTGTATTTGCCAATCTTGATGAAGCCTTCGGCCGCACAGAAGCCGACGAGGAAATTCAAGATCTTTTACAGGGAAGTCAGGGGCTGAATCTTGCACTTCACTTTTTATCAGGAGCAATAACTTTTGATCCTGCCGTCACCAATGTCGATGCAAAACTTGCTTCACAAATTGTATGGCTGGATGCTTTCATCACGAACGTCGACCGTACTTTCAGAAATACTAACATGTTGATATGGCATCGGGAGCTTTGGCTTATAGATCACGGCGCATGCCTGTATTTTCACCATTCATTCACCAATTGGGAGCAAAATGCTGTAAGTCCGTTTACTTTAATAAAAGATCACGTGCTATTGCCAAAAGCCGCAGTGCTGGATGAAGTAAATGCAGCGTTTAAACATCTTCTCACAGAACAAAAGCTATCGGAAATTGTAGCTCTTATTCCCGACGTTTGGCTTCAATGGGAAGAAAATACCGAATCACCTGACGAGCTGCGGGACGTGTACCGAAAATTTTTAACAACAAGGCTCGCGAATTCCGAGATATTCATAAAAGAAGCAAAAGATGCAAGAGAAAAACTTATATGAATATGCAATCATCCGTGTGATGCCTAAGGTTGAGCGTGAGGAGTTTCTCAATATCGGTGTTGTGCTGTTTTGCAAAAAAGCGAAATTCATTAAAATGCTGTACCAGATTGATGAACAGCGGCTTTCATTGTTGTGTAAAGAATTTGATCTTCAACAGCTTCATGAAAATATGGAAGCCTTTCAAAAAATTGTTTCAGGCGAAAAGTCCGGTGGTCCTATTTCACAACTTGACGAACCGTCGCGCTTCAGATGGCTGACAGCTGTAAGGAGTTCGTCAATACAAACTTCAAGGCCGCACCCGGGCATTTGCGACGACCTTGATCAAACACTTCAGCGGTTGTTTGAAGATATGGTTTTATAACCAACTCATTTCTTAAAACCTTGCTTATTACTTTTCATTTGCGGAATTTTGCAGACCAACAAAACAATCTATGGACAACTGTCATTACATCAGCGCCGATATTCTAAGTCTTGAAGACCTGCGGGAAATTATCTCTGCCAATAAAAAAATATCACTTTCTGAAGAAGCAAAGATCAACATCGACAAATGCAGGAAATATTTAGATAAGAAGATGGAATCGTCGGATGAAGCGATCTATGGCATCAACACAGGTTTTGGATCTTTATATAACATTAAAATTTCGCAACACGATCTCACGGCACTGCAGACAAATCTTGTAAAATCGCATGCATGCGGCATAGGAGCGGAGGTTCCGGAAGAAATCGTAAAGATTATGTTGCTGTTAAAAGTGCAGTCTCTGAGTTATGGTTATTCCGGTGTTCAACTGGCAACTGTTGAAAGGCTTGTAGACTTTTATAATCATGATGTTCTTCCCGTTATTTACGAACAGGGTTCTTTAGGCGCTTCGGGAGATTTGGCACCGCTTGCACACCTATCTTTGCCATTGCTTGGTGAAGGTGAAGTCAACTATAATGGTGAGCGTCGGCAGGCTGCGGAAGTGCTTAATGAAATGGGATGGCAACCGATACAGCTTCAGTCTAAAGAAGGTTTGGCGTTACTTAATGGAACCCAGTTCATGAGCGCTTATGGTATTTATATTTTGATTAAAGCCTCAAAATTCAGCTACTTAGCGGATTTAATTTCAACGATATCATTAGAAGCTTTTGATGGTCGAATTGAACCCTTCAACGAAATGATTCATTACATCAGGCCACACAAAGGTCAGATTGTGACGGCGAAACGAGTGCTGTCATTTCTTGAGGAAAGTGAGATAATTTCACAGCCAAAGAAGCACGTTCAGGATCCTTATTCTTTTAGATGTATTCCACAGGTTCATGGAGCTTCAAAGGATGCAATCGATTATGCAAAAAAGGTCTTTAAGACTGAAGTAAATTCTGTCACCGACAATCCTAATATTTTTATTGAAGCTGACCAGATCATATCAGGAGGAAACTTCCACGGTCAGCCTCTTGCGATCACACTTGATTTTTTGGCTATTGCTTTAGCAGAGTTGGGAAGCATTTCAGAACGTCGTACGTATCAGTTGATCTCAGGATCACGTGGACTGCCACCTTTTTTGGTTGAGAATCCGGGTTTGAATTCAGGTTTTATGATTCCGCAATACACAGCCGCAAGCATTGTTAGTCAAAATAAACAACTTGCTACACCTGCCAGCATTGACAGCATCGTGTCGAGCAACGGACAGGAAGATCACGTGAGCATGGGCGCAAATGCTGCAACCAAAACGCTTCAGATAATCGACAATCTTGAGAAAATACTGGCAATCGAGCTGATGAATGCTTCGCAGGCTTTGCACTTCAGAGCACCTTTGAAGTCAAGTGCCTTTATTGAAACATTTTTAAAAGCATTTCGAGAGGAAGTCGACTTTGTTACGCAAGATCGTATTATGCATTATGATATCGTCAAAACAATCGATTTCCTCCGCAGTTTTCAAATAGAGGATGAAATTTAGTAGCGCATTTAGTCCAATTCTAATCGTAGCTGCTTTATCTGCTCATTGTATCCGTATAAACTGCCTTCATATTCATCGCTTTCCTTTTCAAGCGCTTTATAAAGGAGATCGTTTAATTTAAGGTGGAGTTGACAGTACTCTTTGATCTTTTTGTTGCGTTCGTTAATCTCGTATCCTAACGACATTTTTTCGATTTCGTTTATCAATCGAAGATTCTCCATCCAATAGTAGTCACTTCTTTCTTTTAGCTCGTATAAGAGTTCCTGCTTAGTTGATTCGGACGGATTGGTGTAAACTTCCAGTGCGAGACTTTCCATTTCATTAAACTGCTTCATCTTTGTGGAATATTCTACAGTACGCGTAGCAATTAACAGGTAGACCGCCATAGAAGCGACCGGAATAAATAATGAAATTAAAATTGTTGGCACATATCTAAACAGGCTGCTTTCATTTTTATTCAACGTGGGAATAATTGCAAGGCCACTCATAATGCCCACCAACAGCCCGCCAATATGCGCCGCGTTATCAACACCTTCCTGCAATCCTGTCACAAGATTATACGCAATATAAATACTTATTCCCGGAAGAAGTGCTTTTCGAAGTTTGCTCCTGGCGACATTTGTAACAAGCAAGACAAACAAGACTCCGTATAATCCAAATATTGCACCCGAAGCACCGGCGCTTACGGTAAAAGCATGCCACCACAAGCTTAAGGTGCTGGCTCCAATAGCGGCGAGCAAATAGCAAAGCAGTAATTTGCATTTTCCAATAAGCGGTTCAAGAAACCATCCGGCAAATATTAATGTCAACATATTAATTAGAAGATGCATGAAGCCCAGGTGCAGAAAAACGCTTGTCAAAATTCTCCATGGCTGGCCGTCAATTGTCTCAGGCCTGTAATTTCCGCCCCATTGTATCACCAAATCAGTGTCAGGACCGAATATATTTCTACTTGAAAGGACCATTAGCATAAAAATTAGAACATTTGTACTAACTAATATTGGCGTTGCTACGTGCTGTTGGCCGGGTATAAGAAAAGCTCCTATAGTTTGTACAATACGGCTAAGTGATGGACTAGCCGAACCTTTATAAATTATCTCTTCATCTTGAAATTGAGATTGCAAAGCTTCGTATTTTTCATCAATCAAGTCGGTTTCGAAGGTGTTTTTTACCTCATGGAAAGAATTAATAAAGCGGAAAACATTTCTGCTATTGTTCCCAAAGTCGAAAAAGTCATTTCCTGTTGAAGTACTGGCTACAGTAGCTATTCCTTCGTAAAACTTAATGGTCAGAATACTTGAATCAGGCTTATCTTCATCAGGAATTTTCGCCACCAACGAAGTTGCACTCATTGCGGAAATTATCCAGCTGGCCTTTAAAACCGTCTCGTACGCCATTACGAGAAATTGCTTCTCTGAAATCTGCTGAGAAAATTCACGCGAATAGGAAGGAGGAAAGCCAAAAGCCATTGTAATTTTATTTTTCTATAAAGGTCCTGAAAGTAAGGTTGATTCTTAAATCCAAAACCTTTTTCGATTTGGGAAGGCTGTGAAGCCAATGTTTCTGAGTCGAACCAAGCATCAGCAAAATACTGCCATTCTCAAGATTAACTTGTACTTTTATTTGGTCAGTTTTATGTTTGAAATAAAAGGTTCTTGCAGCGCCAAAACTAACTGATGCAATTGCAGAACCTTCCTCCATTGTTTTTTCATTGTCACTGTGCCAGGACATCCCTTCTGATCCGCTTTCGTAAAGATTAAGCAAACACGAGTTATAGGAATGGCCTGTCAACCTTTCGACACACGTTTTTATCTCAAGAAGTTCCGGCGTCCATTGAAGCGCTGTTTTGACAGTTCCGGCGTATTTATATTCAAAAAATTTGTCACCATACCAGGCAGCTTTTCTTTTCAGAACGTGGTGCCTGCCGAATAGAAAAGCCTGGTCATTTTCCCACTGAATGTTTTCCAAAAGTACCTCGATATAATTGGTTGAATGTTCATCTTTAAAAACATCCTTGTAGTAATTTACAGTTCCATCGTACGGTAGAAGATTAGTCATCAGTATTCGTTGGGAGTTAAAGATAGATAAGTAAATATCAAATTGTGCTAATGATACGCTAAAAGACTTTAGCCAACCATCTGCTTTAAGTAACTTTAGGAAACTTCAAAAATTAAACAATGGCAGAAAATCATAACAATGAATTGAATGACGATAGGCAGGGCAATCAACAGGATAGTTCATCAGAAAATCAGATGAACGCAAGTCAGGAAGAGCAAAAAGATGCTTCAGTCTCTGGCGATGATATAATCAGTAGCGGATTGGAGGATTCACATCACCAGCACCATGGTAACAGAAAATACAAAATGTTCAAGAACCATTCATCGGCTGATGATCAGACGCGCACGACCACTGATACAAACTTAGGCAGAGAGCATAATTTTTAGAGATTGCAGGTGCTACTAATTAAATTTCAGAACTTTTTCAATTGCCTGGATCATCTTTCCGGCTATGTCAATATTTGTAGCACCTTCAATACCTTCAAGTCCTGGTGACGAATTTACTTCAAGCAAAAGCGGGCCTTTGGAAGAGCGGATAATATCAACTCCGGCAACTTTCAAATCCATTGCTTTCGCAGCTCTTACAGCAATTCTTTTTTCCTCTGCAGTCGGTTTTATAACAGTAGCAGTTCCGCCAAGGTGAATATTTGCACGAAATTCACCTGGAGGTGCCTCACGCTGAATAGACGCAACAACTTTACCGTCGATCACGAAACAGCGGATGTCTTTTCCATTTGCTTCTTTAATATACTCCTGGACGAGAATATTTGCGTTCAGGCTTTTAAACGCGTTAATCACCGATTCGGCCGCTTTTTTAGTCTCCGCCAGAACAACTCCTTTTCCCTGTGTTCCTTCTAAGAGCTTTATTATCAATGGCGAGCCGCCAACCATTTTTATTAAGTCGTCGGTATCCAATGGCGAGTTCGCAAACCCTGTGGTGGGAATTTCAATCTCGTTATTAAGCAAAAGTTGCAATGAATATAATTTATCACGTGATTGTGTGATCGCTGAAGATGAATTTAAGCAGAATACTTTCATTCCTTCAAATTGCCTAGTCAATGCACAACCATAAAAGGTAATACTCGGGCGGATTCGTGGGATAATAGCATCAAAATGATTTAAGATCTTACCGCCGCGATAATGAATTTCCGGCTGCGTGGCATCAAGTTTCATATAACATTCCTTGATGTTTAGAAACTGCATTTCGTGACCGCGGATTTCGCCGGCTTCCATAATTCTTCTGTTACTGTATAATTCTGGATTACTGGCTAAAAGACCGATTCGCAGTCCAGGTTTAGAGCGGACAGCATCTTTATAAATTTCCTGAATATCGTCTCCAGTATGACCTTTTAAATATGTCTGTTCCGGATCTACCAATGCGCGGCCACTCATGGCTTCGCGTCCCAACAACATCCTGAAACCCATCGAGTCGCGGTTGGTCAGCGTCAATTCGATAGGCCATTGCGCGTCACCTAATCGAAGAGTCGTTTTTATTACAAATCTACTTTCGCGAAATCCGCTTGAACTTTTCACCATCCTCTTGTCAACCATTGGAGCTTCACACGAAATGATTGTCTTCAGATTCTTTTGAATAGGATTAATATCGAATTTAACCCAATGTTCGCCATCTTTTACAAACGGCGCTATATTGATAGCATGAAGAGCAGAAGTCTTTGCTCCCGAATCAACGCGTGCTTTTATGGTAGGTATTCCCAGATCAGGAAAAGAAATCCATTCTTCGCTGCCAAGGATGACTTTGTTTTGTAACATCTTTTAAACTTTGATAATTAATGTTAAGTGGTGTGAGCTGAACAATAGTTCAGCAGCAGGCAGACAAAAAAAAACCTACTGATTAGTAGGTTCTTCTGCTTTTTGAACTGTGACCGAAAGTTCCTGCGAATTTTCATCCGGAAGATCCATATAGATCTCGTCGCCAATCATAATTTTTGAAATAATTATTTCTTCGGCAAGCGCGTCTTCAACATATTTCTGGATTGCTCTCTTAAGCGGTCGCGCACCAAATTGTTTATCGAAACCTTTGTCGGCAATGAACGCTTTAGCACTATCAGAAAGGTTCAACTTGTAACCAAGTTCTTCGATTCTGCTGTACAGCTTTTTCAGTTCGATTTCAATGATCAGGTTAATGTGTTCTTTCTCAAGAGGATTAAACACGATTACATCATCAATCCTGTTAAGGAACTCCGGAGCAAACGTTTTTTTAAGTGCGTTTTCAATAATACTTTTTGAATGTTCGTCAACCTGTGAAGTTCTGGCTGCGGTACCAAATCCGACACCTTGCCCAAAATCCTTCAGCTGTCGTGCACCAACGTTCGATGTCATAATTATAATTGTATTCTTAAAGTCGATTTTGCGACCTAGGCTATCAGTCAAATAACCATCATCAAGAACCTGAAGCATCATGTTAAAAACGTCCGGGTGGGCTTTTTCTATCTCATCAAGTAGAACAACACAGTAAGGTTTTCTACGAACTTTCTCAGTAAGCTGACCACCTTCTTCATATCCAACATATCCCGGAGGCGCTCCTACCAATCTCGAAATGGCGAATTTTTCCATGTATTCGCTCATGTCAATACGGATCAAGGCATCTTCTGAATCAAATAATTCTTTTGCAAGCACTTTGGCTAATTGTGTTTTACCAACACCTGTTTGACCAAGGAATATAAACGAACCAATTGGTCTGTTCGGATCTTTTAATCCCGCGCGGTTACGTTGGATAGATCTTGCAATTTTAAGAACTGCTTCTTTTTGTCCGATAACTTTGTTTTCGATCAGCTCAGGCAGTTTCGCAAGTTTGTTGCTTTCTGTTTGTGCAATTCGGTTTACAGGAATTCCTGACATCATTGAAACAACATCGGCAACATTATCTTCAGTTACCTGAATTCTGTTGTTTTTGGAATCTTCTTCCCATTGTTCCTGCGCAAGTGCAAGATCTTTCTCAATGCGCTTTTCGTCATCACGAAGCTTAGCAGCCTCTTCATATTTCTGTTTTTTGACGACAGTATTTTTCAACTCGCGGACTTCCTCAAGCTGACGCTCAAGATCAAGAATCTGTTTTGGAACATCGATGTTTGTAATGTGAACTCGCGATCCAGCCTCGTCCAAAGCATCAATAGCCTTGTCCGGAAGGAAACGGTCACTCATGTATCTGCTTGTCAGCTTTACACAAGCTTCAATTGCTTCTTGCGTATAGATGACATTGTGATGATCTTCGTATTTATTTTTGATGTTGTTAAGTATCAGAATTGTCTCTTCAATTGATGTTGGTTCAACAATAACCTTCTGAAACCTTCTTTCAAGGGCTCCATCTTTTTCAATGTATTGTCTGTATTCATCAAGCGTAGTTGCTCCAATACATTGAATTTCACCTCTTGCCAGTGCAGGCTTAAACATATTCGAAGCATCAAGCGATCCTGTTGCACCGCCGGCACCAACAATGGTATGAATCTCATCAATGAACAAAATTATATCATCGTTCTTTTCAAGCTCATTCATAACCGCTTTCATACGCTCTTCGAATTGACCTCTATATTTCGTGCCTGCAACAAGGCTGGCAAGGTCAAGAGTGACAACTCGTTTGCCAAAAAGTATTCTCGAAACTTTCTTTTGGATGATACGCAAGGCAAGTCCTTCTGCAATTGCAGATTTACCAACACCGGGCTCACCAATTAATAGCGGGTTGTTCTTTTTACGTCTGCTCAGGATTTGAGAGACGCGTTCAATTTCTTTTTCGCGGCCTACAACAGGATCAAGTTTTCCTTCCTCTGCCATTTCTGTTAAATCTCTTCCAAAATTATCAAGAACCGGAGTCTTGGATTTTTTATTAGACTTATTGGCAGGATTGTTAAAGCTGCTTTCTTTTAGACTGTCATCTTGTCCTGAATCCTCGTTATAAGATTCATTACGCGGCAGGTTTTCTAAAAATTCTTCTTCGTTTGGACTCATATTTAGATATTGTTCTTTGGCTGTGTCGTAATCTATTTTCAGCTTGTTGAGCAATTTGGTCGTGGGGTCATTCTCATTTCTGAGGATACACAACAACAAATGCGCAGTACTGATTGAATTGCTTTGAAACACCTTGGCTTCAAGAAACGTGGTTTTAAGCGCACGTTCTGCCTGGCGTGTTAAATGCAGATTCTTCTTTTCGTTGCTAATTTCAATATTAGGGCTGGCGGGGCTTAAAATTTCAACTTTCCTCCGCAGATGCTCAAGATCTACAGATAAATTGTTCAATATATTGATGGCCTTGCCGTTTCCGTCTCTCAAAATTCCCAACATGAGATGTTCAGTGCCTATGAAGTCGTGGCCCAATCTTAAGGCTTCTTCTTTACTGTAGGTAATGACATCTTTTACTCTCGGGGAAAAATTATCATCCATTATAGTTGGAATTGTAGGTTTTAATATTCAGTTATCGGGGCGCGTGGTTGCAAAAACCATACCTCCAACGGAGTACTGACAGCTAATTGACAAAAAATTCTCCGAAAATAAAACGTTGTTAAGATTAATTTATCAACCGAATCAGGAAGTAGCTTTGTTAATAAAACTATGAAATTTGACTCTCCTTAATATACGAAAAGCAGGCTAAAAAGTTTATATTAGCAGGAATTTTTTTTTCAACGAATTTTAAAATTATTTAGCACATTATGGCTGACTCAGACAGGTTA
Organism: Flavobacterium sp.; assembly: GCA_036399435.1. Lineage (GTDB taxonomy): Bacteria > Bacteroidota > Bacteroidia > Flavobacteriales > Flavobacteriaceae > Flavobacterium. The sequence continues at coordinate 25,714 of DASWND010000161.1, forward strand.
ATTCCGATTAATATTGAGGATGAAATGAAATCAGCTTACATCGATTATTCGATGTCAGTAATTGTATCAAGGGCGCTTCCGGATGTACGTGACGGACTGAAGCCAGTTCACAGAAGGGTTCTTTATGGAATGTATGAATTGGGAGTTTTATCTAATCGCGCACATAAAAAATCAGCCAGGATTGTCGGTGAGGTTTTAGGAAAATATCACCCGCACGGAGATACTTCCGTTTACGACGCGATGGTTCGTATGGCGCAGGAGTGGAGCTTAAGATATTTATTAGTCGACGGACAAGGTAACTTCGGATCAGTTGACGGAGACAGCCCTGCTGCTATGCGTTATACCGAAGCACGTATGCGCAAGATTGCTGAAGAACTTTTGGCTGATATTGATAAAGAAACAGTAGATTTTCAACTAAACTTTGATGATACGCTTTGGGAACCTAAGGTCATGCCGACAAAGGTTCCGAATCTATTAATTAATGGAGCATCGGGAATTGCAGTCGGTATGGCTACCAATATGCCTCCGCACAACCTTACAGAAGTCATTGACGGAACTCTGGCATATATTGATAACACAGATATTGACATTGATGAACTTATAACTCATATCAAAGCACCTGATTTTCCAACGGGTGGAATTATCTACGGTTACGACGGCGTTCGCGAAGCTTTTAAAACAGGCCGTGGCCGCGTTGTAGTAAGGGCTAAAGTGGGTTTTGAAGAAGTCGATGGCCGTGAATCTATCGTCGTGACCGAAATTCCATATCAAGTCAACAAGGCTGAAATGATCAAAAAGACAGCCGACCTCGTCAATGACAAAAAAATTGAGGGCATTGCAAACATCAGAGATGAATCTGATAGAACGGGAATGCGGATCGTTTACATATTAAAACGAGATGCCGTTCCGAATGTCGTTCTAAATACACTATACAAATTCACGCAGCTACAGTCTTCATTCAGTGTAAATAATATTGCATTAGTTAACGGCCGTCCGCAGATGCTTAACCTGAAAGACATGATCCACTATTTTGTGGAGCACCGTCACGATGTTGTAGTACGCAGGACAAAGTTTGAATTAAGAAAAGCCGAAGAAAGAGCGCACATATTAGAAGGTTTAATTATCGCTTCCGACAATATCGATGAAGTGATCAGGCTGATCAGAGCGTCGAAAGACGGTGATGAAGCCCGAAGTAAATTAATTGAAGCATTTTCACTTTCTGAAATCCAGGCAAGAGCAATCGTCGAGATGAGGCTCCGTCAGTTGACAGGACTTGAGCAGGACAAATTAAGAGCTGAATATGAAGAGATCATGAAACTCATTCAGCGATTAAAAGATCTACTTGCAAGCAAAGAACTGCGAATGGAATTGATCAAAGATGAACTTAAAGAGATCCGCGAGAAATACGGCGATGAGCGTCGTTCATTAATTGAATATGCCGGTGGCGACGTAAGTATAGAAGATCTGATTGCAGATGAAAATGTTGTTATAACGATTTCACATGCAGGATATATTAAAAGGACAGCACTGTCAGAGTATAAAACTCAAAATAGAGGAGGAGTAGGCCAAAAAGGTGTGGCAACACGTGACCAGGATTTCCTTGAGCATCTATTTGTGGCTACAAACCATCAATACATGATGTTCTTTACTCAAAAAGGAAAATGCTTCTGGATGCGTGTGTACGAAATTCCGGAAGGCAGCAAAACAAGCAAAGGCCGTGCAATTCAAAACCTGATCAATATTGAAAGCGATGACAAGGTAAAAGCGTTTATCTGTACGCAGGATTTGAAGAACCAGCAATATATCAACAGCCATTACGTAATTATGGCCACTAAAAAAGGCCAGGTTAAGAAGACTTTACTTGAGCAATACTCACGTCCAAGACAAAACGGTATAAACGCAATTACTATTCGTGAAGACGATGAATTATTGGAAGCAAAATTAACAACAGGCGAGAGCCAGGTGTTGATCGCTGTTAAATCCGGTAAACTGGTGCGCTTTGAAGAAGGTAAAACAAGACCAATGGGACGTAGTGCATCGGGAGTACGTGGAATCACATTAGCACACGATGAGGATGAAGTCATTGGCATGGTATCTGTAAACGACATGGCCAGCGAAATTTTGGTGGTTTCAGAAAAAGGGTACGGTAAACGTTCCTCGTTGGAAGACTACAGAATCACAAATCGCGGAGGTAAAGGCGTGAAGACACTTAATATTACTGAAAAAACCGGTAGCCTTATCTCGATCAACAGCGTAACAGATATCGATGATCTAATGATCATCAACAAATCTGGAATCACAATTAGAATGGAAGTCTCTGACTTGAGAGTAATGGGAAGAGCAACGCAGGGTGTTCGGCTGATCAACATCAGAGAAAACGACTCAATTGCTGCAGTAACCAAAGTAATTCGCGAAGAAGCTGTGATTGTAGAAACTGAAGATGGTGAAACTGTTTTAAATGTTGAAGCGATTTCAAATCCTGAAATTGCGGATGACCTTGCCGAACATATCGATGCTCCAACTGTTGATATCGATGAGGATGACACAGAAAACGAAGAAGAATAATTTTAATAAATAGATATGGTTATGAAGCTAAAATTTGGAATAGCCGTCGCAGCATTATTTCTTTCTGCAGGAACATATGCACAGAAAGAGGAGCTGAAGACTTTAAAAAAGATATACGGTAAAGAAAAATTGTCGGATAAAGATTTATCTGAATATAAATCAAATGTTGCGAAAGCGCAGACGATGCTTGCAAGTGCCACTGAAGACGATAAAGTATATATCAGCTTTTATCAGTCAGCAGTGCCATTACTCGATCTTCAGACAGCAATGGCAAAACCTGAAAATGCGGGGAATGCAGCGCTTATTTCGCAAATAATGACAATTCAAAAGATTGAAGAACTTTCAACTGCTATGAACAATGTCATCGAGTTTGAAAAGAAAACCGGAAAAAAGATTCATACAAAAGATATTGAAGAAACAGTTGCGACCATTAATCCTATCTTGTTGAACTACGCTGTGGCTCTTGGAACACAAAAAAAGAACTCCGAGGCTTCCTCAGTTCTCTATAGTGTTTATAAACTAGACAAAAGTAAACCGGACAATCTTTACTTTGCTGCAAGTTACGCTGTAAATGGAGGTGATTACGAAACTGCTTTAAACTACTACAATGAACTTAAGGCGCTGAAATATTCCGGAGAAGGAGTTATTTACTTTGCAACCAATGCCGCCTCAGGGAAAGAAGAGCAGTTTCCGACCAAAGCCGACCGTGATCGTTTTGTGGCATTAACAACGCACAAATCACCTCGAGATGAAAAAATTCCATCCAAACGCGGCGAGATCTATAAAAACATAGCTTTAATTCTCGTGAAAAACGACAAAATTGAAGAGGCTAAAGCTGCATTTGTTGAAGCAAAACAAGCTAATCCTAATGATGTTTCGTTATTGACCAACGAGGCTGACCTATATGCAAGACTAAAAGATTTTGACACTTACAGAAAATTGATCAACAATGTTCTTGAGAAAAATCCAAATGATGCAACTTTGATATACAACCTGGGCGTCGTAAGTCTTGAAGCAGAACAATTGGCAGACGCTGAAAAGTATTTTAATCGCGCTTTAGAGCTAGATCCAAAAATGGGCAATGCCTATCTCAACTTATCAGCAGTGAAACTTCGTCCTGATGCTGCAATCGTTAAGGAAATGAATAGCCTTGGCACAAGTGCGAAAGACAATAAAAGATATGATGAATTGAAGAAGCAAAGGACTCTAATGTTTCAAAGTGCAATGCCTCACCTTGAGAAAGCGCATCAGATAGATCCGAATAACCAGGACGTCATCACAAACCTGTTGAGCGTGTACAATTTCCTGGAGATGACCGACAAGTACAAGGCACTTAAAGCTAAAAAGCAGTAAATAATTTTCAAAAAAAAGAACCGGAGTGAGAGCTCCGGTTTTTTTATATGTATTTTTTGATCACCCTAAGTTTATGTGTGTGCCTATTCACATCGGCATTGTAAATCCCCAAATGATCAAGGCGGTCAATTCTCACTTTTCCGCTGGCGTGAATGATATAGTTGTTCTCCATGATGATACCAACATGCGTGATCCTGCCTTCTTCATTATCAAAAAATGCAAGGTCTCCGGGTTCACTTTCCTCAATAAAACTTAGCGCTTCACCCTGCGCGGCTTGTTGTGATGCATCCCGCAACAATGTATAGCCATTCAACTTATAAACCATTTGCGTAAATCCCGAACAGTCAATTCCAAATGGCGTTTTTCCACCCCACAAATATGGCGCGTGCAGATACATAAAGGCGGTACTGATCAAATCTGATTTCGGCTTTATTCCTTCTGCCTTTAGGCCTTCAAATTCAAACTCAACGACATTAACCGAAGGATCGTTTAGAAATGAAAGCGAAGCTCCAAGCGGAATCGGCATCAAAACATTTTTTTCGCTGCTGACATACTCGATCAAATCTCCATTTAAAACAGAGGATTGAGTAGTAAGCCTAGAAAATGCTTCAGGGGAAATCTCCTGAAATTGCTTGGTGTCGATCCAGCCTTCATAAAAATCATAGGCGGTCTTGATTTTTGACCATTGTTTGCCATGCTCAAGAACTTCAAAATGTTCACCAAAAAGCAGCTGCGAAACGAGCTCGCTTTTATCGCTGGCTTCTGCCCGAATCGGTACGATGGCTAAATTGCAAATTCCGAACATCTAGTTCTTGATCTTTATTTATTTTTTTTGAAGCTATTCCTGTTATCCGCTATATCTGCCATTTTCAGGTTTTGTATTCCATGGTGCAATTACAAAATGGCAGGATGCCGCTGCTACCAGGGCTAGTGCATTTAGTTTACAATCCGCTCAATTACTATAGCAGATGCACCTCCGCCACCGTTGCATATTGCTGCAGCTCCGATTTTGCCATTATTTTGTTCCAATACATTTAGCAGTGTCACAATGATTCTCGCTCCCGAACATCCAAGAGGATGGCCGAGTGAAACTGCCCCACCATTAACGTTGACTTTCTCGTTATCAAGACCTAATATTTTAGAGTTAACAATTCCAACGACCGAGAAAGCTTCATTAAATTCAAAAAAATCAACATCTGAAATTTCAAGTCCCGCTTTATGCAACGCCTTTGGCAACGCTTTAGACGGACTGGTAGTAAACCATTTTGGTTCTTGTTCAGCGTCAGCGTAACTTCTGATAAATGCCAGTGGCTTCAAACCAAGTGAAAGTGCTTTTTCTTCCGTCATTAATATTAGTGCCGCAGCA
>DASWND010000162.1:0-71689 GCA_036399435.1 Flavobacterium sp.
CTTGGTGATCCCGCCAAGAATCGAACTTGGATCTAAAGTTTAGGAAACTTCTATTCTATCCGTTGAACTACGGGACCTGAAATTAAAAAAGGCCATCATTTCTGATAGCCTTTCTTTTGCTCCCCCTCTTGGGATGCAATACTCAAAGCTATTCAATCCGATGCCTTATAAAACTGTTATATTCTAGGGCTTGTCTTTATCTCGAAATGGTATGTGATTGCATTTCGTTGGATAAAATTTCAGACAGGTTGGATAAAATGTTGGATAAATTTTTAATTTTGATAAAGCAAAAACATAATTTATGGCAACTGTAAAATTTTACCTAACATCTGACAAACCAAATTCTTCAGTATATATCAGGTTTTCAGCAAGCAGAAGTATTGAGTTTCGGAGAAAAACCGGAATAACGATTTCTAACCCTAAAGAAGATTGGAGCAATCCAAAAAATCTTCCGAAAACTAACACTGCCGAAAACAAAAATATAAACACAAAACTAAAATCGCTTTGCGATTATATTTTGCGCAAATATAACGATGATTTTAATGATAACACAAGTGATAGAAAAGAAATTAATAGCATTTGGTTAAAAGATAATATCGATAGTTTCTTTAATAGAGCCCCCGTAAACGATCGGGAATACTTTACGCAATTCGCTAAAGATTTTGTGGTGGAAATGCATACAAAAACTTATACGGTGAAAAACGTAAAAAAAGAATTTAGCCCGATCACAATTGAAAAATATCAGAACGTGGCAAGACATATTGAAGAATTTGAAATTTTTAAGAAGAAAAAATTCAAAATAATCGATATAACAAATGATTACACGGAAGATATAGCGAAGTATATGTCAGACGTTAAAGGTTTATCCACAAATACTATAGGAAGAGATGTAAAAAGAATTAAAACAATGATTTTAGATGCCGAATCCAAAGGATTTAAAGTTAGTCATAAAGTAAAACAGATTCGGGGTTTTGAAGATAAAAAAATTGTGGTTTCCTTATCATTTGATGAGATTGATAAAATTATAGGAACAGATTTTAAAGATGATAAATTAATTAGAGCTAAAGATTGGTTAGTTATAGCATGTTATACAGGACAAAGGATTTCAGATTTATGGCGAATGCGAAAAAATATGATTATTCAGGAAGGAAAATATCGATATATTTTGCTAAATCAATACAAGACAAACAAACGAGTTAAAGTTCCTATACACTATCATGTAGAAGATGTGCTTGCAAAATATAATGACGACTTTCCCGCAATGTATTCCCTAAATGAAAAAAGTAACCGATCAATATTAAGCGAGCTAATGAAAACCGTTTGCAGGAGGTCGGGAATAACTGAAACAATTGAAGGTAGGCTAAACGGTAAATTTGGTGCATACGAAAAGTGGAAATTGATCAGTAATCATTCATGCCGACGTTCATTTGCTTCAAATTTTTATGGTAACCCTATCTTCACGACTCCTATGTTGATGGAAATTACCGGACATGTTAAAGAATCAAATTTCCTTACATATATTGGGGAAGAAGATTTTAAATTTAGTGAACGGACAGCACAAGGCTTTGAAATGCTTAGACAGCAAGATGAGGCAAGAAAAAAATCTAAAGTATATCCCAATAAACATATTGCATGATTCCAGCACAATTTAAGAAAACGCTAAAGTTATATAAGCAATACTCTGATCAAGTATCTGGAGAATTTTTAGATGAAGAACTAACTCCGGAAGACGAAATAAAACTAGAACATTTACTCAACCCTAGAACTAAAAGGTATTGGTGTGATGACTTGACAGAATGCTTCGTTCGTGAGTATAAAAGTATTCATGAGAAAAACATTTATTTCGTAGGATGTAAGGTGAACCTATATAAAAGTTCATATAATTTACGATTAAAAGAATATTTAGCATCAAATGATGAAGCTGAAGAAATAGACTTTTTAAAATCTGAACTTGAAAAAATATTTAGGTATAATATTTTTGAATTTGCTCCTGAAGATTTGAAAACGACGATAAAACGCTCGTTAGAAAAGCAAACTGATTTTTTGGAGAGAAAACTCGAGTCCTTAGGATATATGGCGAGTTATGATCTGGAAAATAAGCAATATAATTCACCTTTCGTTAGACTAAGACGAATTGATATTCCTACACCAATTGAAAGTAAAGATTCAAGCGAATTGGAATTTAGAACGAAAGAGAAGCTAATAACCTTAAATGAGTTGGGAGTACTACAATTTTTACTAGCTAATCCCTCGTTAGGAAAGAACATCTCTAAAATTTCAAAAATATTAAGCCCAATTATTAATGTTAAGCATACTACTCTTGTTTCTTATCTGAATCCTTTGTTATCTGAATCTGTAGATCAGAAAAACAATCCTTATGAAAATGAAAGGCTAGTCGAAAAAATCAAATACATTTTAAAAGATGTTGGTTTTAAAAAAACACAAAGTTTTTAAAATTAGGTAAACCATAAAATAACCAAAAGTCACTTTGTTCCAAATATTAAATTATGGAACATACATTGATTGGTATAACACCTGAAACACTACAAGATTTCTTAATACGAGAACTCAAACCTCTATTCGATGACCTAAAAGCCTCTTTTAGTGCTTCACCATCATCGGCTCTATTAACACGTGAAGAAGCTGGAAATTTGCTCAGGATTGATTTAAGTACGCTGTATAAATGGACGAAACAAGGCAAACTCAAATCCTATGGTCTTGGCGGGCGTATTTACTATAAGCAGCATGAAATTGAGGAAGCATTAGTTAAAATTGAGAATTAATGCAACGGTTTGCAGTGGTTATTCCAAAGGGAGTAAATATTGAGACAGTAATAAGGTTTGCTCAATTCCTTGATCCATCGGTAAAATTAGATATCGAGTATTTAAAATATCTTATCAATCTTGTGCTTTCAAAAATGGCATTGCGATTTGAAATGGAAGATAAAAATGTATATATCCCAATATACTCACAGTCCGTTCGAATTAGATTTTCTCGTCATGCTCAGAACATTCGTGCTTTGTGTGAACGATGGTTTGGGAATATAAACATATTACACAGGAAGCCTTATACGGCGGGGAAAAGTTTTTCATACGCCATCAGCCCTTTTTATCAAAATGAACTCTTAGAGGTTGATTATTTAACTAATACTAGGATGATGAAAATAGCTCGGGATGAATCGACTAAAGCTCATAGTGTGCTAACAACTATTAGTAGTAGATATCATTATTTAAACAAGTTTTTTAATCCAACAAGCTTGCAAATTGATATCGGAGCAGCTAAAATTCTTTGTGACAAGCGTTTTAGTGACCATAAAAGCTATCATAAATATGTAAGTGAAATGCACCAAATTCTAGAGTTATATAATGGAACTTATAGAATTTATCACAATCCAGATACCGATGCGAGGTTGCATACTAGTATAACTCGGCTGCCACGGGTATATCGTCAATTTGTTACATTTAAAGGAACAAAATTAGTAGAGATCGACTTGTCAAACGCAGTTATCTATTTCATTGGAACGCTACTAAAGGAATTGGTGAATGATAACCTCTTGAATTCTCCCCTTGTATATATGTTTGCCCAAAGTGGTGAAACCCTTGCTACCAAAGAGGTTGAACAGTTTTGGAAGATAGCATCTGAAGGAGAATTTTATGATGCTTTCATACAAGAGTTTTTGTGCTGCTATAAGCCTCACCAATTGAAAGCCTATTACGAAAAGGAGCATTGTGAAACATATGAAGGAACAAACCAACAAATTAGAATGATTGTTAAAAAAAGAATTGTAGCGATGCTTTTTGCTAAAGTATCACGATATAAAAAGGAACAGAGAATTTTTCAAAAACGATTCCCGTCGATATTAAGTAAAATTCTAGATTTTAAAACTACACACTCACATGAAAAGTTTAGTCACCTCTTATTTCAGATAGAATCTTCAGTAATGTTAGGAATAGTGGCTAAAAATTTTAATAAGTTCTATTGGAGAAAAACGGCAATATATACACTCCATGATTGTTTGATTACTACAGCCGATTTTAAGAATGAATTAGAAAATCTGATGAGAAATGAATTTATTAAACTATTTGGGATGCCTCCTAAAATGCAGGCTAAAGCTTGGATATAGACAAAATATTATAATCTAACAAAACAGTCCACATTTTATTACTGCTTAGATTCTTAAATAATATATATTACATTTACATAAATTACATCAATATGGAGTTTACGGATAAAGACAAAGTTCCTCAAATGCCTAAAAATCCTACTTCGGAACCTGAGCCAACAACTACAGGACAAAACCCTGATATAAGATAAAATATATTGTTGCAGAAATAACGATAGAATAGATCAACCTCTTTAGAACAAGGAGACGGGATTGATTTTGTTTAGTATTGAAGCTTATTTTATTTTCCAAGTTGTTTATTTCCCCAATAATTAGCGACTTATACTGATCATCTTCGGTAAGTAACTCCACAGGTTCTAATAAATCGGGATTAGACAATTCATGAGGACTCCGTCCCAAACCCATGAAATCGCGAGGGCTTACATGGTAAATAAAGCATAGAATAAGAACTAATAAGTTTATCAGGAAAAATAGGTTTAAAAAATATATATGATCATAGTGAATACATGTGCTAGATTTATTAGATAGATAGCCAATACCCGCAGTAAAAATTCCAATAAGAATAATTAAAGTCGAATAGAACCGTGCTGTAATTTTATCAGAATTTTGTATAGTATAATTTAAGCGTAATTCAGCCTGGGCGAAGATGAAAAGAAGATTATTAAGGGGAATTTTTCTCCAGTCCTTTACATTTATTGAGTACATAAATTTATATTAGGTTATCGTCTTGATAGGACAAAGTTAAAACTGAAATCATCTGACATTGATACCAATGTAAAAATATATGATATAGTTCTATATTTGTCTGGTTTAATAGCGATAAGCAATAAAACAAACATTAAGTCTATTGAAGACCCTATACCAACTAATAGATAATTCAGTTCGAGGTTTTGAAGGAGTGTACCTTAATGACGATTTACTCAAAGATCATCTTAAGGGATCAGTTTTTAACACTTTAATTGACGTAGAAGTCAATGACGCAAGACTACAGGAATTGACAGGTTTAGTGCAAACTGGTTTTTCTACTTCAGAAACTTTATTGGCAGATATACAAGCTCTTGAAAATGCAACTCCGGAGGATTTGCGAAATTGGAGAATTGGTGAGGCTTTAGCTGAGGTAATGCTTGAAAAGAATTTCAACTGTAGATTTCATTGGAATGAACTTCGAGACGCTAGAAATCCAAAGGGTAATAAAACTGGAGCAGATTTGGTAGGGTTTGTTGAAACAAACGGAAGTATGTTGTTTTTGTTTGGAGAAATAAAGACTTCTTCAGAAACAGCTAATCGACCGCCTCAAGTAATGACAAAAGCTGATGGAATAGAAAATCAGTTAAAAAAATTATACACAGAGAGTAATAAACGACAAATACTAATAACGTATTTGAAGAGTAAAACTTTATCTTTAAATGATGATAATCAATTCAAAATAGATTACGAAAGTGCTCTTCGTTCTTATTATGGAGAGTTAAATTTGTATCATTTGTTTGGTGTCCTAGTTAGAGATGTAGACCACGACGAAAAAGACATTTCCCTGAGTTATCATAGAATAAAAACTTCTATCCTAGAACCCATAGGGCTTAAATTAATTGCTTTATATACATCCATTTCGAGCAACGATTGGCGCAACATAATAACTGGCAACCAAGCAGAATGAATATAGCAGTTAAATATCACCATTTAGAAGCTGCATATCCAGATCTGTTAAAGGGCATTAGCACCCTTATTCAGAGGGTTAAAATCGCTAATAGATTTAGTGATGAATCCTTAAGCGATCTGCAAATTGCCGTTTTAGAAAAAGCGAAAAACTTGTGTGAGCTAAGGATTATTGATTTATGGGAAAAACAATCGACAGAAGAGTTTAAAGCAATGTGTTCATCATATTTTGACATTGCAACCCAGTTAGAAATAAAAAATGAAGGTGAATATACTGTCTTTGAATATATCAAAATTATTTCCTTTGGTTATTTAGGCGAGAGTTGGCACTTGGTACGTCAATATTTAAAGTCTCAACAAGACCATATTGATCAAATACCGCAAAACAATAATTGGAATTCAAGACTATTAAACACCTCCTTCAAAGCGTTAGTTGGTCTCATACGGAAAAAGGATTGGCACGACATATCGCACTCAATTGAATTAATTGAAAGCTTGCGAAATGAACAAATGCAATTTGAGGATCATTTTTTAAATAATTTTGATGAAGCGAGTCGCCCTTTTATAGCATCGGAATTAGTTTCCTTATATCATTTTGCAAAAGCAGTCGAGATTTTAGCTAAATATTTAATAGAAGGCAAGCCAATTGAACCAGAGGGTCAGATTACCTATCATATTGGTTATTCGAAGGAGTTTGCAATAAAAGCTGAAAATATAAGTCTACAACTATTATTTCAATTTTTTGAAGCATTTTCTTTAAAGCTAATTAGAAATACTATTTGGTATAATACTCGTGGTATCAATTCGAGGATTTCTAGATTTAATGACTTTATATCTAAAAAAGAAGATCAAGGTATTTTCGAACTGTTATATCCTCAGAAGGAAGCTTTAGGAGAGATTTTTAATCCTGCATATAATGCAGTTGTGGTTAATTTGCCAACGTCAAGTGGTAAAACAATGATTGCGGAGTATAGACTGCTAATGGCACTAAATCAATTTGCTGCTGATGGTGGATGGGTTGCTTATGTAGTGCCGACGCGCGCCTTGGTTAACCAAGTTTACAATCAATTGCATAGAGATTTGTCTCAGATCAATATAAGAGTTGAAAAGGTAAGTGGGGCGTTAGAATTAGATGGTTTCGAAGAAGCATTGATGGAAAGGGATGCAACTAACAGTGCTTTTGATGTATTAGTTACAACATACGAAAAGCTGCATTTGATGATAAGACAAAAATATGGTACGTCTGAGAATCGTCCCCTAGTTTTGGCAGTGGTTGATGAAGCCCACAATTTGGAAGAAGAAAGTAGAGGTCTCAATCTTGAATTGTTATTATCCACAATCAAAACTGATTGTATTAGGGCAAACTTCCTTCTAATGACCCCTGATGTTATTAACTCACATGAAATTGCACGCTGGTTAGGAGGAGATAGAGGAAAAGAACTTCATTTGAGTTTAAATTGGTGGCAACCAAACGAAAGGGTAATCGGTGCTTTAACTAAAGAGGGAGGAAGAAGAGTATATGATTTTAAACTGAAAACGCTGCTAACAAATAAGGGTACGTATTTAATAGATGATGATATAGCGCTAGCAGCGTCAACACCCACTGATCCTTCCTTCTCAACTTTAAATACTAAAAAGACTTTTGCAAGTACTCTAGCATCAAAAATAATTTGCATCAGAGAACCCTCAGTAATTCTTGCAAATAACCCTAGTGATGCATTTGATATCGCCAATGAGATATGCCGTAAAAATAATTATGAATTTGCAGAGGATGAAGATGTTGAACTTGTAAGGAAATTTATTCATGATGAATTAGGAGATGGATTTTCCCTTTCTGAGTGCTTGAAAAATAGAATTGGGGTACATAGTTCTGCCATTCCAGACGAAATTAAATATTTAGTTGAAGATCTAATGTCTAAAGGAAAATTGCAGGCTTTAGTTGCGACTACTACTATAGCCCAAGGGATTAATTTTCCAATTTCCTCGGTAATAATGACATCATTGACATACCCTTACAAAAAAATGCCTGTTAGAGATTTTTGGAATTTGGCAGGAAGAGTTGGGAGAGCGGGGCAAGAATCATTAGGATGGGTAGGAATTATATCTAATAGTGATGAAGATTTAATTTCAATCTCCAATTATGTTAAAACCGCTGCGGACGAATTAAAATCACAATTAATTGACATTGTACAAAAAGCTTTATCTGATCCGTCTATTGAATTTGAACGATGGCTGTTTAGAGATGTAAGATGGTCTGGATTGCTTCAATATATATCACATTTGTATGTTCAAAGTGATAATCTTGGAACATTCATATCTAGTTTGGAGCTAAAACTTCAAGATACTTTTGGATATAATAAACTAAATAGTGAGCAGAAGAATTATTTAAAAACAAATCTCCGTCAATACGCAGAACGGATTTCGACTCGCGACGCAATATTGTCAGATTCAACAGGTTTTTCTACAGTTTCTATCGGAAAATTATGGAGCGGATTGAGAGAAGCAAATTTGAGTTCAACCGATTGGAAAAAAAACCAATTGTTTTCTCAAAATAATCATAGTTTGCAGAAAATTATTGGAATAATGCTGCAAACGCCAGAGATAAGGAGAACAATCGAGCAACTTTCAAATAATGACAACTCCGTAGATAGAAATTCAATTAGCAAAATGATGATTGATTGGGTAAATGGAAGTTCAATTAATTATATTGCAGAACGATATTTTTTGCATGAATCTGACCCTAGAAAGAGGATAGAAAAATGTACCAGAGCAATGTATTCACATTTGGCTAATGCAGCCACATGGGGTTTAGCTGCAATACAAAAGATGCCTAATAGTGGTACAGACTGGGGAAATTTAAGTGATGTGGAAAAAAAGAAAATGGCGAATCTTCCGGCGTTATTGCATTACGGTGTAAACACCGATGAAGGAGTTTTGATGAGGAAAAATAACATTCCTCGAAGTATTGCAAAAAAAGTTGGAGATCTCTATAAAATATCCGTTCAAGGTGATATTTTTGGTCACAGTACAACACAAGTTAACACGTGGTTAAGCTCGCTTGATAATGGTACTTGGGATAATGTACGACCCAAAAGCTCGAAAATGTCAGGTCAGGATTATAAAAGAGTATGGGAAAAATTAAATGGATTAAAATAAAATATAACTCATTGAAGAGCTAAGTTTAAATATAACAAAAAAATTATAAGAAAAAAACCAGTTAAAAATATAGAATAGCGTTTGCTATTATTCTTGTTACTAAAATCGCCAGTTTTAATCAACCACAAAGAATAATAAGCAAGCTAACGTCATGCGTTGGCTTTGTTTATTATGTGGTAGGTGTCTGGCGATACCGAGTAACTGATAGGCAATTGTCCAACGCTGTTATTTTTAAGTAACTGTAGACGTAAAAACTATTATATGAAAGAATATTTGGAAGTTGTGCAACTAGAATTACACATCACACTCTTTTTAGTAATTTTATTTAATCATCTAAGCGAAAGAGTTCTCGCTGATAAGGTAAGTCTAAAAATAGACGCAGCATATAGGCACCTAGTTGCTAGTACATTGGAAAGGAGATTGTATAAATATGATAGAGACTTATTTTATGTACTAATGCTTGTGAGTTCTATTATGCTTGGCTTACAATTCTATTGGTACTTTACACTAATTTATATCGGTGTACTACTGCTTTTCATCTTTATTGCTCAGATTATTTCACACTTTTGCTTAGGTCGACACATCAGCATAAAATTAGGAACTTTTATTTATTATGCCAGATTACTTAGTCTAATTATTGATCTCTGGTTGTATTATTTGATCTTTAAAATCATTACATAATTCTTAAAAGTTGCCAAGAATCTTGTGTATTTAATTTGGTTTTCGGTTGTTTATATGGATTCAAGTAAAATTGTTCTACTTCGTGAGAAGGCTAAAGAAGAAGCTAGTGGGGATCTGAACGAGACGGTTGGTTCACTGCATCTGTTTTCTTTGGATGCGTACCGCATTTAAGATAGCCAAAAGTGCAACACCAACGTCTGCAATAACTGCTTCCCATAAGGTTGCTATTCCGCCAGCACCTAAACCTAAAACCATCAGCTTTACGAGCATGGCCATGATGATGTTTTGCCACACAATCTGTTTTGTTAGCTTTCCAATCTTAATTGCTGTTACGATTTTGGAAGGCTGATCATTTTGAATTACAATGTCGGCAGTTTCAATTGTGGCATCGCTGCCTAATCCACCCATTGCGATTCCGGCATCTGCTAAGGCAACTACAGGTGCATCATTTACGCCATCACCTACAAAGGCAATATATTTTCCCTGATCTTTTAATGTTTGGACTTTTGATACCTTTCCTTCAGGGAGCAGATCGCCGTAGGCATCGTCTATACCTAACTTTTTAGCTACTTCGTCAACTACGGATTGCTTGTCGCCGGACAACATAACCGTCTTAATGTTTAGAGCGTGTAGTTCTTTAATTGTGCGAGCTGCATCTTCCTTTATCTTATCGGCAATTGTAATATGGCCGTTGTATTTATTATCAACTGCAACTACTACAATTGTGTAAACTATTTTATCAATTTCCGGTGGATATTGGATATTGAACTTCCTCATTAGCTTTGTATTTCCAGCGAGTACTTCTTTGCCGTCAATTGTTCCTTTGAGGCCGTGACCAGAAATTTCTTCTACACCGGATATTTCAACATTCTTAATGGCATCTTTACCCACGTGTTCTATTATGGCTAATCCAATAGGGTGGGTGGATTGGCTTTCGATAGCGGCTGTCCATTTCAGTAGATGTGCTTCTTCGATATCCTGAGTTATAATTTCTTGAACTTTGAAAACACCCTCAGTTAGTGTTCCTGTTTTATCCATGACAACAACATTGACTTTTGTCATCACGTCAAGGAAGTTTGATCCTTTAAATAAGATACCGTTACGTGAAGCAAGGCCGATACCTCCAAAATAACCTAATGGAATCGAAACAACTAACGCGCATGGGCAACTAATGACCAGAAAGACCAATGCTCTGTAAAACCAGACTTCAAACGAATAGGGATCTACGAAGAAGTAGGGTATAAGGCATACTGCGACAGCAAGTGCAAATACAATCGGCGTATAGACTTTTGCAAACCGGCTGATGAATAATTGTGTCTGTGATTTTCTTGCAGTAGCATCCTGAACCATTTCGAGGATCTTGCTGAGCTTGCTATCCTGAAATTTGGATGTTACTTTTATATCTGCTACGATATTCAGATTAATCATTCCTGCGTACACTGTTTCGCCTTTCGATTTGTTATCAGGTTTGCTTTCTCCAGTAAGTGCAGCGGTATTAAAAGAGGCTTTATCTGAAACTAGTTCACCATCGAGCGCTACTTTTTCACCCGGTTTAACTCTTATTATTTCGTCAGGCTTTACTTCTTTGGGATCTACTACAATGGTGGTACCACTTCTGACTACTGAGACTTCATCAGGCCTGATGTCCAATAATGCCTTAATACTTCTTTTTGCACGATTAACTGCTGCATCCTGGAACCATTCACCTATTGAATAAAATGCCATAACAGCAACTCCTTCACTATATGATCCTATTGCAAAAGCACCCACAGTCGCGACGCTCATCAGGAAAAACTCGTTGAAGAAATCAAACCGTATGGCTTTTCGCCAAGCCATATATATTACATTAAATCCTGCAAGCAGATAAGCGATGCTGTAAATAATTAGGTTAGCAGGAAAGGCCGGGATGTAGTCAAAGCCAAATTCCAACGCAAGCATTGTTGTGAGAATCAGAATTGCGAGGAGTAACTGCCAATGAGATTTCCATCCTGACGACGCTTCATCACCTGGTTCTGCATTTTCTTCGTTGGAGTGAGTTTCTTCATCATTTGCACAGCAGTTATCCGACTTACTACTACCTAATTTTATCGCTGTAGGAGTACTAGGGTCGCGAACCTGATCAGTTTTACATTCGCTCATATTATTTTTTTTTAAAGCCGCAGAATTGGAAATTTTGAACTGTATCGAATGGTGTTATATGATTTTCAGTAAAACATTCAACTGGTTCAAATTTATGGCTGAACATACTCTTCATAGTGGCCGCTGAATAGTGTCTAATTTCTAAGCCGCTGCATTTTAACGGTCCATTTTCTGAAAATGTCCCCAGCAGGAAATGACCGCCAGTTGCAATGGCTCTAGTAATTATTGCGAGATAGCTTTCAATTTTATTATTGGCCGTCAGGAAGTGAAATGCGGCGCGGTCATGCCAGAAGTCAAATTGAACAGTCGTGTTAAATTCAGTTATGTCTGAGACAACCCAATGAACTAGTTTTGCTTTATTGCCTATGCGTTTCTTTGCTCTTTCTAAAGCAAATTCAGAAATGTCTAAAACCCATATGTTTTCATAGCCTTCCTCCAGTAAAGCATCTACTAGATTACTATCTCCACCACCGACATCAATAATATTTGCTGTTTTCGGCAGACATAGATTCTTTAAGTACTTCATAGAAGTATGTGGATATTGTTGTGTCCAGCTTACCTCGTTAGGTGCTTTTGTGGCAAATACGTTTTCCCAATGAGATTTTTGTGATTCCATGATTTAAGTTAGCATTAATAAATAGTGATTTTACTGGTTGCAATAAAATTGCAACCAGATGAAGCTGAGCTAAGAATGTCTCTCAAGTATAACTTGTAAGTCAGTGGGGATTTTCATCGATTTTAATGGAGGAACATTTGCGCCGCCGGTGTTTCCTGTTGGAATTACGCCAACGAATGACTTTAGGCCACCAAAAATTAATCGTGAAATTTGGCCAAAGATTTCCTTTACGTTTTTAATGTAAATCCCAAAGAGCAACATCTTCAGTGTACTAGAGTATGCTGGTATGGATATTTTTGTCCAATAATATGCGCCCGTTCGTAATGATGCCATGAAATGGAAAATTCTCTTGCTAATAGCGAGTTATGAGCAAGTTCAATCTCCGTTTTGAAAAATGGCAATAAAGTGGTAGGCATTACCGTGTAGAAGTGCATATTAAGAAGGTTTACAACATTCGTCAAGCTTTGCGTATCCTGCCGGATCAGCTTTAATCTCATCAGCATCATAACCTAATTTACTAATCGCTGTTTTAATTTCAGGTAGTGACGTTTTCTTTGTGTTGTAGATTACTTCAATGGTGGCTTCTTTTTCGTTCAGTGTAATCATCTGTATGCCGCTCGTCTTTAAAAGGGTTTGTTCGAGTAGGCCTCCACATGTTTCGCATTGCTTGCAGTGGTCACAGGTGATGGTTGTTTTAATTAATGCTTTTGAAACGGTTTGTTGTTTTTGAACCGTGCAACTTGAGATTACGAATACCGCCGCAATCATAGTCATTGTTTTAAATAGTGTTTTCATTTACATTGAAGGTTAAGGGTTACAATTTGTATTTATATAATTCTGCAATCGTATCGTGGTATTGCATTTCTGTTTCAAGGAAGTTGTCAAGCGCAGTATAATAATAAGTAATTTCCATAAAGTATTCCACCGAGGAGATTTGTCCTAGAGCAAATGCTTTGGCAAGCAAAGTTTTATTGCGTGCAGCGCTATCAAAGTTAGCAACTCGATACGCGTCCATTGTGACTTTAAGGTTCAAGTAATGTTCATAAAGGTGCTTAATGTGGTAGAAATGTTCATTGACATGCGCATCAATTTCCATTTCAGTAGCTATGATTTGTGAGCGATTTTGTTTTATCACATTCCTGTTCTCCCAAAGGGGGATGGAAATTCCTGTATGCACACCTTGGTAGGTTTGTCCAAGTATTCCCTGATAATGGTATCCAACTTCCATTTTTGGAAGGGCTAAAGCTTTACTGACCGCAAGCTGATTTTCGGCAATTACCTTTTCCTGATCAAGTGATTTTCGCAACGCGTCATTGTCTTCATACTCTTTTTCTAAAATTTCAAATTCAGGTATTTCTGGAATGTAAGGATAAATTGTATCATTAAATATAATAGGGTCACCACCATTTAGTTCAGTCAATTTTTGATTGAGCTGATTGATTAAAGATATATTTCGCTGGAAGCTATTTGTGATCTCAATAACCTGTAGGTGCGCTTTATTGACATCGAGAATGTTTGCATCTCCTTTGTCGAGCCGAGATTGATAATTATTGGAGAGTTTTTCTGCAGCTTTTTTTCGTTGCAGTAGTTGTGACTGCAGTTTGTTGTGGAAAATTAGCCTGATACAAGCTTTTTTAGCTTCCAACAAGATATCCTGCCTTTTCACCTGTAGTTGAAGCGCTACCTGAGACGATTGCTGATCTACCAGCTGACGTTTTTTAGCATACGCCGTTGGAAAGTCAAATTGCTGCGAAACAGTGAAGTCGGTTTGGTTTCCTGCGTTGGCAGGACTACCTTTTAAATAATCGAATTCAACAACAGGATTAGCCAAGTTAAGCCCTGTGGTGAACTGTAATTTCTGCGCATCACCTGCGGCGGCATTTGCCAAAATCGTTTTATTGTTTTTTGAAATCTCAGCCAGTGTGGTTTCCATATTTGATTGCGCTTGCAACAGCGTTACGGAAAACAGCATTAGTGTTATTAGCAACTTATTTATCATCTGCTTCTTTTTTGTGGTTCGACAAATAGTAAACTACCGGCACAATAAAAATATTGAGCAAGGTCGAGGTGAACAAGCCACCGAGAATAACTTTCGCCATAGGGCTTTGGATTTCGTTGCCCGGCATATCGCTTGCAATGGCTAAAGGAACCAATGCCAATCCCGCAGTTAATGCAGTCATCAAGATCGGACTCAACCTATCTTTTGAACCTTGAATTATAGTGTCATATAAAGTCAATCCTTCTTTTTCCAATGTTTCGTAATGTGAGACCAGTAGAATTCCGTTCCGCGTTGCAACACCAAATAAAGTTATGAAACCAATAATTGCAGGAATGCTTAAAATTCCGCTCGTGAAGTACACGGCAAATACACCACCAATAAGTGCTAATGGTAGATTTAGTAGAATTATGGACGCGGTTTTAATCTGCTTAAATTCCTGGAATAAAATCAAGAAGATAATCAAGATTGAAAGGATTGAAGCCAAGAACAGCGTTCTTGATGCCTCGGCTTCTGCTTCAAATTGTCCGTCATACTCGATGTTATAACCTTCAGGCAGTTTTATCTTATCATTTATGCGGGCTCGCAGCTCTTCTACCACACTTTTTTGATCACGACCAGCCACGTTTGCCGACACTACTGTTTTGCGTTGTACGTTTTCTCTGTTTATGGTGTTAGGACCGGAAGTGCTTACAATATCAGCAACATATTCTAATGGAACTTTTTTACCATCATGAGTATCGATCATGGCGTTTTTGATATTGTTTAATTTGCCACGGTTTGCATCATCGAAACGAAGGACAAGATCAAAAGTCCTGTTACCATCATATATTTCGGAGACTTTTTCACCGGCAAAAGAAACGTCAACAAACTCGTTGAACTGACCGATAGTGATGCCATAATAGTTCAGCATTTCTCGTTTCGGTTTAATTTGAATTTGCGGAATTTCAACTTGCTGCTCTACTGATAAATCCACCAAACCTTCAATGTCTTGTATCTCACTTTTTATCTGGTTCGAAATTGTAAACAGCTTATTGAGATCGGTACCAAAAATTTTTATAGCTATGTTGGCACGTGTTCCCGAAAGCATATGGTCTATTCTGTGACCAATCGGCTGACCAATGGTAATATTTGCACCTGAAATTGCAGCTAACTTTTCACGGACTTCTGCCATAAATTCTTCGCGATCTCTTTCTGTGAGGTGAAACGGCACTTCAACTTCCGAGGAATTAACCCCTTGTGCGTGCTCATCCAACTCGGCTCGTCCTGTCCGCCTGGTGGTAACCTTTATTTCAGGTATGGTTAATAATGCTCTTTCGACCTGATTACCAATCTTATTACTTTCATCAAGTGAAATTCCCGGGAGACTGACGACACTAATAACCAGTGAACCTTCATTAAACTCAGGGAGGAAACTTCGTCCCAATTGCGACATAAGTACCAAAGCTATTAAGAACAATCCGATAGCTCCCGCAATAACTGCCTTTTTGCTTTTCATAGCAAGTTCCAATGCTTTAAGGTAACCACTTTGCAAATGGCGCACTAGCCAACTCTCATTGTGCTGTTTAGCCAGCATCTTATCACTAGTTAGCAGATAACTGCACAGGACCGGCGTGAGTGTTATCGAAACAATGAGAGATGCAAAAAGTGCAACAATAAATGCTATCCCAAGAGGAGCGAGAAGTTTGCCCTCCATACCGGAAAGGAAAAACAATGGGATGAATGCCACGATAATTATAAACGTTGCATTTATTACGGAGGTTCTTATCTCAAATGATGCATCGAAAATAACTGTAAGTTTTTTTCGCTGCTGTTCAATCGGGAGCCGTGCATTTTCCTTTAAACGCTTGAAGACATTCTCAACATCAATAATTGCGTCATCGACCAAGTCGCCAATAGCAATTGCCATTCCGCCAAGACTCATCGTGTTAATCGTAAATCCTAACCATTTGAGAGTTAGTATTGCTACGATCAATGATATTGGAATTGCAACTAATGATATAGCTGTTGCACGCCAATTCATCAAAAACAGAAACAGAATAATGATGACGAAGGCTGTTCCTTCAAGCAATGTTTTCTGGATGTTACTGATTGAAGCGTTTATGAAGTCCGCCTGTCGAAATACATGGGTATCAATATGGATGTCCTTTGGCAATGTCTTTTTTAGATCGGCTACAACATCATCAACCTTTTGAGTAAGTTCTAAAGTATTTGTAGAAGGCTGCTTTTGAACAGTCATCACAACTGCCGGTTTACCATTTTTGCTGGCATCACCAATCTTTTGCGCTGAACCAATTGTAAGTTCGGCAACATCAAGTATTCTGATGGCATTGTTGCCGTTCATTTTAATTACCGAGTTTCCAATTTCGTCAATGTCACTAGTGCGTCCAACACCTTTAATGATATATTCATTTCCGTATTCGTTCATAAATCCTCCGGAAGAGTTGCCGTTGGATTGTTGTGCAGCTTTGACTAGTTCTTGCAGGGATACTTTGTAGAAGTCCATTTTTTGTGGAGAAGCCAAAATCTGATATTGCTTGTAGTCCCCTCCGTTAATTACCACTTGGGCGACACCACCAGTAGCCAGTAACCGTGGCCTTATTGTCCAATCTGCGATAGATCTAACGTCCATCATAGAAGTGCTGTCTGCTGTAACTGACAGAAACATAATTTCGCCCATGATGCTTGACTGGGGTGCCATTGTAGGATTTCCGACTCCTTGCGGAAGCGTTTCACTGACAGCTGCAACCTTCTCATTAACTGTTTGACGTGCTATTAAAACATTAGTATTCCATTCGAATTCAATCCATACAATTGAAATGCCTGCCGATGAAGAACTGCGGACGCGGCGTACATTAGTCGCACCGTTAACAGCGGTTTCAATTGGAAAAGTGACAAGTTTCTCAACCTCTTCGGGAGCCATTCCGTGAGCTTCGGTTAAAATGACAACCGTAGGTGCAGTGAGATCGGGAAAAACATCGACCTCCATTTTTGATGCCGTATAGGATCCAAACACCAAAAGCAGTACGCTGCCAATGAGGATTATGAGCCTATTATGCAAGGCAAAGTTTATTATTTTATTTAGCATGGCGGATATTAATGTTCATGGCCATGGGCCGGTAAGGTTCCTGACGCTGCCGACAGTTTGATTTGATATGCACCCTTGGACACGACTCGTTCGCCATCTGTAATACCGGATAGAATCTGTACATTTTGGCCATCATTGGCGCCTACTTTTACTTCACGTCTTTCGAAACTTTCACCCGCCGTTTGAACGAACACATAAAAAGTACCTTGTTCTTCAAGGAGTGAAGAGGCAGGAATGACCAGTGCTTTTGATATTGGCTCTGATTTTAAATACACCTCGACTACTGATCCAGAAATGATATTTCCGGGATTGTCAATTTCAAAAGTAATTGGAACGAACGGTGAGCCGGGAGCAATGCTTTTTCCGAATGAAACTATTCGGCCGTTAAGAGCGCCGGTAGAAAATACATCACCTGTGTTGGATTTGAAATTCGCTTCGGATATGGTCGAGATTTTACCGAGATTGTTCTGTGATACATTTGCCTGCAAAACCAGTTTTCCATTCTTTGAGATAACTGCTAATGGCGCTCCAGCTTCCACAAATTGACCTTCCGACACTGCTATGCTTTTAATAAATCCCGTTAAAGGAGCCGTGATGTTCAACCCTTTTGAAGAATAATTTCGGGCGATGGTGTTATACTGGCTGAGTGCAATTTGATAATTTCGCTGAATCTCTTCGAACTCCCGCCGTGATATGATTTGATCTTTAACCAATTCCTGAGCACGTGAGTAATCTAGTTTAGCCTTGCTAAAATTTGCATTAGCTTCATTGAAGCTCGAATTAACATTGCGCTCTGTCATATTACCACCCGCGATTGTAAAAAGGGAGGTTCCTTTGGCAACTGAAGTACCAACAGTGTTTTTTGTTCCGGAAAAAGACACGATTCCGCTTGCTGATGCAGTTACGATCGACTCATCACCGGGAGCAGATAAGACTTGTCCGCTAGTAACAATTACGTCAGAAAACGATTGTCTTTTGGCAGGTACATTTGCAAATTCAATCTTCCATGCCTGTTCTTTTAGAAATGCAATCTCACCGGAAGCTTTTTCTTCATGTTTGGGAATAGATTTCTCATCAGGATATACAACGACATTATTGATGACGATCCTGTCGGTAAAGTTTTTAGATCTGATGTCAAAGATTAATTGACCGGTTCCGGCAGTACTTGGAGTAATCGCTAGTTTATATATACCCGGAACTTCAGGAGCATTGGACGTATGCTTTATTCCTTTTGTGCCTAGGATTAAACTGATGGTGACCTCGCCTTGTGAAAGTGCAGTAAAACTGTCACCTAACACAGTGAAGTGTGCCGCGAAATTAGTGCTTTCGCCTACAACCAATGGAGTGAATTCTACAAATAATTCGGTCTTGTCGGAGTAGATAGTATGAGATAGTGGTTCTTGATCGGCTGTTTTTTCCGTCGCAGATTTATCGTTACAGCCTAAAGTGGCCATAGCGAATAAAAGGTATATTATTCGTTTCATGCTATTAATGTTGATGACCTGATGATGAGTGATCATGTGCCGGCACAATTGAATCAGTGGTAACTTCTTGGGATGCATCGAACCCTATCTGCTCAGAATTGGAATTAGTATCTTCAGTCGGAACTGCATCGCTATGCTGGTGAGTACCGCTAGAATGGTCGTGACCATGTTCTTGCTGTTTGTTGTTGCAACTGATGAAGCAAAGCGCAACGGATGCAACTACTATAAAATTTTTCATTATTGTATTATATGGATTACTTAATAGTCTAAAATATCGTCCTATAAGATGAGAAGCAGTCTTCTAATCGGTAGGTAGCATGAGATTTTTAGGCTAAAGCAGGTGGCGCTCGTAATCCGGAAGATAACAGCTGTGAAGATGAATCAGATAAATGATGTACTGTGCAGTTAGGTACGGGATGTACCATAGGAATTATAAATACAGTAGCTGTACAACCTACCAGAATAAATGAAGACAAGGTTTTTTTTGCAAACACCTTTACTTCAGAATCATTATTCATGAATGATTTGTCGCCAGTGTGCGAATAATGACAGAACATATGGTTGTGACCTTCGGAGTCGCCGGAGTCGCTATTTATAACGTCGTGGTCATTATTGCCCGTGTCATGATGGTGGTGATGTTCTAATTCTTGCGCATCGTGAAAGTGGTGATGCGGTACTGCATCATGTCCTAATGCAATTGCATAGGAAAGTAACATGAACAAAATGTGGATATATTTATTTTGCATCAGAACAAAGGTACAAATTGTTTAATAATCTGTGTTTTAAATTTATACGCTCGGTATCTAATGTCTTGTTAGAATTATTCCAGTGCATTAATGTTCACGGCATTTTCTGTGTTTAATATTATGAATCATTTAGGCAAAAGGAAAGTAAATATTTCCGTACTTAGGTAACTTAAGTAGCATACAACTAACAATAAACTTCAAATATCTCAAGCGTAAAAATTAATTTAAACACAATTATGAAAACCAAATTATTTACAATTTTGGCAGTAACATTAATGTTAGCTGCATGCAACGTAAAAAAGGATGACGCAGCTACAACAACAAACGATGCTGTTCCAGTAGAAGATAGTGTTGATGGAGCCACCGGAGCAACCGATGCATCAGAGCAATTATATGCTTGTCCGATGCATCCTGAAGTAACAGGAAAATTGAACGACATCTGTCCAAAATGTGAGATGAAGTTAACGGAGCCGGTTGCTGCAGGAACGGAGAACCATGATGAACATCAGCACTAAAAAAGAAGGGTGAAACTGTATATTAAAAATATGGTTTGCAATCGCTGTAAAACTGTAAGGTCGGAGCTTGAAAACTTCGGCCTTACTCCGATTTATGTAGAGCTGGGAGATGTGGAACTAAAAAAAACAATAGAGAAGCCTGATCTGGAACGGTTGAATAAGGTGATGCAGCTACACGGTTTTGAAATTATTGATGATCGTAAAAGTCGCGTAACCGAAAAAGTAAAAAACCTAATCATTGAATTAATCTATTCTAAGAATAATTTCATAAAGACCAACTTATCAAAATATATAGCACAGGAAGTAGGCAATGACTACAGCTATATCAGTAGTCTGTTTTCTCAACAGGAGTCTATTACTATTGAACAATACTACATTCTTCAGAAAATTGAACGCGTAAAAGAATTGCTTGTATACGACGAGCTGAACCTTAACGAGATCGCTAGCCTGCTGCACTACAGCAGCGCCTCTCACCTCACCAGACAGTTCAAAAAAATTACGGGTTTGACGCCTACCTTTTTTAAGGAAATTAAGGAACAAAAACGAAAGCCTCTACATGATCTATAAATGTTGCAGATATAGACCATAATTGTGCAATTGGTGAGGACGGTCTAATGCCGACCTTTGTATGGTACTAAATAATAAAAAATGAAACATACATATCAACTCACCGGAATGACCTGTTCAGGATGTGAAGCTTTCGTGAAGTCGAAATTGCTTGCAGTTCCTGAGGTAACAGAAGCCGATGTCTCGAAAGATAAAGGTTTGGCAGTGGTAACAATGGTTAAGCATGTATCTCTGGAAGCGTTACAAAATGCACTTGGTGGATCAGAAAGCAAGTATCAAATTCAACCGGAAGGACATCTTCAGGAAACTGCCGCTTCGGTAGGAGGGCATCATCAACATCATACGGCAAATCCTGCAACGATTGGAGACAATTCTTCGGGAAAATTTTATTGTCCAATGCATTGCGAAGGTGATAAAGTTTATGATAAGCCCGGAAGCTGCCCCGTATGTGGAATGAACTTAGAAAAATTGCCGACACTTCAGCCAAAGGCAACAAAGTATACCTGTCCGATGCACCCGGAAATAATTAAAGACTCTGCAGGTGCATGCCCAATTTGCGGAATGGACCTGATTCCTATGGAGCCTCTTGCTGAAGAAGATGATAACACATATCGCCAATTACGTAAGAAATTTATAATTGCTGTTGCCTTTACAATACCAGTGTTTGTAATCGCAATGGTTGATATGCTTCCGAACAATCCGCTGATGCAAATTTTGCCAATGTCCAGTTGGAGTTGGATCCAACTTGTGCTCACAGCACCTGTTGTCGTAGCGACTTGGATGTTTTTCCAACGCGCCTGGACTTCTGTCATTACACGAAACCTTAACATGTTTACCTTGATCGGTTTGGGAACGGGTGTCGCCATAATCTTTAGTGTTATTGCTTTACTTTTTCCAGATATATTTCCGGCGCAGTTTAAGAATGAAATGGGTGGTGTTCATGTGTACTTTGAAGCTGCGGCCGTGATCCTGACGCTGGTATTACTTGGTCAACTTCTTGAAGCACGCGCACATAGCAGAACAAACAGTGCTATTAAGGAACTGCTCAAACTTGTTCCATCGACAGCAAATATTCTAGTGGGCGGCGTTGAAAAAACTATTGCAGTAGATGAAATAAAGAAAGGTGACCTACTACGGGTCAAGCCAGGAGACAAAATTCCTGTAGATGGTAAATTAACTGAGGGTGAAGCCAATGTTGATGAATCAATGATAACCGGAGAACCGATGCCGGTAGAAAAGAAGTTTGATGATAAAGTTACTGCCGGAACAATCAACAGCACAACTTCATTTATAATGATTGCTGAAAAAGTAGGGGCCGAAACTTTGCTTTCGCAGATTATCAAGATGGTTAACGATGCAAGTCGTTCGCGTGCACCAATACAAAAGATCGTAGACAGGGTTGCCAGATATTTTGTACCTATTGTCATTTCGATATCTATTATCACTTTTGTTGCATGGTGGATATTAGGCAGTGAATCAAATGTAGTTTTCGCATTAACAAATGCTATTGCAGTTTTGATCATTGCTTGTCCATGTGCACTAGGTTTAGCAACGCCAATGTCTATAATGGTGGGAGTGGGGCGAGGAGCACAAAATGGTGTGCTTATAAAAAACGCTGAAGCACTTGAGCGCCTTAATAAAGTTGATACGCTGATAATTGATAAAACAGGCACAATAACAGAAGGAAAACCCTCAGTTGGTGCATTGACCATAGATCCAGATTTTAATGAAGCTGATGTACTTCAAATGATCGCTTCATTAAACCAGCACAGCGAGCATCCTTTAGCGCTTGCAGTTGTTAACTACGCTCGAGGTAAGAATGTAAAATTCCTTAATGTTGCAAACTTTAATTCGGTGACAGGTAAAGGTGTGGTCGGAATTATATCCGGTAAGCGGGTTGCTCTCGGCAACAGCAAGCTTCTTGATCAGGAAAGCGTAAAAATTCCTGATGCGATACTTGATCAAGCGCTTGCTCAGCAACAAACAGGAAAGACTGTTTCATATGTGTCTATAGAGGGTAAAACTGCCGGATTTGTTACAATAACAGACAAGATAAAAGCTACAAGCAAGGCAGCAATAAAGGAGTTGTTGGAGAACAATGTATCGGTGATCATGCTCACGGGGGATAATGCAAATACTGCAAAGACAGTAGCTGCAGAATTAAATCTATCCGACTATAAAGCAGATTTTTTACCTCAGGACAAGCTGAATGAAATTAAAAAACTACAGGATCAAGGTAAAATCGTTGCGATGGCGGGAGACGGAATAAACGACGCACCCGCACTTGCACAAGCAAACG
The DNA here is from genome assembly GCA_036399435.1 of Flavobacterium sp. Lineage (GTDB taxonomy): Bacteria > Bacteroidota > Bacteroidia > Flavobacteriales > Flavobacteriaceae > Flavobacterium. The sequence continues at coordinate 23,064 of DASWND010000162.1, forward strand.
TTGGCATAGCAATGGGAACAGGAACTGATGTCGCGATCGAAAGTGCATCTATTACATTAGTCAAGGGAGATTTACAAGGAATTATGAAAGCAATCTCACTGAGCAAGAATGTGATGAAAAACATTAAACAGAACTTATTTTTCGCCTTCATCTACAATGTTTTGGGTATACCTATAGCTGCCGGGATATTGTATCCAACTTTCGGGATCCTACTTTCGCCGATGATAGCCGGGGCTGCCATGAGCGTAAGTTCGGTCTCGGTTATTCTAAACTCGCTTCGTTTGAGAAGTATTAAATTATAATTTAAATGAAACAGATAATCACAATCGTATTACTGTACTTGGGATTAGCAAATGGTTATGGACAGCACCAAGGACATGTACATGAAGATATAAGTAAAAGTGTTGCGCTTGTACAGGACCAATATGTTTGTCCTATGCATCCTGAAGTTAACTCAGGTAAGCCCGGAAATTGCCCCAAGTGTGGGATGAAGCTTGTTCTTCAAAAAGTAAAGGCAGTTAAAAAAACGGATTCCAAAGCGACTAAGCCGCCTGTCAAAGTACCGGCTAAGCCTAAACCTAAACCTCAGCCGATCAAAAAATCTGAGCCTGAAAAAGCTGCAGAAGTACAAACCGTACCAGATGCTACACCTACAGTTGAAAAATCAGGACACACTCCTGAAAAGCCTGGAAAAAGCTATAAAGGCAAGCGGGTCCGTTACGATCTGTTTGTGCGTGATACTATCGTTAATTACAGCGGAAAGAAACGAATGGCAATCGCTATCAATGGTTCCATTCCTGCACCGACACTGACTTTTACTGAAGGAGATACTGCTGAAGTTCATGTGCACAATATGATGGAGAAGGAAACATCAATTCATTGGCACGGTGTTTTTCTACCAAATCAGTATGATGGCGTGCCTTATTTGACACAGATGCCGATCGCGCCGAGATCTAGTTTCGTTTATAAATTCCCCGTAATCCAAAATGGGACATACTGGTACCATAGCCATACAGGTCTTCAGGAGCAAAGCGGCATGTATGGTGCCTTGATCTTTAAAAAGCCAAACGAGCCAGATATTCCTGCGATACCTGTGGTGTTAAGTGAATGGATCGACATGAAGCCAATGGAGGTTGATCGACGACTTCATACTGCCTCTGATTGGTTTGGTATTAAAAAAAATACTGTACAAAGCTACGCTGAAGCAATAAAAGCGGGTCATTTTAAGACGAAAGTCAACAACGAATGGAAGCGCATGAATGCAATGGATGTAAGCGACGTTGCTTATGATGCCTTTTTAGTTAACGGCGCAATTGAAAAGCAGTATCCGAAATTTAAGGCGGGGGACAAGGTAAAATTGCGCATCGTCAACGGTGGCGCCTCATCTTATTTTTGGCTGACTTATTCAGGCGGAAAAATAACTGTTGTCGGAAATGATGGAAATGATGTCGAACCTGTTGAGGTTGATAGATTGATCATAGCGACGGCAGAGACATATGATGTCATTGTTACAATTCCTGAAGATATGAGTTATGAATTTTTAGTAACTCCGGAGGACCGTACCAAGTCGGCTTCACTATGGTTAGGTGACGGAATGAAGATGCCCGCCGAAAAGCTACCTAGATTAAAATATTTTGCCGGCATGAAGATGATGAACGAAATGATGGATATGAAGGGTGACATGAAGCCTATGGGAATGGAAATGAGCAACCAGACCATGGATATGAACTCAGTGATGTATCCTGAAATTACAGGTCCTGAACATCCAGAAGAAAGCGCAGTGGAACCTCAAGCCGTGCCGGAAGCAAGGGAAGGTCATGAAGGTCATAATATGGCAGATATGACTACCGGAGACAACGAAATAGTGACACTTAATTACGCCATGTTAAGAGCGCAGGAAAAGACTACGCTTCCTGACAAACCTTTTAGAGAGCTTCACTTTGAGTTAACGGGAAACATGAACCGCTATGTGTGGACATTGGACAATAAGACCGTTTCAGAATCTGACAAAATATTGATCAAGAAAGGTGAAAACATCCGCATTACTATGTACAATAATTCGATGATGCGACACCCGATGCATTTGCACGGCCACGATTTCCGGGTGATAAATGGTCAGGGCGACTATGCACCGATGAAGAACACGATTGATGTCATGCCAATGGAGACTAATATAATCGAATTTGCCGCCACCGAATCAGGAGATTGGCTCTTTCATTGCCACATCTTATATCATATGATGAGCGGCATGGGCAGAATATTCTCTTATGAAGATTCGCCACCAAACCCTTTTATCGCAAACCCTCAGGCCGCATATAAAAAATTGATGTCAGATGATAAACGGTTTCATTTTATGTTTGAGAATGATTTCGCTTCCAATGGTAATGATGGTATGGCAATGCTTGCAAATACAAGATGGCAGATATCGTCTGAATGGAGATTGGGCTACAATAGCATGCATGGCTATGAAGTGGAAACACATATTGGCAGGTACTTTGGACAAAACCAATGGCTGATGCCTTTCATCGGTTTCGACTGGCGGTATCGCAGAATGGGCAAGGCCGAGCATGAGGAAAACTTGTTTGGACAAGTCAACTCTAAAGATAGACGCGCTGAATTTTCTGCCGGTGTGGAATATATGTTGCCAATGTTGGTAAAAGCCAGTGCTGAGGTTTATACGGACGGAAATGTGCGGTTGACGCTACGCCGGGAAGATATTCCTGTTACGAGGCAATTGCGAATGAACCTGATGTTTAATTCGGATAAGGAATACATGGCCGGACTTAGATACTCAATAGGAAGATACTTTTCGCCGTCAGTACATTATGATAGTGATATGGGGTTAGGTGCTGGAGTGACGTTTATATACTAGACTTTGTACAATTGGATTTGTTCAAACTTCAGATAACTTACCGTTTTCTTTCACAACCTTGGGAGGGTAGCTAAAAATTATCATTATTTATGTCAGAGAGTGGCTTTGTAAGATTAAAAAAAAAGGAGCGCAACCGATAACTTTGGCACCTGGGGGCGAAGGGGTGGCTGAGCTAAGAAAAAAAATCGACTTTATATTAAAGGGGTGGGGTCATTCAGAAATCATTTCGACAGCATTTTTCTCAAATTTTTTACGTCTTTGTTGTATCAATACATATACTACATGCAAATGGGATTAATTTTACCATTTAGTTCGGGATTTTTACATTTTTTACTGGCAAATAATAAAGCATCAGTAGTGATAAGATATTGATAGTTAATAAATTAACCCTGACTTAAAAAATTTAGCATTATTTACCACCGCGTTTAGTTGTTGACGGCGCATTTTCCGTTAATTAGATGCAGATGGATAAAAGGTTGGATAAAAAATGTATATAAAAAAGAAAAACACCTGTAGATACAGGTGTTTTTAAATTAATCTGCTCCCCCTCTTGGGCTCGAACCAAGGACCCTCTGATTAACAGTCAGATGCTCTAACCAACTGAGCTAAGGAGGAAGGCGTATGCCTTTTAAAGCGGTGCAAATATAAGGCGAAATATTTTTATCGCAAACATTTAGCACGTATTTTTAAAATTATTTGCCTGCTATTGCTTTGTAGATGTCATTACCGTTTGCCAGCAGCACAAGGCTGATCAAAAGTACAAATCCCGTGATCTGGGCATACTCCATAAACTTGTCGCTCGGCTTGCGTCTTGTTATCATTTCAAATAACAGGAACATTACGTGTCCACCGTCAAGCGCAGGAATCGGAAGCAGGTTCATAACCCCAAGCATAATAGACAACAGTGCGGTTATGCTCCAGAACGCTTCCCAGCTCCAGTTACTTGGAAAAATATCAAATATTGCATAAAACCCGCCGACACCTTTATAAGCACCGGTATTCGGATTAAAAATCGCCTTTAGTTGATCAAAATATTTACCAAGCTGCTCGCCGCTGGCTCTGATTCCGGCTGGAAATGATTCGGCGAACGTATATTCTTCTTTACTTATCTTATAATATCCTAATCTTTCCAGGTTATCCATTTTTGGACTTCCCGGATAAATTCCAAGCTTGCCATCTTTATTAAAGGCAACAGTCGCCGCCTGCTGTTTTTCATCCCGCAACACCGTTGCAGGAAAGCTTTGTCCCGGATGTTTCTTTGCGAAATCAACGATCTGGTCATAATACTTCGTCGGCTGCCCGTTTATCGAAGTGATCAGGTCACCTTGCTGAAGCAGTTTAATATTGGGCGAATCATCTGCAAATCTTCCGACCACAAATGGCATACGTAGGTTAATCAGAGGCTCTTTTTTTCCATCCATTAAGGATGACAGCAAATCGACCGGCAGATTCATATCCTGCACTTTACCATCGCGTTCTATCGTCACGGTTTTAGCAAAAAGAACTGCATAAGCAGCATCATCAAAATGATCATACTTTTGTCCGTCGACAGCTAAAATCTTATCGCCTGTTTTAAATCCGACTTTTTCGCCAACCGGGTTAGCGACCATAATTCCGTCTTTTACCTCGCTGCTGGCGATATATGTTTCACCGTAAACGTAAGCCATTCCGATATAAATAATGACTGCCAGGACAAAGTTGACCGTTACGCCACCAAGCATGATGATCAATCTCTGCCAGGCTGGCTTAGAGCGAAATTCCCACGGCTGAGGTGGTAAAGCAAGCTGTTCCTTGTCCATGCTCTCGTCTACCATTCCGGCTATTTTTACGTAACCACCAAGAGGAAGCCATCCGATGCCGTATTCGGTTTCACCAATTTTCTTTTTGAGCAGTGAAAATTTCACATCAAAAAACAGGTAAAATTTCTCAACACGTGTTTTAAATAATTTTGCTGGTATGAAGTGTCCGAGTTCGTGCAGTACAATGAGAAGGGAAAGGCTCAATAGAAATTGAGAAAGCTTAATAAGTATTTCCATTTTGTGAATCAGGTTCTAAAGGCGACAAAAATAGTGTTTTATGTTCATTATATACCTACAGCGTTGTGAATGCCTATTTAAATGTTTGTTAATAAGCAGCAGCGCGTTTTTAGTTTTTTTGATGAACTGCGTAACTTTACTAAGTTGCGGTTTTTTCAATTCAGCCAAACCACTATTCTATGTCGTCAGTATTATTCTCTCCGTTACAGATCAAAAGCATTATTTTAAAAAACCGCATTGTAATTTCACCGATGTGCCAATATTCGGCGCATGATGGTTTTGCAAATGACTGGCATCTTGTACATCTTGGAAGCCGCGCCATTGGTGGTGCTTCACTTGTTATTCAGGAAGCAACTGCTGTTTCGCCTGAAGGTCGGATTTCGCCCGGCGACCTTGGATTGTGGAAAGATGAACACATCGATAAGCTAAAATCTATTGCACATTTTATATTAGGACAAATTGCTGTGCCCGGGATCCAGCTTGCACACGCAGGCCGAAAAGCCAGCATAGCAACACCATGGCAGGGAAATCAAAGGCTGATTCCAAATTTTGACGGTTGGCAAACAGTTGCACCAAGCGCGATCGGATATCATGATGATGGTTATCCGCCCACTGCACTAGACGAAGAAGGAATTTCAAAAGTTATCTCTGATTTTAAGTCGGCCGCTGCTCGTGCTGTCGTCGCAGGATATAAAGTTCTTGAAATCCACGCTGCTCACGGTTATCTGCTGCATCAATTTTTATCGCCATTGTCGAACCTTCGTGATGATGCTTACGGTGGATCTTTTGAAAACCGGATAAGGCTCATGCTTGAAGTTCTCGAAGCTGTTCAATCCGAATGGCCGTCAGATCTTCCATTATTAGTGAGGATTTCAGCCACTGATTGGGCTGAAGGTGGCTGGAATGATGATGATTCGGTCAGACTTGCATCTATTTTGAAACAAAAAGGTGTTGACGTTATTGACGTTTCTTCAGGAGGATTGGTATCTCATCAGCAGATACCGGTCGAACCAAATTATCAGGTGCCTTTTGCAGACAAAATAAAGAAGGACGCAGGAATTAAAACCGCCGCAGTAGGATTGATCACAAAGTCAGATCAGGCAGAAAGTATCTTAAAAAATGGTCAGGCAGATCTGGTTCTGTTTGCACGGGAATCACTCCGAAATCCGCATCTGGCACTGACATTCGCAACGGAACTGAACGAAGATATTCACTGGCCGAATCAATATCAAAGGGCAAAAATAAGGTAGATGCATAAAATCAGAACAGCATTGCTTTCATACGGAATGTCGGGAAAAGTGTTTCACGCGCCATTTCTTGAACTGCATCCGGGATTTGAACTAACAGGAGCATGGGAGCGAAGCAAAAAACTGATTCATGAGGATTTTCCCCTTGTCAGAAGCTATGGTTCTTTTGAGGAACTTCTTGACGATGATGTAGAACTGGTAATAGTCAACACACCGGTTTACACGCATTTTGAATATGCAGAAAAAGCATTGTTGGCAGGAAAACATGTACTTGTTGAAAAAGCTTTTACTACAACTGTAGAGGAAGCTGAAACTTTAAATGAACTCGCGAAAAGACGAAAATTAAAACTTGCAGTATTTCAGAATCGTCGTTGGGACAGCGATTTTAAAACTGTTCAGGATGTTCTTGCAAAGAATATTTTAGGTGATATTGTTGAAGCCGAAATACATTTTGACCGATACAACCCGAAGCTAAGCCCGAAACTGCATAAGGAAAAACAAAATGCCGGTGCCGGAATTTTAATAGATCTCGGTTCGCACATAATCGATCAGGCGCTTTGCCTTTTTGGATTCCCGGAATCATTGTATGCTGACATTCGCATCACACGCGAAGATTCAATTGTTGATGATTGGTTTGATATCACTTTGGTTTATCCTGACCTAAGAGTGAGATTAAAGGCGGGTTTTTTAGCCCGTGAGCCTTTGCCATCGTACATTATTCACGGAAAAACCGGTTCGTTCATCAAAAGCCGCGGCGATATTCAGGAAGACGAGCTTAAACTCGGCAAAAAACCAATGGTGACAGATTGGGGAAAAGAGCCACAGCACAAATCCGGGTTACTACACACTGAAATTGAACGCGCTATAGTTCGTGAAAACGTGCCAACGCTGCCCGGAAATTATTATGATTTTTTTGAACTTTTGTTCCGTGCAATAAAGAAAAAAGAAGCGGTTCCCGTTTCAGCTGCAGACGGAATCAATGTCATGAGAATCATTGAGGCAGCCAGAACCAGTAGCAATGAGAAAAAACAAATAACATTTTAGAATGGAAACCAGAAAAATAGGAGAAACAGAACTGCAGATTTATCCAATTGTTTTCGGCGGTAATGTTTTTGGATGGACAATAGATGAAAAGCAATCCAACATTATCCTTGACGAATTCGTAGGCGGTGGTTTCAACTGCATTGATACGGCTGATAGTTATTCAAGATGGGCACCGGGAAACTCAGGTGGCGAATCTGAAACCATCATCGGTAAATGGATGCATCAGAAGAAGAACCGTTCCGAAATTATCCTTGCCACCAAAGTAGGCTCAGATATGGGAGACGGCAAAAAAGGCGTCAGCAAGAAGTACATTTTGCAGGCTGCTGAAGATTCGCTCAAACGGCTCAAAACAGATTATATAGATCTTTATCAGACTCATTTTGATGATGAAGCGACGCCGGTTGAAGAAACCATGGAAGCGTATGCAGAACTCGTAAAGTCCGGCAAAGTCAGATATATCGGAACTTCTAATATGTCTGCCGATCGATTGAAAGAATCTTTGGCAGTAAGTGCCGAAAATGGTTATCCGCTTTATCAATGCGTTCAGCCGCATTATAATTTGTACGCCCGCGAGAAATTTGAAAGTACATTGGAACCGATTTGCCTCGGCCACAGCCTTGGCGTGATAACCTATTTTTCACTCGAAAGCGGATTTCTAACCGGGAAATACCGGACAAACGCTGACTTGAATAAAAGTCCGCGTGGTGGTGACATGGATAAATATTTTAACGAGCGCGGCCTCCGGATTTTAGAAGCCCTCGATCAGGTTGCTGCAGAGTACAATTCAGAACCGGCGTCAGTCGCATTGGCATGGCTGATCAACCGTCCTTCGGTTACTGCGCCGATTGTAAGTGCAACTAAAAAAGAGCAACTCAACGCAATTATGAAAGCGCCCGAACTCAACTTAAATTCTGACGCAATACGTTTTTTAAACTCTAACAGCAACTGGTAATATGGATCCGATACAATTACGATTTAATGACGACGGAGCAATTCCGAACAGCAAGTTTCCGCTGCTGATATATAAAAATGTGTTCACCTTTGAAGTTGCGGATGCCGATCATATTGAAGCGCATTTTGCCGAACGTAACTGGAGCAATTCATGGCGAGGCGGAATCTTCGACTATCATCATTACCACAGTATTTCACATGAAGTCCTTGGTGTCTACAGCGGATATGCAACTGTAAAATTCGGAGGTGAACAAGGCGAGGAAATCGACATTGAAGAAGGAGACGTTGTCGTAATTCCCGCAGGCGTTGGTCATAAGAAAATATCATCTTCGGAAGATTTTGCCGTGGTAGGTGCTTATCCTAACGGAAGCGATTTCGACATCTTAACGGGAAAAGAAGGCGAGCGTACTCAAGCTGATGAGAACATTGCGAATGTTTCAATTCCCGATAATGACCCTGTTTATGGTAAAATGGAGGGATTGCTTTCACTTTGGAAATAATATTATGAAAAAGATTATTGCAGCATCAATTTTATGCCTGTTGTCACTCGCAATCCAGGCGCAGCAAAACAAGCTAACGGCAACTGGTCTTCGGATGGAGAACATCACGTATCCATTTCCAGTTAAAGAAATCCAGCTGGAAATTCAGGGTGAAAAACTGGCAATGTCATATATGGACGTGCTTCCTCAGAAACCAAACGGCAAGGTTGTCATGCTCCTACATGGAAAAAACTTTTCTGCTGTCTATTGGGAACAAACGGCAAACGACCTCTTAAAGAACGGATACCGCGTCATCATGCCTGACCAGATCGGATTCGGAAAATCATCCAAGCCCGAAGATATTCAATATACTTTTCAATTACTCGCGCAAAATACGAAGGCAGTGCTTGATGCAATTGGAATTAAAAAAGTAAGTGTTCTTGGTCATTCAATGGGAGGAATGCTGGCGGTGCGTTTTGCATTGATGTATCCGGAGATGACTGAAAAGCTTATTCTTGAAAATCCAATCGGCCTTGAGGATTGGAAAATCGTAGTTCCATATCAAACAGTTGACGATTGGTATAAGGGCGAACTTGCTCAGACTTACGAAAAGATGAAGCAATACCAACTTGAATTTTACTATGGCAACAAGTGGACACCCGAGTATGATAAGTGGCTGAATATTCCTGCAGGCTGGACTTTAAATAAAGATTATGAAGTTATCGCCAGAAATTCAGCTTTGACTTCTGACATGATCTTTACTCAGCCCGTTGTCTATGAGTTTCAAAATATTCAAGCACCAACTTTACTCATCATTGGTCAACGCGACCGGACCGCTTTAGGAAAAGCAAAAGCACCTAAAGAAGTTCAGGAAACATTAGGAAATTATCCCGCGCTCGGTAAAGCTGCCGCTGCTAAAATTAGAAATTCAGAGTTGGTAGAGATTAACGACGTTGGACATTTGCCGCACATCGAAGCTTATGACGCTTTTATTAAACCGCTGCTTAAATTCTTAAACTAGTTTTTAATAAATTTCATCTGTTTTAAACCTGCGCTTGTTGTGATTTTGATAAGATGCATTCCGCTTGGAAGTCCGGAAACATCAACTTGTGTGCTATTTGCCGAAAGTAGCTTTTGACCCAAAACATTGAACACGGAAACATCAACAATTTCAATATTGTCAGAAATCGAAATATTTAACATTGAAGAAACAGGATTGGGCGAGATCATCACGCTTTGAAGGAAGTCGATTGATTCTGTTGATAAACTTGCCGTGTTTCCTGCAGATAAAATATCATTTTCAACATCAAAAGCTACATTGGTAACAACGAAAGGGACGTCAACGAAAAACGTCTGAATATCAGAATCATTATTTAGCACGTAAGTCGCCTGAGCACCATTGCTTCCGTACAAAGTCACAGGAACAGGCATTTCAAAAAAGCCTACCGATGGATGTGACTGCCCTTGATATATAATAATTTTTGCTTGTCCGCTACCAACATTCTGCGCGGTCACGTTATAGATCGGATAACCTTCACCATAGACCCAATCAGCAAAATATTCATCGAGCTCCATTCCTGACACAGCTTCCATATGAAACAAGAGATCGGGAGTAATAGCAAAGGAATAAGCAAGATCAGGATCTGCCAGATAATTTTTTACACCTTGAAAAAACGCGGCATCACCAAGTTTAAATCGCAACATATGTAGTACCATTGCGCCTTTATTATATGAAAGCCTGCTGCTGAAAATCCTGCCGACATTCTCGTCTTGATCTTCAGGAACGTAAACCGATCCGCCGGGCTGCGTTGTCACAACAAACTTCTTGAACCCTTTCCAGTCGATGAATGACTGCTCACCATCAAAGTTTTCAACAACGAGGCCTGTTAAGTATTCAGCAAAACCTTCGTTAAGCCAAATGTCATTCCACGCTCCGCATGTTACTTTATCCCCGAACCACTGATGCGCCAGTTCGTGAGCAATCAGGTTACGGCTAAATCCGCCCATAAATGAAACAGTTGAATGTTCCATTCCGCCACCAAAGTTGAATTGTGCATGGCCGTATTTCTCATCACGAAATGGATATGGCTCAAATAGAGATTCGAACAAGTTCATGATCGGAAGCGTCAATGCAAGGCCCGTTTGTGCTGCTTCAAGATTTTCAGGATAAATGTAATTTACTATCGGGAAAGTATCGGGAGCAATTCCGGCTTGTTGTGTGAAAATGCTGTAATTGGTGACTGCGATCGCAACCAGATACGCCGGAATTGGGTATGTGTGGCGATAATGCGTTGTTTTCATGTTGCCGGTCACGGTTTGAGATTGCTCAAGTCCGTTGGAAACACTCACATATTGCGCAGGTGCCGTGATATAAACATCAATAAGATCAATTTTGTCGTTAAGGTCTTGTTTGCAAGGCCACCAATCGCGCGCTCCAAAAGGTTCAGAAAGGGTGTAAAGCACAGGTGTTCCGTTGTGCGTGGTTGAAGTGAATGAATTATCACCTTCTCCCGGAGGCCCTGCGTAATAAATCACAACCGTTGAAGAAGTCCCCGTCGTTACAACCGAAGGAAGGTTGATCACAAGTTCATCGTTACTGTTTTGGCTGAAAGTTAGCGGACTGCCATTCATCATCACCTGGTTTACATCAAGCGTATTGCTGAGATCAAACGTCACTGTTGACATATTTGAAAGTGCCGTAAACGTTGTTGTTACAATTCCCGTGATGAAATAATCTGCCGGATCAACCGTGAACTGCATCTGATGATACGTAATATCGTAATTGAGCGTATTTGGATTGACTTCCAAATTCATAAGCGATGAAGCCGATTTCATTTCTGCCTCAGAAATTTCCTCGGTAGTAGATATTTGTGCAGTCGCTACAAAACCTGTGAGCAACAACAAGAAAGTATATAACCTGATCATCTTTTTTTTTCAAAGATATTAAAAATCAGTGGGATGTTACTCAGAATTATAACCGGAAGCATCATGATAACCACCGCGAGCGACTCCGCATTTATCAAAAACAATTCACTAAATTTGCGTTCCTAACAAACCTCCAATGTTACAGATCGCTCTTTTACGTGAAAATAAGGAAAAGATAATTCAGGCACTTGCCAAACGAAACCTTGACGCAAGGCAAATCATTGAAGAAGTAATCTCAATTGACGAACAGCGCCGCGCTGCTCAGGCCGAACTTGATGACACCTTGTCGACAGCAAATAAGCTTTCGAAAGACATAGGTGAAATGATGAAATCGGGCCAAAAATCAAAAGCCGATATCCTAAAACAAAAAACTGTTACACTAAAGGAAAGCAGCAAGTCTTTGGCTGAAAAAGCGGATTCTCTTGCAGCACAGCTGACCCAGAAATTATATACAATTCCGAACATACCGGCCGATATTGTACCGGAAGGTAAAACACCCGAAGAAAACCTCAACATCTTTGAAGAAGGCGCTGTGCCAAAACTTCATGAAGGCGCTGTGCCGCATTGGGAACTTGCAAAAAAATACGACATCATAGATTTCGAGCTGGGTGTTAAAATTACTGGCGCAGGGTTTCCTGTTTACAAAGGCAAAGGGGCGAGATTACAGCGTGCTTTGATTTCATATTTTTTGGATAAAAATACAGAAGCCGGATACAAAGAATACCAGGTTCCACACTTAGTGAACGAAGCATCAGGATTCGGAACGGGCCAACTTCCTGACAAAGAAGGCCAAATGTACCACGTTGGCGTTGACGATCTTTACCTGATCCCAACTGCTGAGGTTCCTGTTACAAATTTATTCCGTGATGTTATTCTCAGCGAAAATGAACTTCCGGTGATGTGTACAGGTTATACGCCATGCTTTAGACGTGAAGCCGGTTCATACGGAGCGCACGTTCGTGGACTAAATCGTCTGCACCAATTTGACAAAGTGGAAATCGTTCGTATTGAACATCCCGATAATTCTTATGCTGCGCTCGATACCATGGTCGAACATATAAAAGATATTCTCCGCGATCTGCAATTACCTTACAGGGTTTTACGTTTATGTGGTGGCGATATGGGATTCACCTCGGCACTGACGTATGATTTTGAAGTTTATTCTGCAGCACAGGAAAGGTGGCTTGAAATAAGCTCAGTTTCAAACTTTGAAACATTTCAGGCAAATCGGCTGAAACTTCGATTTAAAGATCAGGACGGGAAAAACCAACTGGCACATACCTTAAATGGAAGCGCATTGGCATTGCCGCGTGTACTTGCCGCTTTACTGGAGAATTTCCAAACACCTGATGGAATTGTTATTCCGGAAGCATTACGCCGTTACACAGGATTCGACGTTTTAGATTAATAAAGATGAAAAAAATAATTCTACTTGTCTACTTGCTTTTTACCGCAGTTGCATTTGCACAAAGCGAACAATTGGCGCAGAATTATTTTGATAAAGGCGATTTCGAAAAAGCACTTTTGAGCTATCAGGAACTGCTGAAGACACAGCCAACACATCCGTACTATTTTCAAAAAATGATAGATAGCTATCAGCAGCTTGAGCGTTATGACGAAGCTCAGAAAGAGCTGACGCAAAAGATGAGTACTCAAAATCAGGCAGGTTATTTAGTTGATTTAGGATACAACTACCAACTGAAAAAAGACGTTGCAAAAGCAGAAAGTTTTTACAAGCAGGCTCTTGACCGCGTCACCGCAAAACCGGAAGAAGTATACGGTGTCGCCGCAGCATTTGAGCGTCATGTTTTGGTCAAGCAGGCATTGGAAGCATACACGATCGCGACCAAAGCTGATCCTAAAAAGTTCAACTTAAACCAGGCAATGGCTAATCTGTATGGTCAGCTTGGCAACATCGATATGATGATTACAACTTTCCTCGATGAATCGTATGCCAATCCGAACAGCCTTATCATCATCCAAAACCAGTTGTCGAGATTTATGGCTGAAGATGGAGCTGCGACATTCAACGACAGTTTACGTAAAGCTTTGCTGCTTCGGACACAGAAATCACAAGACATTTTTTGGAATCAATTCCTGAGCTGGTTTTTTGTTCAGCAGAAAGAATATGGCAAAGCGTTTATCCAGGAAAAAGCAATTTACAAACGCAATCCGGAAACATTTTTCAATATTATAAACCTTGCACAATTGTCGATCGAAGAAGGCAATAAAGAAACTGCAAAAGAAATATTATCATTCGTTCTCGAAAACACAACCGAGCAGGATCTGCTTGTTCAGGCACATTTTTACTTAGCTGAAATGCGCGTTGAAGATCCTCTTGAAAAAGATCCGCAGGCAGTAAATAAATATTTGACTGATCTTCTGACTGAATTCGGATCAAGTCCGTATACATTGTCACTTCAGACTTTGCAGGCGCACTTTTTGGCATTCAAAATGAACATGCGAAACGAAGCAAAAGAAATTTTGAGAGCTGCATTGACCCTTCCGTTGAGCAAATTTCAGGCAGCAGAAGTTAAAATGGAACTTGCCGACATTCTATTACTTGAAGAAAAGTTTAACCAGGCGCTGATCTATTATTCACAAATAGAAGAAGATCTTAAAAATGATGTCATTGGTCATGAAGCAAGCCTTCAATCGGCAAAAACAAGTTATTACAAAGCCGATTTTGACTGGGCGCAAAAACAATTTAAGGAATTAAAAACTGCCTCATCACAGCTTATTGCCAACGATGCACTTGAATACTTCCTGTTGCTAAACGACAACAAAGCCGAAGATTCACTTCAGGTTGCTCTAAAAAAGTTTGCTCGCGCTGACTATCTGGTTTATCAGAACAAGAACGACCTTGCGCTTCAGGCGTTCAAAACCATACTTGCAGAACATAAAGGAGAACAAATTGAAAGCGTAACATTACTGCGGATTGGCCGCATTTATGAGCGTCAGGGCGATTTTACGACCGCGCTTCAGTATTATGACAACATCATAAAAAATTTTGGTGAAAGTATATACATTGACGAAGCCTTGTTCTTTTCTGCCGAGATCTACAACACAAAACTTCCGGATACTACGAAGGCAAAAGCACTTTACGAAAACATCATTTTTAACCATCAGGACAGCATTCACTTTATTGAAGCACGCAAACGGTTTCGGGAATTGCGAGGCGATACTGCATCCTAAAATTATAAACTATGATAATTTATAATATCACCACCAACGTTGATGATAGCGTTCACGAGCAATGGCTTGACTGGATGCAACACGAGCATATTCCCGAAGTAATTGCTACCGGAAAATTTTCAAAAGCACGACTCGTAAAAGTTCTTATCGAGGAAGATATGGGCGGAACTACATATTCGGTTCAGTATCACATCGAATCAAAGATCAAACTTCAGAAATATTACGATGAAGACGCCGACCGCCTGCGTGCCAAGGTAGCCGCATTATTCGGCAACAAAGTGGTGTCATTCCGCACCGAACTACAAATTATCAGCGACCATAAAGCGGTCTAATATTGCTCAGGCTTAACCTGAGATCACCTATGGATAAAGTTAAAGCCAAAAAACACCTCGGGCAGCATTTCCTGAATGACGAAAATACAGCACGAAAAATTGCGGAAACATTACATCGTAACAGCTATACTGACGTTCTAGAAATTGGTCCCGGGATGGGCGTCCTCACAAAATATCTTGTCAACAATCCCGGAAACACGACTGTAATAGAAATTGACAGGGAATCAGTTGCATATCTCGAAGCGACTTTTCCACAACTACACGGAAACATTATTCTTGGCGACTTTTTAAAGTATGATCTGCGCCAGCTCTTTGATGGCCGCGAGTTCGCCGTCACCGGAAATTTCCCATACAATATTTCCACGCAGATCGTTTTCAGGACACTTGAGAACAGAAACAGGATTCCGGAGTTCAGCGGAATGTTCCAAAAAGAAGTTGCCGAACGCATCTGCGAAACTAAAGGCAGCAAGACATACGGAATACTATCAGTGCTTGTTCAGGCGTTTTATGATGCCGAATATCTTTTTACCGTTCCACCAACCGTATTCACACCGCCGCCAAAAGTTGAATCAGGCGTATTACGACTTGTAAGAAAAGAGAATTTCACGTTGCCATGCAGCGAGAAACTTTTTTTCACGGTTGTAAAGACTGCATTTCAGCAACGTAGGAAGACACTTAGAAACAGCTTAAAAAGCTTAAATTTATCGGATGTTTTACGTGAAGAAGCTATCTTTGCGCTGCGTCCGGAACAACTCAATGTTGCCGCGTTTATTGAACTCACTCAAAAAATAGAAGCCGATGGAGTTTAAAATCAGCAAGGAGCTTATCGATCAATTAGAAATCCTGATTGAAAACAAAAATGACAGGGAACTCGAAGCCTTGCTCAACGATATGCACCATGCCGATATTGCCGAGATTCTTGATGAACTGGACATTGACGACGCTACCTATATTTTCCGCGTTTTGGGTTCCGAACAGACAGCCGAAATTCTTCTTGAGCTTGAAGACGACCTGCGCGAAAAGATCCTCGGTCAGCTTTCTCCAAAAGAAATCGCGGAAGAACTCGATGAACTCGAGACTAATGATGCCGCAGATATCATCGCCGAACTTTCCCAAAGCGTAAAGGAAGAAGTAATCCTCGAGCTTCAGGACATGGAGCACGCCAAGGATATCGTCGAACTTTTAAGATATGACGAGCATACCGCCGGCGGTTTGATGCATAAAGAACTTGTCAAGGTTAATGAAAACTGGAGCGTCCTCACATGCGTAAAAGAAATGCGCGTTCAGGCAGAGAATATTTCACGCGTACATTCGATCTACGTTGTTGATGATGAAGACCGGTTGCTCGGCAGGCTTTCTCTTAAAGACCTTTTGACATCGTCGACCCGCATGCCGATAAAAGACGTTTATATCACAAAATTGAACTCGGTAAAAGTCGATACCGAAGATGTCGAAGTTGCCAGGATCATGCAAAAATATGACCTTGAGGCGATTCCGGTCGTTGATGAAATGGGACGGCTTGTAGGCAGAATCACGATTGATGATATCGTCGACGTTATTAAAGATGAAGCCGACAAAGATTATCAGCTCGCAGCAGGTATCTCCCAGGATGTTGAAGCAGATGACAGCATTCTCGACCTGACGCGCGCGCGTTTGCCGTGGCTTGTTTTGGCGTTGCTGGGTGGATTTATCAGCGTTCGCGCACTCGGACTCTTCGAAGGCGCCATGGAAGAACACAAAAAATTATTCTATTTTATTCCGCTTATTGCCGCAATGGCAGGAAATGTTGGCGTACAATCATCAGCAATTATCGTCCAGGGACTTGCCAATAATAGTTTACGCGGTTCATTATTCAACCGCCTCATCAAAGAAGTGTTACTCAGCCTTCTTAACGGCGTCATTCTGGCGCTGATCCTATTCGCCGGCTGTTATTTGCTGTTAAATGTGCCGTCGATCATTGGCATAATTGTGACCATTGCACTGATTTCAGTTATAATAATCGCTTCCCTGATTGGAACATTTATTCCGATTTTGCTGGATAAATTTGGCATCGATCCCGCGCTGGCAACGGGCCCGTTTATTACTACGAGCAACGATATATGCGGAATCATAATCTACTTCTCCATCGCGAAATTGATTCTCGGATTTTAGGGCATTTCCCTTTCCTCGTTTCTCCAGCCGCACGGGCCGCGCTTTCCGCTCTATCTTTTTTTTCATTTGCTATATTCCTTTGGCGGGCTGTGGACGGCAAAAAGAAAGGATGCCGCTGCAATCGCTAATGCAATCTGGTACTAAAATGCTACTTTTGAGATAAAATCACCAAGTGAATTCCACCGACGTCAAGATACTTCACCTCGATACAAATCATCCGCTGCTGATTGAACAACTGGAGCAGCTCGGATTCATCAACCACCTCGATAACACTTCTTCAAAACAGGAAATCGAAGAAAAGATCAGTGACTATCAGGGCATCGTGATCAGAAGCCGGTTTCCAATTGACAAAGAATTTTTATCTAAAGCAACAAACTTAAAGTTCATCGCACGCGTCGGTGCCGGACTTGAAAACATCGACATCGAATACGCGCAAAGCAAAAATATTGCATTGATCGCCGCTCCGGAAGGAAACAGCAATGCGGTCGCCGAACACACACTCGGCATGTTGTTATCACTCTTCAATAAACTCAATTCCGCTGATCGTGAGATCCGCAATGGCCATTGGAACCGTGAGCAAAACCGCGGTCACGAACTCGACGGAAAAACAATTGGCATCATTGGTTACGGAAATATGGGAAAAGCATTCGCTAAAAAGCTCCGTGGCTTTGATGTTGAAGTCCTCTGCCACGACATTCTCGAAAATGTTGGTGACGAAAATGCAAAGCAGGTTCCGCTGCAGGAAATTTTTGGAAAAGCAGATGTTTTAAGCCTCCACATCCCGTTTACCCCACAGACAAACAGAATGGTGGATGCAGAATTCATTTCGTCGTTTAAAAAGCCTTTTTGGTTCTTAAATACCTCGCGGGGTAAAAACGTCGTCACAGCCGATCTTGTTGAAGCAATAAAATCAGGTAAGGTTTTAGGCGCCGGCCTTGACGTTCTCGAATTTGAAAAAAGCTCTTTCGAAAACTTCTTTGAAACCCATAATGTTCCGCCGGAACTACACTATCTTCTTCATTCTGATAACGTCATTCTATCGCCACATGTCGCAGGCTGGACAGCCGAAAGCAACATTAAGCTGGCGCAGGTGATTGTCGATAAAATCGGATCGGTGTATTTTAAAACGAAATCATAGCGGTTGTGAACTGCACAGAAATAAAAGATAAACTTTGGTGATCAAATGACAGGGCGTTCCTATAATTTTTATATTTTTAACGCGATATTAACAAACACAGTCACTTTGGAAAATACAGGTCAGGAGTCATGGAACCAGCCATCAGGGCAGGATACTTGGAATACGCCACCTCGAGGTGAAAGCAAAAGAATTATAGCAGGTGTGCTCGCCCTTTTATTAGGAACATTTGCAGTCCATAAATTTGTCCTTGGTTATACTAAAGAAGGAATTATCCAACTGATTTTTTCTGTATGTACATGTGGTATACTGGGAATTGTTGGATTTATTGAAGGTATTATTTACCTCGTCAAATCTGACACTGAATTTTACAATACATATCAGGTAGGGAGAAAGCCTTGGTTCTAGCCTGCATTTCTTAAACAACAAAACACTAAACAAAACAAAACAATTAATGGAAAATTCAGATCACGAGTCGTGGAACCAGCCAACAAGGACCGAGTCTTTAGCTACAACACCAATATCGGAAGGCAAAACAATCGACGTTCAAAAAGTAGACATGTTTATGATGATGAACGCTAAATTTTTTGAGAGTCATGAACTGCATGCTGTACGCGATCGCCTGCTGATGCTCAACGAATCTAAATGGACATCCATTCAGATGCTTCAATTTAAAGACCCGACCACAAGTTTGATCATATCGCTGTTTGGAGGTTCATTAGGAATTGACCGTTTTTATGTTGGCGACACCGGCCTTGGAATAGCAAAGCTATTAACGTGCGGCGGGCTTCATATCTGGACGATTATCGACTGGTTCCTGATCATGGGCATAACTCGTGAGAAAAACATGGAAATGCTGCAGGAGGTTATTTATTAGATGAACAGAAGTCGGTTGTATGCTATCTTGGGCTTTGTCTGCATCGTCGCATATGGCTATATAATTTATGCTGTCAAGAAAGGGCATACAGAAAGCACATTCACACCGTGCTTTATTAAAAATGTGACCGGAATTGCGTGTCCTTCATGCGGAACAACCAGAGCAGTGATTATGCTGCTTCAGGGCAATTTTCGCCAATCTATTACGCTCAACCCGTTTGGATTACTTTCGGCATTTTTGCTGATCGTTATTCCGATCTGGCTCATATTAGATTTAGTAACAACAAAAGCTAGCTTATACAACTTTTTTAAGGCCAGTGAAAAGTTTGTCCGCAACAGATACGTTGCGGCTATCCTGATAACGCTGGTTGCTGCCAACTGGATCTGGAACATACAAAAGAACCTATGATTACAAAAAGTGAATTTCTATATAAACCGGGTGAACATGAAGCAGAGAAAGCTTCGAACAGTTACCTGATGTCGCTCGTTGCATTGGTCGGTGGACTTCCATTGCCGATCATTAACTTGTTTGCCACATTTTTCTTCTATCTGGCAAATCGCAAAGGAACATATTTTGTCAGATGGCATTGCACGCAGGCACTTTATTCACAACTTGTGCTGCTATGCTTTAACAGCGTCGCATTTTGGTGGACAGTATCAATTATCTTCAGCGACGAGAACTTGAGCAACGAATATTTTGCCTACTTTTTTACGGTGCTTCTACTGAACATACTTGAGTTTATCTCAACTATTTACGCAGCAGTAACCACGAGAAAACGCAAGCATGTAGAAATATGGTTCTTCGGAACGTTAACAAATATAACCTGCAAACCTTAAGATGAAAAAAGCATTAATACAAGGTTTAAGCCTTTTAGCAGTGGTAGGAGCAGTCTGGCTTGGATTGTCGCAAATCGATTTTATGCGTGTGTTCAAAGTTAATCACCGAACAGAATCCACCGAAGACAAATTAGGAGATCTCTTCTGGAAAAACATACGCAACAGCGAAACCGTCATCACCAACGATTCGGTTAACAAATACGTTCAGAGAATTGTGGATCGAATCGGCGAAAAGAATGGCTTCGATACCGAAAACATCAAGCTCCACATCATTCAAAAAGATGATCTCAATGCATTTGCTATGCCGGGCGATCACATGATCGTGTTCTCCGGATTGATAACTGAATGCACCACCGAATCTGAACTTGCGGGAGTTATTGGTCATGAAATGGCACATATCAAAAACAGGCACGTGATGAAAAAGCTCGTCAAAGAACTTGGTCTGACAGTACTTCTATCAATGACTACAGGCGGAAGCGGCGAAACAATTCAGGAGGCAGCAAGAATACTTTCATCATCCGCATACGACCGCAGCATGGAAACTGAAGCCGATTTTGCATCAGTCGATTACATGATCGAAGCTGATATTAATCCGGCGCCTTTTGCCGACTTTCTATATAAAATGTCTGCAGGAGGTGAAATGCCGTCAGAAATGTACTGGATCAGCACGCATCCGGAATCTCAGGAAAGGGCAGAAGCCATTGTTGAGTATATCAGTGACCGCAAATTCGAAACAAAGCCAATCCTGACAAAAGTTGAATGGGAATATTTGCAAAAAGAAGCCGCAGAATAACCTAGTGAAGTTCGCCTCTTTCAGCTAACTTCCGCTCAAGTTCCGCCTGAAATTCTTCCATGACAGGCTTCATTGTGCTTTCCGGAATATCTGCAATGGTGATATACATAAGCCCATCGACCGAATTATTAAACAATGGGTCGACATTAAAAGCAACAACTTTTGCGTTCTGCTTGATGTATTTTTTGATCAGCACAGGAAGTCGTAGCGTTCCAGGCTCTAGCTCATCAATGATCTTATCAAACTTGTTCAGATCAGATTCGGCTTCATTAAAAACAAAATCCTTATCGGCATCCTTTAACTTGACCTTGTATTCGCGTTTCGGCGTGATATACTGAGCAATATATGGATCATAATAATGAGACTTCATAAACTCGATCATCAGCGATTTTGAAAAGCCCGAAAACTGGTTGCTGATGCTCACGCCGCCGATCAAAAACTTGTGGCTGGGATATCTCAGCGTCGTGTGAACAATTCCTTTCCATAACAAAAACAGCGGCATTGGCTTTTGCTGGTATGCTTTTGAAATGAATGCGCGCCCCATTTCAATCGACTTCGACATCATATCAAAAAGCTCCGGTTCAAACTTGAACAGCTCATGTAGATAAAAGCCTTCAATTCCATATTTAGGAAAAATTTCTTCACCTAAACCCATTCGGTATGCGCCCGCAACTTGCTGCGCTTCGTCATCCCACAAAAACATATGGCGATAGTACTTATCGAATTTGTCAATGTCAATCGACTTGTTCGTGCCTTCGCCAACTTCCCTGAAAGTCACTTCGCGCAATCGGCCGATCTCATGGAGCAGGTTCGGAATTTTATGCGCTTCAGCAAAAAACACCTCATAATTTTTGCTCTGCAGTAATCGGCAGTCGGTATTCCGAAGTGCTTCAACTTCACGGACCATTTTTTCCTGATTTGCCGGCGTCGCGATCTTCTTTGGACTACGCGGAATCTTGATGTTCGGATTCTGAAGAAAAGAACCTTCCCGCTCAAACGGATTCGCCAGCATATAAGTTTTCTTTCGAAGAAATGCCGAATATTCCTGAACAGTCAAATGTTCATTTTGCTCCGTCACAGAAATCGGTTTACCAATTCGAACTTTAATCACGCGATCTTTTTGCGAGAACAATTCAGAAGGTAATTTTGCCGTTCGCAGCGTGTCATCAATCTTGGAAAGGAAGTAGAATAACCTGCTGTTTTTCGCATGAAAATAAATCGGAACAACCGGAACTTGTGCCTTGCGAATAACCTTGATCGCACCTTCTTCCCAGCCTTTGTCGACAACAAGTTTGCCGTCGCTGTATGTTGAAACTTCGCCCGCGGGAAACATTCCCAATGGTTTGCCATCGCTTAAATGACGTAGTGTTTCCTTAATTCCGACAACACTTGATTTTGCGTCTTTGTGATTTTCGAACGGATTGACAGGCATAATATACGGCTTCAACGGTTCGATACGATGAAGAAGAAAATTTGCGATAATTTTGAAGTTGGGTTCGCGCTCCAGCATTAACTTTAAAAGCAGGATTCCGTCAATGCCACCTAGCGGGTGATTAGAGATTGTAATATAAGCGCCCTCTTTTGGCAGCCGCTTGAAATCTTCTTCCGGAACATCAAATTTGATCTGCAGTTCATCCAAGATCGAATTTAAAAAAGTCACATCCGAAAGATGTTTATTGCGGTCGTAGATGTCATTGAGCTGGGAGATCTTTAAGACCTTCATCAGCAACCAACCTGAAAATGTTCCCAACAAACCGTAACGATCGGTTTTTATTGCTTTTGCAACTTCTTTGGCGGTTACTAAACCCATTTATTTGTTTTGATTTGAGAACGAAAACAAAGATAGATAAAAACTCTTTTTAACCGCTATGGCAGTTTTTTTTATTCCTTTTCCCATTGCTTTTTTACTACTTTTGGCGCAGTAATCCCAGCTGTTAATGAAGATCATTTCCTATAATGTTAACGGAATTCGCGCAGCCATCAATAAAGGCTTTTTCACCTGGCTGGCGACCGTCGATCCCGATGTGGTATGTCTGCAGGAAATAAAAGCAACGCCCGAGCAGCTGCCGCTCGATGAGTTTGAAAAAGCCGGTTATCCATATAACTTCTGGTTTCCCGCCGGAAAGAAAGGTTACAGCGGCGTAGCGATTTTGTCAAAGAAAAAACCTGATCATGTAGAATATGGAACCGGAATCGAGCACATGGACTTCGAAGGCAGAAACATTCGTGCTGATTTCGGCGATTTATCGATCATGAGCTTTTACATGCCTTCAGGAACAAATACTATCCGGATTCCGCACAAATACATGTATATGGATGATTTCCATAATTACATCAACGAGCTTCGAAACCAACGTCCAAACCTGATCATCTGCGGCGATTACAATATCTGCCATCAGGCGATCGATATTCATGATCCTGTTCGTTGCGCCCGTATCTCCGGATTTCTTCCGCAGGAGCGAAAATGGCTTGAAATATTTCTTGAGAACGGGTTCATTGACAGCTTCCGTCACTTTAACAAAGAAGGCGGTCACTATACATGGTGGAGCAACTTTGCCAATTCCCGCGAAAACAATAAAGGATGGAGGCTTGATTATGCATTGGTTTCAAAGCCGCTTGAAAGCAGATTGAAACGTTCGGTGATCTTAAAGGAAGCACGCCATTCAGACCACTGTCCGATTCTGGTCGAAATTGATGAAGATGAAAATTAGAAGCTATTCCTGCTGTCCGCTAACACGAGCGGAGCGAACTGGCGAAGCAATCTTTTTTGCTTCGGCTACACTAAATTGGAAGGACTGTGGGAGGCCGCAAAAAAGGATACCGCTTCCATCAGGGCTAAAACAGTATCGTCCCAGATTAACTATAACTAAATCAACAACACAAATGATCAAAAAATCTATCGCACTTTTCCTTTCAGTTGCCATGATGTCGTCGTGTGTTTCAAAAAAGGTCTACAACGACCTTGAAACAAAATATTCAAACCTCAAGAAAGAACACCGAAAATTATCCGACGACAATGAGGAATTATCTAAGGTAAACAGTCAACTTGAAGATGACAACGGAACTCTTGAAACTGAACTTGCACGGGTAACTGCCGAACGTAACAAACTTCAAAGCGATTACGCGGCTTCCGAAAAAAACCTGAAGACACTGCAATCGTCTTATAAAGCACTTGAAGTCAACAGCGACGAAGCGCTTCAATCAAACATGAAGAAAAATCGCGATCTGCTCGCGCAGCTTGAAGCAAAAGAGCGCGCACTTGCTGCTGAACAGGCGCGACTGACTAAGCTCAGCAACGACCTATCGGCAAGTTCACAGCGTCTGAATGAGCTCGAAGGTATGATGGCAGCCAAAGATGCAAGCATGCGCAAATTGAAAGAAACACTATCGAAAGCTTTAAACAGCTTTGAAGGCAAAGGGCTTACTGTTCAGCAAAAGAACGGGAAAGTATACGTGTCGATGGAGAACAAGCTGCTATTTAGTTCAGGAAGCTGGGCTGTTGGAACAGAAGGCCGCCGCGCTGTTGTTGAAGTCGGAAAAGTACTTGGTGCAAACCCTGATATTTCAGTACTGATCGAAGGCCACACCGACGATGATGCCTACGCAGGTTCAGGCGCCATAACCGACAATTGGGATCTCTCAACAAAAAGAGCGACTGCAATAGTTAACATCTTAGGCGAAAACAAAAGCATCAACAAACAAAATCTAACTGCTGCCGGGCGAAGCGAATATGCTCCATTGGCAAGTAATAATTCGGCGGAAGGCAAAGCCAAAAACCGTCGTATCGAGATCATCCTTACTCCAAAACTGGATGAGATTTCGAAAATGCTGAACGAGCTGTAACTACAGATTCTGGACAAAAAAAAGGTTCAAAATCGGGAAAAATCCTGACTTTGAACCTTTTTAATTTATGAAGATTATTATTTAATCATCAGTCGTGAGCTGTACTTAGCACCAGTTGTGTCTTCCACAGAGATGATATATAATCCACTTGAGAGGATTGAAGTTTGAATAGTATTCACTTCAACATCGTTTAAATCCTGATCAAGAAGCCTTTTTCCTGAAAGATCATATAATGAAAAATGCTTCAATTGCTTTTGTGAACTATTTTTAATGTTGACTTCGCCGCGGGCTGGATTAGGATAAACTGCAAAACCTGCCTGAGCCATTTCTGAATTTCCCAGCGAAACATCAATTATACGATAGAGAATTCCTGTGCTTCCGATAACATATAATTCTCCTACGATGTCTTCACCAAAAGTTGTAATGTTATCAATTCCTGAAAGTTCATCAGTATAGGCCACATCTCCTTCTGAATCTAAAACGCCGATTTTAGGTACGCAAAAATCTGAGAAAAGATATTTTCCCTGCAAGTTCGGGTATAAGACACCTGTATACTCATAGCCGCCCGTAATAGAACATCCGCCGGTTGCAGAATGTGTGTAAGATTCTGTTGGCATTGTAAGCGTGCTGGCACTTGGGCAACCCGATGTATTAAAGGGTTCGTTACCTTCATAACATCTCCATCCAAAGTTTAGTCCTGGAGTAAGCGGATTTTCGATATGATTTATTTCTTCAACTTCGTTTTGACCAACGTCTGCAATCCATAAGTCACCATTTAGTCTGTTGAATGAAAATTTCCATGGATTCCGCAAGCCTATAGCCCAGATCTCATCATTGCCTTCAATGCCAACAAACGGATTTGTATCCGGATTGGTATAAGTATCAGTATTATCAACATTGATACGAAGCATTTTTCCAAGATTGTTGCTGATGTTTTGTGCGCGGTTACCCGGATCTCCGCCGCTTCCGCCATCACCCATTCCGATGTAAAGGTATCCATCGGGGCCAAATTTAATTGTTCCACCATTGTGGTTTGAAAATGGCTGGCCAATTTCCATCAAAATCGTCGCACTTGATGCATCAGCAATATTCGGGTTATCACTTACTTGATATCTCGCAATGACTGTCGCTCCATCACCGGCACGAGTATAGTTCACATAAAACTCTCCGTTTTCAGCATAATCCGGATGGAAAGCTAAACCAAGAAGACCACGCTCGCCGCCCGTTGATATCGTTGAAGTTGTAAGTGTCAGGAAATTTGTAGGATTAACTGAACCATCAGGATTTACAATTTTAATTGCGCCCGTTTGCTGAACAACGAAAAGACGTTCGTCGCCAGCATTTGTAATTTCTACAGCATTCGAAAATCCGGATGCCATTGCTAAAATTTCTAATTCCTGTGCCTGAGCTGAAACCATCAGCAATAAGCCAAGGAGCAATGTAATTTTTTTCATAAGTAATAGAATAAAGTTAGTGTAGTAAATTTAATAAAATTCAAGTGATAATTTGCTTTCTTGCTGAAAATTAAATGCTTACAATCAGAAGGTTGTCAGAAGTCAAATTCGCTCATCAATGTGTCAGGAACAATAATTTCCTCAACCGGATCAGTTTTGATATATGACCTTGCAGGACCCGAAATAAGAAGTCTCTTTAGCTGATACAAAGTATCTTGTGTAGAAATTAATCCTCGTTGAAACATAAGTCTGGTCAGCCTGTCCTGGTGATAAGTGATTCCGCGCTTCAAGTTACCTTCTCTGTTGAACTGCCACATAAATTTCTTCGGACTCGGAATAATCGATGCCAGGAACAATGACTCGCGCAGTGATAATTCAGACGGATGTTTCGAGAAGTAAAATCTCGCGGCTTCACCGACTCCATATACATTCGGACCCCATTCAATGATATTAAAATAGACTTCCAGCATTCTCGATTTGCTGGCGATCCTGTTGTTCTCCAATACAAAAACTAATAATATCTCCTCAAGTTTCCGCGAAAGCGTCTTCTCGCGGGTCAGAAAAACGTTCTTGACCAATTGCATGCTAATCGTGCTGGCTCCGCGAGTGAATTTTTTTGTTTTTAAATTGCTGATGATCGACTGCTTAAAAGCTTCGGCAATAAAACCCTTGTGCCTGTAAAACGATGGGTCTTCAGATGTCAATACCGCATGTTTCAGGTAAGGTGAAATTTGATCAAGCGGCGTATAATTTGGATTTGAAGAACCTACCGTCACGGCACGCTGAGGTCTTCCGTTTTCAATGGCTCTATAAACAAATTGCTGGTTAAGCTTATTAAGATCGGCTTCCCCATATCTAATAATTTTTAAATCTTTCTTTTGAAGATTGCTATCGAAAATCAGCGCTCGGGGTTTATTTTTATTGTACATGAAGTTGAGCTGATAACCAAAGCTTCCTTCGGCGACCATACCTTCAAAATGCGTAAATAGTCCACCGGGCAGCGAATTAATAAAATGCTGCGCTTTCATCGAAGGAATATCAATTTTGAGCTTGTAAACAGTGTCTTTTTCTACATTGTACTCAGCAAAAGGGTGAAATTTTATCTGGTTGAGCTGCGCTGTCGATGAACTATCGACCCGAATGAAGTCAGGGCCAAACAGCAGATTATAATCAAATTGCGCTTTTTTAATGATGACATCCTTACTGGCAATTTTCGGATTATTCACCAGTAGGTTGCTGATCGACGCGAAACCATCAACATGTAATTCATCGCCATCCATATCGAGGTTTGTGAGCTTAACCCTGATCGAATCAAATTCAGATCTTAAATTATATCGCGCTTCAATATACGGAACGCGTATCGCCCCAGAATCAATGCTAAAAACCTTAAGATCTGCCTTTCTCCGGCGCGGATCTGCTTGGCCCTGGATTCGCCAACGCTGTCTAAAAGTGTCCGTGCTGACCTCGATCGAACTGTCGAGGTTTTTATTGTCAAGATGCATCGACGTAAAATGCACCTTAGCCGTTTTTCCATTGTCATTGACACTAAAGGAAAGATCCTCGAGCTTCATATCGGTGGGAACTAGTTTAAGTACTTTTGTCAGCAGGTTATAAGTGGTTTTTGCGTAGTTCTTCCGCTCTTTAGCTTTAGATTGAAGTGAATCGGCATCTTTTTTCAGAAACGCCTCATAATTGCTGGTTTTCCCGTTGCGTACAAGATTAACATATCCATTTTTGACATGTAATCCTTCAATCTGAAGCTGTCCGAACATAAGTTGAAGCAGGCTGACTTCAGTTCGCATCTGCCTCACTCGAAACAAGGTATCTTTATTATACGGCGCAAGGAAAACGTCTTCCATCTGCACTGCACTTATTCCCGCGAAAGAAGCTGATTTTACCGAGAAGTGACTATCGTAGTCTGTCCTCATTTTCTCTGAAATTCTAGCCAGGCCTTTTTCAAGAATGACATTCCGGAAAGAGAAGTATGCTATTGCGAGAAGCAGCGCTAGTATGCCTGCTGCTTTTGCTGAACGGATTGCGATTTTTTTAATTTTTTTCCTCGTTGAAGGCTTGACCACTTTTTACTTTTTCATAAAAATACGAAATTCAAATCAGCCAAACAACCCGCTTGCGATATCTTCGATCTTAGATACAAAGTGTATTTTTATGTTGCAATTTTTGACTGTAATTTTGTTGTATTTTGAAATAAAAATCGTCGAAAATCCTAGTTTTTCTGCTTCTTGTATGCGCTGGTCGACGCGATTAACGGGACGTATTTCACCCGAAAGGCCGACTTCACCCGCAAAGCAAAATTCTTTACTAATCGGAATATCCTCATTTGAAGACAAAATTGCAGCGACGACGGCAAGATCTATTGCAGGATCATCTACCGAAAGTCCGCCTGTCACATTTAAAAAAACATCTTTGGTTCCGAGCCTGAAGCCTGCACGTTTCTCAAGCACGGCAAGGATCATGTTTAATCGCTTGGCATTATAACCTGTCGTGCTTCGCTGTGGAGTTCCATAAACAGCAGTGCTGACAAGTGCCTGAATTTCTATCATTAAAGGACGCATTCCCTCAACTGTTGTCGCAATTGCGGTTCCTGAGAGCGATTCCTCATGGTGGGAAATTAGAATTTCTGATGGATTGGAGACTTCGCGAAGTCCGCTTCCATGCAT
Source organism: Flavobacterium sp. (assembly GCA_036399435.1). Taxonomy (GTDB): domain Bacteria; phylum Bacteroidota; class Bacteroidia; order Flavobacteriales; family Flavobacteriaceae; genus Flavobacterium. Next base: position 51,912 of record DASWND010000162.1, read on the forward strand.
TTCATATATGCCAAGCTCTGCTGTTGATCCAAAACGGTTTTTGAGCGATCGCAAAATCCTGTACATGTGGTTACGGTCACCTTCAAACTGAAGGACAGTATCAACCATGTGTTCAAGTATTTTCGGCCCGGCTATATTCCCATCTTTGGTGATATGTCCAATCAAAATAACCGGTATGTTGCTTTCTTTTGCAAATTTTATCAGTTCTGCGGTGCATTCGCGGATTTGCGAAATGCTTCCGGCACTTGATTCAATATACTCTGTGTGCAGCGTCTGAATAGAATCTATTATCACGACATCCGGCTGTATTTCCTGAATTTGCCGAAAGATATTCTGCGTCTTTGTCTCGGTTAATATGTAGCAGTTTTCGCTGTTGGGTGTGATCCTGTCAGCGCGCATTTTTATTTGTTTTTGGCTTTCTTCGCCGGATACATATAATGTTTTATACGGCAGTCGAAGTGAAATCTGAAGTAATAATGTGCTTTTGCCAATTCCGGGTTCACCTCCCAAAAGGATCATTGAACCGGGCACAATTCCGCCGCCTAGAACGCGGTTGAGTTCGTTATCGCACGTGTCCATTCTGACTTCCTCGGTCGAATCAATATCAGCAATTTTTAAAGGCTTTACTGCCTTTACCATTGTTGAACCGCTTTCTTTCCAGGCCGGAGTTTCCTGTTTTTGAATTATTTCTTCAGCAATCGTGTTCCATTCTTTGCAGGAGTTGCACTGGCCTTGCCAACGTGCGTAGGAGGCTCCGCAGTTCTGGCAGTAGAACGCGGTCTTTATTTTGGTCATTTAAATTACATGTTTTTTAGATCCTCTGCTTTTTCAAGCATCATGTCTTTAGTAAGGTCACCGATTTCTTCCTTCTGAAAAGCACTTTGATATGATTTGGCTGCTCGTTTCGCGTCGCCTTTCTTTTCATACATCATTCCGAGGTGGTAGTCAGAAAGCATGCTTTTAGGATAATTCTTTTTGGCAATACCCGAAAGTTTTTCGAATTCATCGTAGGCTTTATTTTTCAGGATTGCAGCTTCAATTGCCTTGAAATCGTTGATTCGGACTTGGATATCCATACCCAATGCTTTTTCCATCGAATCATATTTGCTGATTAAATAATCGACATATCCTGCAGTCAGTGGCGCTATTTTTTCATTAAATTCAGATGACGAAATCGGTTGGTACGCTGCGAAAAACTGATACAATGCACTTGGAATCGAGTACAGAACCATCGAGTAATGCGAAGAACCTTTAAACTCGTCGAACTTGTAGTTCAGAGTCGGCTTTTTGATTGCCTTCGCAGCATCATCCATTTTTTTATTTCGAGCCTGCATTTTTTTCATATCGCCGTCAGCAGAAGAATGATAGTAGAAAATGGGTTGTGTAATTGCGGCCAAACGTGCAGGAAGTTGTTCTTCCATACCTGGTGGAAGCTCAGGGCTAAGTGATATATAACCTGTAAATAGTGGCTGCTCCTTATACAGATAAAGATTTAAAAAACCTGCAGTCACATCGTGTCCCGCAATAATTTTAAAAGGTGCAACGCGATACTGCTTTTCCATTGCGCTCACAACTTCACCGATGAATTCAAAAAATTGAGCGCCTTTCTCTTCAGGCAATCCAGTTTGCGGATCAACGGCAGTATCAGCTTCGCGGTCAAAGCCTTTGTTTTGGTTTATGCCAACAATGATCATTTCCGGAAGATCGTCCCAATATGCGCCATAGCTCAAGGCGCCTTGAAAAGGATCGAACAAATATTCACCATCAAGAAGCACCAGCAAAGGGTACTTTTTTCCGGGATTTGATTTATAGCTTTCCGGAACGCCAATCGTAATTACGCGGTCTTCGTCAAGTTTTTGCGAATGGATGGTGTCAGTAATTTTTTGCGCTGAAGCTGAAATCGTCAGGAAACAAAAGGCCGCGATGATGATGCTTTTCATAGTAAAAATTTTAAGGATGGATCAATAGCCGGAAAGTGTATTAATGCCCGCCAATATAACAATTATTTGCTACGGTTCAGCAGTGGCAAAAGTGCAAATGAAAGCAAACCAAGAAGTATGATCAGCAACGTCTGTGATATCCAGACGAGCCAGCCGAAAGCAGTTCCAATGGTTTCAGGAATTCCGTATAGAAGAAAGATCTGCGCGATCAATAGTGGATATGCGCCGAATCCGCTATTAGTAAAACCAATAGCAAGGCTGCCAAACACAAACGCAGTTATGAGCGCACCAAATCCGATTCCGCTGGTTTCTGGCAGTGCCAAAACCGTGATATAAAACATCAGAATGTATGTAATCCAGATAAAAAAGGAGTGTAGTAAAAATGGCAGTTTATCAGGCATATGATAGACGCTGAATATGCCTTCCATCAATCCTGATACTTTACTCTTTAACAATAGGATGATTTTCCATTTTGAATAGATCCAAAGCAAAATAAATACGATCATGAACACAAAACATGCTACGGCCAATAGTGCAAGTTTTTCAATCGGAATGTTTTCGGTCACGAACTTGTGGAGGATGTCGAATTGGAAGATCAGCGAAATCACTACGCATATCAAAAAAATCAGCAGATCAACCACGCGTTCGGCTACAATGGTTCCAAATGCTTTATCAAACGGAACGTCTTCGTATTTTTTAAGGATCACCGCGCGCGATATTTCACCTGAACGCGGAATGCTGAGGTTGATGAAATATGCAATGCATACGGCAAAAAGATTGTTATGGAATTTTGGATGGTATCCAAGGTGCGAAAGCATGTATTTCCACCGATAAGCTCTTGATAGAAATCCAAAAATCGCGATAACAAGAGAAAGTCCCACATAAAAATAATCAGCTTTTTGAAAATAGCTTTTCATCTCATGCAGCTCCGATGTCGAAAAATTATTGAATTGATATGCTATCAGGAAGATTCCCAGCAACAGTGGAAGAACGATCGACAGAAATTTGCTGATCCTGCTTCTCAAAAGTTATCTTAGGGAATTTGTCTTCTCATCAGGAAAAACGAGGCTTGGTTTAAAATTCAGCGCTTCCTCCTGGCTGCAAATGCCATAAGCAATGATGATGATGATGTCGCCCTTTTGGACTTTTCGGGCTGATGGTCCGTTCAAGGTAATATCACCGCTGTTTCTATTTCCTTTGATGGCATAAGTCTCGAGACGTTCGCCGTTATTGATGTTTACAATAGCGACTTTTTCACCTTCAACTATGTTGGCGGCTTCCATAAGAACCTCATCAATAGTGATGCTGCCCATATAGTTTAGATCGGCACCTGTAACGGTGACCCTGTGAATTTTCGACTTTACAACGTGAATTTGCATGGCGCAAAGGTAATTAATTTAGTGAAATGGTATCGATCAGGCGTATTTTGTTGACAAAAACAGCAATAAACGCACGGTATTTACCTCCGGGTGTTAATTCTGTGACTGGCTCAAGCGTTTCTTCATCTGCGATTTCAAAGTATTCAAGTTTAAAATCTGGTTTTTGATGTAGTAAAGCCTGAACATCGGCAGCGATTGTGCTAACATCAATAATGCCAAATCGTTCCCTGACATGCTGCAGCGTTTTGTAAATAACCGACGCATCTGAACGTTCCTGCGCGGATAGACGTTCGTTGCGCGAACTCATTGCCAGTCCGTTTATCTCGCGATATATCGGACATGCGACGATATTAACGGGAAGTTTGTATTTTGAAGCTAATTTTCGGATGATCTGCAGCTGCTGGAAATCCTTTTCTCCAAAATATGCATTTGCAGGCTTAACTATTGTGAACAGCATCCTGACAATTGTTCCTACTCCGTCAAAATGTCCGGCACGAAATCGGCCTTCCATTTTGTTCTCAAGACCATCGAAATCGAAATGTTCTGACTCAGTCTTACCTCTGTAAAGATCTTCTGTTTCGGGAGCGTATACAATGATATCATTGCTGACACTGCTGATCTTGTCAATGTCATTCTCAAGTGTACGTGGATACTTCTCGAGATCGTCGCTATTGTTGAACTGCGTCGGATTGACAAAGATGCTGATTACAGTTACCGTGTTATTTTGGATTGAGGTCTTCAACAGCGATAGATGGCCTTCATGCAGAGCGCCCATTGTTGGCACGAAACCAATAGTTTTGGGAAGCGGCAACGATTCAAGATGGAGTGACAGGTCAGCCTGCTTGTTGAAAATCAGCATGTAAATTCGCTTAAATAGTCTGCAAAATTAAGATTAAAGTTCAACACTGCGTAAATTTTTGTAATTTTGCATGCTTTTTATTGGCAATAAATAATATACAAAATATGGAGGATAAGAGGATATTGTATGTATCATCTGAAGTAGTGCCATACCTGGCTGAAAATGAAGTTTCCTCGATGTCTTACGACGTCCCGAAAATGATCAATGATCAGGGTTGTCAGATCAGGATTTTTATGCCGCGTTACGGTAACATAAACGAAAGAAGACATCAATTGCATGAGGTTATCAGGCTATCGGGTATGAACCTGGTTGTAAATGATCTTGATATGCCGCTTATCATCAAAGTAGCTTCGATCCCAAAGGAACGGATCCAGGTTTATTTTATTGACAATGACGAATATTTCAAACGTAAAGCGACCTTTACAGATGAAGAGGGTACATTGTATCCCGACAATGATGAACGTGCCATATTTTTTGCAAAGGGCGTTGTAGAAACCGTTAAGAAGTTAAATTGGGTACCGGATATCATTCACGTACACGGCTGGCTCGCCGCAATGCTTCCGGTGTACATGAAACATTATTACAAAGACGAAGCGCTTTTTGCGCAGACTAAAATTGTGACATCAGTGTACAGTCAGGGGTTTGAAGGCACTCTGAACATGGAAATGATCAACAAAGTAAAGTTTGATGGGATTCCGGCTGAATCAATTGCATTGCTTGAGACGCCGTCATATGAGAATATAATAAAAGTGTCGATTAACCATTCAGATGCAGTGGTTGTGGCTTCAGAAAACCTGTCTCCAGATTTAACACAATTTATTGAATCCTCAGATAAACCTTTTTTACCTTTCGCGTCCAAAGAAAATTTTGGCGAAGCATACACCAATTTCTACAAAAACACTGTTCTATAAATTTTTAATATACACATGACATACACTTCTTTTTTTAAAAGTGCTTTTTTATTTTGTACGATTCTCCTCTTTGCATCATGCGATAAAGATTTTAACGAAATTGGGGCGGATGTAGTCGGAGATGACAACTTCGGGTTTGAAGTTGACTCCCTTAGCACTGTTAAAGCATATAATCAGGCATATAATCAGGGTTTACAAGGGGTGCAGACAAATAATCTGCCGATCAATGCCCTGGGATATTACAACAATCCGGTTTTCGGAAAAACAATTGCAAGTTTTGTTACGCAGCTTGAATTAGCAGTTACAAATCCGACTATCGGAGAAAACCCTAGCGTTCTGGAAGTTGAATTGACCGTTCCTTATTTTAGCCGTCTTGTCTCAACAGACCTTGATGGTGATAACACTTACCGGCTGGACTCCATTTACGGGGCATCAAATATAAAACTCGGAATTTACGCATCGAACTATTACCTGCGCGATTTCGATCCTGAATCTGGATTTACCCAGCCACAGCGTTATTATTCTGATCAGTTTGACATTTTTAATAGTTCTCTTGATGATCCGCAACGGCTTAACAACGGTTCTGCCTCTGATAATGATTCGTTCTTTTTTAATGATGATGAATTGTTGACATACGAGACGAACGATGATGATCAGCAGGTTGTTGCAGACCGTTCGGCGCCTGCACTCAGGATGTTGCTTAGAAAGGAATATTTCCAGCAAAAGCTGTTCGGTGCCGCTGCTGCAGGTCAGCTTGCAAATAATAATGTCTTTAAAGAGTATTTCCGGGGATTGTTTTTTAAAGTGGAACCGTCGGATGTTTCGCTTGAACAGGGAAGCCTCGCCATGATCAACTTCGGACAAGGAAAAATCAATATCAAATATGAAGTTGATGGTGCGACTGCAGGTTCACGTGTTGAAAAAACTATGGTGCTGAATCTGGCTGGGAATACAGTGAATCTGTTTCAGAATATTTACAAGCCAGAATACCTGGCTGCCACGGCAAATGTCGATCAGGTTAACGGAGATGAAAGGTTATATCTGAAAGGTGGACAAGGTTCGTTGGCCGTTATTGAACTTTTCGGACCTGATTTAGATAATAATGGAGTAGCTGACGAACTTGATGAAATCCGGACCAAAGGCTGGCTGATCAATGAAGCGAACCTTACCTTCCAAATTGATAAAAATGCGATGGGCACAGCTCCGGAACCACAGCGTATTTATCTCTATGACCTGGATAATGAGAGACCTCTAATCGATTATTATACTGATGTAACGGCAACAGGAAATGCTAAGTTTAATAAAACGCTTCACGGTGGTTTGATAAAGCGCGAAAATATTCCGGGTGGTCGTGGTGTGGAGTATAAAATTAGAATAACTAATCACATACGAAATTTGGTAAAACCCGATATTGATTCAACTAATGTGCGGCTCGGGCTTGTTGTTACTGAGAGTATAAACACAGTTGCGAATGCACGTTTGAGAACAGCAGTTTCCCCTGAAATCGATAAAATTCCAGTGGCTAGCGCGATGAATCAGCTTGGAACAGTGCTTTACGGTACACATCCAAATGTATCTGCGGCAAAAAGCGTGAAGCTAAAAATTTATTACACTAAAGAAAACGAATAGGTATGTGTGGAATTGTTGGTTATATAGGAAACAGACAGGCATACCCGATCATCATAAAGGGCCTGCAACGTCTCGAATATCGGGGATATGATAGCGCAGGCGTAATGCTTTATGACGACAACGAGCTAAAAGTTTCAAAGACAAAAGGAAAAGTTTCAGACCTTGAAGCAAAATCAGGAGCTGAAATGAATACGAAGGGAACAATCGGAATGGGTCATACACGTTGGGCGACACACGGAGTCCCAAATGATGTCAATTCTCATCCACACCTTTCAAATTCCGGAAATCTTGCTATAATCCACAATGGAATTATCGAAAATTACGCTCCACTAAAACAGGAGCTGATAAAAAGAGGATACACATTCACCTCTGATACTGACACGGAAGTTTTGGTAAACTTAATTGAAGACGTTCAGAAAAAAGACGGATTAAAGCTTGGAAAAGCAGTACAGGTTGCGCTTAACCAGGTTATTGGTGCTTATGCAATTTGTGTTTTCGACAAAAATAAGCCTGATGAAATAATAGTTGCGAGACTGGGAAGTCCGCTTGCAATTGGAGTTGGTGAAGATGAATTTTTTATCGCTTCTGATGCCTCGCCATTTATAGAATATACATCCAATGCAATTTACCTCGAAGATGAGGAGATGGCAATTGTAAGAATGCATAAGCCTCTGAAAGTTCGAAAGATCAAGGATGACACTTTGGTCGATCCATACGTTCAGGAGCTTCAAATGAATCTTGAACAAATTGAAAAAGGTGGTTACGACCACTTTATGTTGAAAGAGATATACGAACAGCCAAATGTCGTAAAAGATACTTGCCGCGGAAGATTGCTTGCCAATGAAGGAATTATTCAAATGGCAGGTATAGAAGACAATCTCGAAAAGTTCCTGAATGCAAACCGGATTTTAATCGTTGCCTGCGGAACCTCATGGCACGCGGGACTTGTAGCGGAATACATCTTTGAAGAATTTGCAAGGATTCCCGTGGAAGTAGAATATGCTTCCGAATTCCGTTACCGCAACCCCGTTATAAACAAAGGTGATATTTTAATAGCCATTTCCCAATCGGGAGAAACTGCTGATACGCTTGCTGCCATTAAGCTTGCTAAAGAACGTGGCGCATTTGTCTTCGGCGTCTGTAACGTTGTAGGTTCATCAATTTCAAGAGAGACCAATGCCGGAGCTTATACTCATGCAGGTCCTGAAATTGGAGTTGCCTCTACAAAAGCATTTACTACACAAATTACTGTTTTGACGATGATCGCGCTAAGGCTTGCAAAAGCTAAAGGAACATTATCAAATACTGATTTCCACAGATATTTATCGGAACTTGACATAATGCCTGTAAAAATCAGTGAGGCACTTGAAACAAACGATCAGGCAAAAATCATTGCTGCTGAATTTAAAGACGCGCCTAATTGCTTGTATTTAGGTCGTGGCTATAACTTCCCTGTAGCACTTGAAGGTGCGCTTAAATTAAAAGAGATCTCGTACATACACGCTGAAGGTTATCCTGCGGCTGAAATGAAACACGGGCCTATTGCACTTATAGACGAACATATGCCCGTTATTGTCATCGCTCCAAAACAAGGACATTACGACAAGATCGTCAGCAACATTCAGGAAATTAAATCCCGCAGCGGACGAATTATCGCTATTGTAACAAAGGGTGATACACAGGTCAGAGACCTTGCAGATTATGTAATCGAAGTACCTGATACTTCGGATGCTTTATCGCCGCTTTTAACAACAATTCCGCTTCAGCTTTTGTCGTATCATATTGCAGTGATGAGAGGCTGCAACGTAGATCAGCCGCGCAATCTTGCGAAGTCTGTAACTGTGGAATAATAGAGGTTTTACCTTCGAAATTATCAAAAGCGGAATTTATTCCGCTTTTTTTATTGATGTCGAAAAATATTGTACTTTGGCTCGCAAACTAACTAAACTTTAACAAATGAAAGTGTACTTATTTATTTTGTCGCTGTTCTTTTGCTGCCTGAGTTATGCGCAAACGACAGTGTCAGGATCGGTTTCTGATCAAAACAACAAGCCGGTTGCCGGAGCCAATGTCACAGTTGCCGGAGAATCAACAGGAACTATCACAGATGCAGATGGGAAATTCAGATTGACAACCACCGCAACGCCGCCTTTTGATATTGAAATATCGAGTGTTGGACTTGCCACTCAAACAGTTTCTTTTACAGGTTCTGACGTGAGTGTTATTATGCTTGAGGAGGAAACAAGATTGAATGAAATTGTTGTCTCAGCATCCAGAACACCTGAAAGAGTTCTTGAATCACCGGTAACCATCGAACGTATGGGATTACAGGAAATTAGGAACACGTCATCGCCAACATTCTACGAAGGCCTTGAAAACATGAAGGAAGTACACTTTAACACAAGTAGTTTATCATTCAAATCAATTAACACAAGAGGTTTTGCAACGGTTGCAAACACGCGGTTTATGCAACTGGTAGATGGAATGGACAACTCGTCTCCGGCTTTAAACTTCGTCCTTGGAAACTTGATCGGAATGTCTGAACTGGATGTTGCAAGCGTCGAACTTTTGCCCGGAGCATCATCTGCATTATATGGCGCAAATGCCTTCAACGGAATCTTGTTCATGAACAGCAAAAGCCCGTTTACATATCAGGGAATAAGCACATATTTTAAATACGGGAAGACTTCACAGGAAGCAGCCGGAACAAACGACTATTACGATTTTGGAATTCGCGCTGCACATGCATTCAGTCCAAAGTTTGCCGGAAAAGCGAACTTCACTTTTATGAAAGCTACTGAATGGATTGCTGCTGATTTCAACAGCGTGACAGCGGGTGGCGACACACGTGACAACCAGAATTATGACGGACTCAATATTTACGGCGATGAGGTTACGACTTTTATTCCCAACGTAGGACAAGTGAGCCGCACAGGTTACAGAGAGCAAGATTTAAATGACAACAAGATCGAAAGCGTGAGAGCAGATTTCTCTTTGCACTTTAAGCCATGGGCTAACGACTTTGAGATCATTACTCAATATAAATTAGGATTCGGAAATACAATTTACCAGGGAGCGAACAGATACAGGCTTGAAAATTTCTTTATGAGTCAGGCGAAACTCGAAATTAGAAATAGAAACTTCTTTGTCCGTGCATACATGACTGACGAAAATGCAGGTGATTCATATGACATGAGATTTGCAGCATGGAACGTTAACAGATTGGCGAAAGCCGACAAGAACTGGTTTACAGACTACGCTACGGCTTTCCAGGTTTCAAGCGCTGCATTAGGTTTAAATGCGGATCAGGCAGCAGCTTACGCGAGAAATTTTGCAGATTACAACGTTGCTCCGGGCTTGCCATTGACTCCTTTTGTTGATCCGGCAAATCCTGACGCTCCGACTTCACCTCGTTTCGAGCCTGGAACTGCAGCTTACAATGCCGCACTACAATCTGTAGTTGAGAATCCTGACTTGACCCAAGGCGCCAGGTTTATTGATGAATCTCAATTGTACCACGTCGATGCAAACTACAACTTTAAGGAGCTGATCGATGTTGCGGAAATACAAGTTGGTGGTTCAGCACGTCAATACGTTATGAATTCACAAGGAACGATCTTTACTGACTATGACGGGCCGATCAGATACGAAGAGTACGGAGTTTACACTCAAGTTACAAAAAGGTTCTTAGCTGAAGAACGTCTGAAATTTACTGGATCGCTTCGCTATGATAAAAGCCAAAACTTTGAAGGCTTCGTTAGTCCGCGTGTTGCTTTTGTCTATTCAGCTGGAGCCGATAAAAGACACAATTTTAGAGCTTCATACCAGACCGGTTTTAGAAATCCGACAACTCAGGATCAGTATATCGGACTTGATGTAGGTCCATTTGCTTTAATTGGATCTGCACCTGATAACCTCACGCGTTTTGTTGAGGAACTACCTGTCAGCCTTGCGGGCCAAACCATTGATGGCGTCGGCGAAACAGTTATTCGTTCCGGGGAACATGCATATAATAATTCATACACTCTTGCTTCCGTTCAGGCATTTGGCGCGTCACAAAATACTGGAGACCTTCAGGTTGCAGATATCGGGCTTGTTAAACCGGAAAGAGTGCAGGCATTTGAACTTGGATATCGTTCGGTTACGAACAATGATCTTTCTATTGATATCAACGGATATTATAACATCTACAATGACTTCCTTAATCAGGCTCGTGTTATCACTCCTTATTATGGTACTGTTGGAACAAATCCTGAAGATCCCGAAGTTCAGAAAACCTACCTTGCAATTGCAAATGGAGACAGACGTGTATACCAAATATACACGAACTCTAAAACTGAAGTAACATCACAAGGTTTTGGTGTTGGTATTTCGAAAAAAGTCTACAAAGATTTTGAACTTGGTGCAAACTACAACTTTGCAGAATTTACTTTTGATCAGTCTGAAGATCCAAGCTTCGTTCCCGGATTTAATACGCCAAAGCACCGATTAAAAGGATCTTTTGGAAATGCCAACGCGTTTAAAAACTTCGGGTTTAACATAAATGTAAGATGGTGGACTGAATACGTGTGGCAATCATCTTTTGGTGACGGAATTGTTCCTGAAAACACGGTTCTTGATGCTCAGATCAGCTATGCAATTCCAAGCTTGAAATCCCAACTTAAGCTAGGTGCTGCGAATCTGTTCGGAGAAGACTATATTCAGGTAGTTGGCGCAGGAGCAATCGGACAGCAATGGTTCATCCAATGGACCATCAATCCATAATTAATTAGTAATTTTTATAATTCAATAGATCATGATAAAAAACTTTAAATGGCTGCTTTTGGTTTCACTGACCATGGTGGCGTGCAACAATGACGATGATGATGATACAAGCGCAGTTGAAGTTCCTATAACAGCCGGTACTGCCGATTTTTCAAATTATGTAGCCGTCGGAAATTCACTGACTGCAGGATTTAGCGATAATGCATTGTTCAGAGAAGGTCAGGAAAACTCTTATCCAAGTTTGCTTTCACAACAGTTTGCATTGGTAGGCGGAGGTGACTTCGCAATACCTTTTGTAGGCGAAGATAATCTGGGCGGACTTCTGCTTGGCGGTAATGTGATCGCAGGAACAAGGCTATATTTCAATGGTGTTGGACCTGTAAACGTTCCGGGAACGCCTGTAACCGAAGTTACAAATCACTTAAGCGGAACTTTTAATAATATGGGCGTACCGGGAGCTAAAAGTTTTCACCTTCTTGCGCCGGGCTATGGTAATGTAGCTGGAGTTGCCTCTGGAGCTTCCAATCCTTATTTCGTGCGATTCGCTTCAACGCCTACTGCAACAGTGATTGGTGACGCAGTAGCGCAAAACCCGACTTTCTTTTCGCTTTGGATCGGAAATAACGATATTCTTAGCTATGCTACGTCAGGCGGTATAGGTGTGAACCAAAGTGGTAATATGAATCCAGCTACCTACGGCCCTAACGATATTACAGATCCAACTGTGTTTGCTTCTGTGTATGGAAACCTTGTTGATCAACTAGTAGGAACAGGCGCAAAAGGCGTAGTTGCTAATTTACCTTACGTTACATCAATTCCGTTCTTTACTACTGTTCCTGTCAACCCTTTAACTGCTACAACTATTGGAAGCGGTAATGCTGCTGTAGGCGAAGCTACTATTACACAACTCAATGCGCAACTATACGGTCCATTAAAAACGGCATTAACAGCATTCGGAGCCGGCGACAGAATCAATCTTTTGTCTGCTACGACCGGCAATCCGCTGTTGATTTCAGATGAATCTCTTACTGACTTGTCTGCTCAGCTTACTCAGGCTTTTACTCCAACATTAGGATTGCCTGTGGCGACATTTTACGGCCAGATATTCGGAAAAGCACGCCATGCTAAAGCCGGAGATCTTATTCTTCTTACGACACGCAACGTAATCGGAACAGCGCCCGTTGGAATTCCAGCTCCGCTAAACGCATTTGGAATCACATTCCCGCTGGAAGACAGACATGTATTGATTCCAACTGAAATCGAGGAATTAAGAGTTGCTACGGTTGCTTTTAATGCTACGATCAGTGCTGAGGCAACTGCTAATAATCTGGCTTTTGTTGACGCAAATGCACTATTACAGCAAGTATCTAACGGTGGTGTTCGTTTTGGAAACTATCACTTATCATCTTCTTTCGTAACCGGTGGCGCATTTTCATTAGACGGTGTTCACCCAAGCTCACGAGGTTATGCGCTGATAGCCAACAAATTCTTAGAAGCGATCAATGCAACATACGGATCAACTTTCCGACCTCTTGATCTGGGAGACTATCGAGTTCAGTATCCTGCGATTCTTCAATAGGGATAATATTATATTAAAAAGGCTGTCTTTTGGGCAGCCTTTTTTGTTTCGTCGCCTTAAAAACTATGTTGTTGCAGATTCAGCAACAGAGGCTACTTTTTTCTGAAAAAAATTATGGAATTTATATTTTAAAAAATTATCTTTGCACACGAAAATGAGGGTGCCTTAAACCGCATTCTTATAATCTTTCTTCTTTAAAAACAGCTATTTAAAATACATAACGAATGTCAGAAGTAATAGGAAAAGTTGCGCAAATTATCGGACCCGTGGTTGACGTAGTCTTCAATGGCAAGGATGTAGAACTTCCAAAAATTTACGACTCGTTGGAGATCACCCGCAAGGATGGTTCCCTTCTGGTTCTTGAAGTGCAGTCGCACATTGGCGAAAATATGGTGAGAACCATCTCAATGGATTCAACCGACGGTCTAAGCCGCGGATACGATGTGAGAGGAACTGGTAATCCTATCAAAATGCCAATTGGTCCGGATATTTACGGTCGTCTTTTCAACGTAATTGGTGATGCGATCGACGGTTTAGGTGATTTGCCTAAAACTGGCGAAAACGGAATGTCAATCCACAGAGGCGCACCTCGATTCGAAGATCTTTCTACATCATCAGAAGTGCTTTTCACGGGAATTAAAGTAATCGACCTAATTGAGCCATATTCAAAAGGTGGTAAAATTGGATTGTTCGGTGGAGCAGGTGTTGGTAAAACAGTATTGATCCAGGAACTCATAAATAACATTGCAAAAGGTCACGGTGGACTTTCAGTATTCGCAGGAGTAGGTGAAAGAACACGTGAAGGAAATGACTTGCTTCGTGAGATGCTTGAGTCTGGAATTATTAAATATGGTGATGAATTCATGCATTCGATGGAAGCAGGCGGATGGGATTTATCAAAAGTAGATAAACCGGGAATGCGCGAATCAAAAGCGACTTTCGTTTTCGGACAAATGAATGAGCCACCTGGAGCACGTGCACGTGTTGCACTTTCAGGACTTTCAATAGCGGAATATTTCCGTGACGGAGCTGGTACAGATCAAGGAAAAGACGTTCTTTTCTTCGTAGACAACATCTTCCGTTTTACACAAGCAGGTTCAGAAGTATCAGCACTTCTTGGTCGTATGCCTTCTGCCGTTGGATATCAGCCGACACTTGCAACCGAAATGGGTGCGATGCAGGAGCGTATTACATCCACAAACAAAGGTTCAATTACATCTGTACAGGCGGTTTACGTTCCTGCGGATGACCTTACCGATCCGGCGCCGGCAACAACATTTGCCCACCTTGATGCAACAACGGTATTGTCACGTAAGATCGCTGAACTTGGAATCTACCCAGCGGTTGACCCGCTAGATTCAACTTCACGTATCCTTACGCCACAGGTTCTTGGTGCTGAGCACTATGATTGTGCACAAAGAGTAAAAGAGATCCTTCAAAAATACAAGCAGCTTCAGGATATCATCGCTATCCTTGGTATGGAAGAACTATCTGAAGAAGATAAACTTTCAGTTTCAAGAGCTCGTCGTGTTCAGCGTTTCCTTTCTCAGCCGTTCCACGTTGCTGAGCAGTTTACAGGAATACCTGGCGTTCTTGTTGATATTAAAGATACCATCAAAGGTTTCAACATGATCATCGACGGTGAACTTGATCATCTTCCGGAAGCAGCTTTCAACCTGAAAGGTACTATCGAAGACGCAATCGAAGCTGGAGAAAAAATGTTGGCAGAAGCATAATTTAAAGTTGTCGGTGCCAGTTGCCGGTTGTCGGAAGGCATCCATCAACTATCAACCATCAACCATCAACTACTAAAAATATGACTTTAGAAATAGTATCCCCGGAAGCTACATTATATAAAGGAGAAGTAACTTCGGTTACACTTCCAGGTGTCGACGGTAGCTTTCAGATTTTGAACCGCCACGCGCCGATCGTTTCCATCCTTAAAGAAGGTAGCATCAAAATTTCTGCTCCTGTATTTGAATTCACGAAGGAATCAGCCGGAAAATTTGTTCAGGTTGATGCGCAGACATACACGCTGCCAATCAAATCAGGTACGATCGAAATGAACCATAATAAAGTAATTGTGCTGGTCGATTAATACCACACGCAAGAATGATGAAGCCGGACAAATAGTTCGGCTTTTTTTATTTAAAGCTGTTCCGGCTGTCCGCTGTATCTTTTACGGGCTCCTGTCGTCGCCCGCAAAAGGATGCCGCTTCTATCCGGGCTAGTTATTCCAGAAATCATCCGGCTTCGTACGAAGTGCTTTGATTATAAATGCAGCAATGACCCCAATTTGAAATAACAGCGCAATGGCCATAGCAGCTTGATTGTATTCATGATGCATAATCTTCATATAGGCGGCAATCAGAACAAAAATGGAAGACACAATAAATAAAATAATCAACGTCTTGTTTTTCATATAGCTTTATTTAATGGGTGAGGAACATATTCAAGTATATCGCCCGGCTGACAATCCAGCACTTCACAGATAGCTTCGAGTGTCGTAAATCGTACAGCTTTTGCCTTTCCGGTCTTTAATATTGAGAGGTTGGCAGTTGTAATTCCAATGCGGTCTGCTAGTTCGTTTGAGCGCATTTTTCGCCGCGCAAGCATCACATCCAAATTTAGTATAATAGGCATTTTGCTTAAGAATTATTTGTCAGCCTCGCTTTTCTAACCGAGTCAGCGTATAAACATGCGGTTAAGATAAACATGCAAATACTTGTAAAAACTGCAATAAAATAAAATTTGTCAGCAGGGAGATTTAGACCCAGCATTAATGAACCGACCACAATTATACCTGCAAAGATTGCGTACCAGTTGGTCATATAAAACCACGCGTAAGGAAAGAAATGTCCGCCTGTTATTATTGCATACACCATTATAAAATAATCCGGACTTTTGATCATCGTAAAAACTAAAAATGGAAAGTAGAATAATTGGGCGAAATTCAGCCATAGGCCTAGTGGCTGTAGCGGATTATTTTCAACTTTCCAATTGGTTTTCAGTAATCTTGAAAAACCATAAGCGAACGGAAGTAATGGCGCCCCAGCAATAAAAACCAAAATAGATTTATTGTACGGATCAATTTTAAGCGTCCATACGTAAGCTATTATCAACCATATAATGCTTGCCGCTAAAGTGAAGTCTGTTCCGTTCTTTGCTTTTGCGGACAACTCGATTCGCAGTCTGTCCAGATTCTCATTTGTCATAATTATATTTTAAAAGTTGACCGACTAAACCGTAAGTTCATTCTCTTCCTTCATGTTCTTTGCTTTCTTGAATATTTCCGAGATCACCAGAAACAGAAGGCCTAAACTTGTAGACATTAAAAATGAATCAAAACCTCCTCCGTTTATTTCTATACCGAGCTTGTTCCGGTGGATCGCATTGTAAAAAAACATTGGAACGCTCGTAAGGAATGTTGATGCAATAATACATTGTCCGATCACCGTAAAATGACGGCTAACATTATCTGAAAATATCTCATGCTTTATAAAGAGTGCAAGTACTGCACGAAGCCTATAAATCGAATAAATGAAGAACAGCGCACCTGCCATCCCTAATATGACAACAATAATGGTGGACGGATCTCTGTCTCCCAGCGTTTGCCCCGCAATCTTTATCGGCAAATCCATTTCCGGATTTAATATGTAAATCGGTAATATAATCAACATTCCGCCAACGGCTAGAACACCAAAAAAGAAGAATAGATCAACGAGCGCTTTAAGTAGGGTAAGATTTTTCATGTTTAAAATTTGTTCAAATATAGCAAAATTATTGATAAACGATAAAAAATTATTCTAATTGAATATAAATGCAATAGGTTATGGATGAACTAATGATGTATATTTCGGTAAATTTGCAACATGCGGTTTCCAGAAAAGCTCACATACCGAATCCAGAAAAGGCTCGATGATCATACACTACGTGAACTATCACCGGCGTCGTCACTTATTGATTTTGCCTCAAATGATTACCTCGGCTTTTCCAGATCGCAGGAAATTTCACAGGCGGCACATCTTCTTCTAGATTGCAATCCGCAAAACGGTTCAACCGGATCACGCCTTTTGTCAGGAAACCAGCCATTGCATTCCAAGGCTGAGGAATTAATTGCCACTTTTCACAAAGCAGAATCTTCACTGCTCTACAACTCCGGCTATGATGCAAATCTGGGTTTTTTCAGTTGTGTTCCACAACGAGGCGACATAATTCTCTATGATGAGTTGTGCCATGCATCAATCCGCGATGGACTCAGGTTGTCTAACGTGAATGCATATAAATTCAGTCACAATGATCTTGAAAATCTGACTGAATTAGTTGAAAAGCATTCAGCTGCAGAAGGAGAAATTTACATCGCTACCGAATCAGTATTTTCAATGGATGGTGATTCTCCTGAATTACATCGGCTATGCGAAATTGCCGCTAATAATAACTGCCTGCTTATCATAGACGAAGCACATGCCTTAGGCGTCTTTGGCAAAAATGGCAGTGGACTGGTTCAGGAACTTCAATTGCAGGATCAGATTTTTGCACGAATCGTCACTTTCGGAAAAGGCCTTGGATGTCACGGTGCCGCAGTTTTAGGTTCACAGCAACTGATTCAATATCTCATTAACTATTCACGCAGTTTTATTTACACTACGGCGATCGCTCCACATTCAGCTGCAACGATTATCTCGGCATATGAGCAACTTGCGAAAAGTGCAAATGAAATAGAAATGTTACGGGAGAATATACTGCATTTCAATCGTGAGATTACTCAACTGGGAATTAAACAGCTTTTCGTAAAAGGCAAGTCAGCTATACAATCTGCAATAATTCCGGGAAATGAAACAGTGAAAAAAGTAGCGGCAGAACTTCAACGAAGCGGCTACGATGTTCGTCCAATTTTGTCGCCAACTGTTCCTGCAGGACAAGAGCGACTTCGATTTTGCCTTCACAGCTTCAATAGCCAGGCTGAAATTTCAGATGTCTTAAGATTGTTGGCTACCTTTGTATATGGATGAAACTATTTTTAGACAAGTCGCCATTTTCCAATATTCGACTGAAGCATTTATCTACAAAGGAAAACTTGAAGCCAATGGAGTTGAAGTTTTTATGCGCGATCACCTTACGATCGACACCGATCCTTTGATTTCAAATGCTATTGGCGGAGTCAAGCTTTTTGTCAGATCTGAAGATTACCTAACAGCAAAGTCGCTACTAAATGAAATCAGTAAGTATTCGGTAAGTGACAACGGCGACGCTGTAGTATGTCCCGCCTGCAGTTCCCAAAAAGTGGAGTTATTCTCATCAGTTAAAGGAAGCACTACTACCTTAAAATTTATTCTTACAACACTATTTGGAATATTTCCCATCAGCGTCAGACACTTGTATAAGTGCAGCGAGTGCGGAAATGAATTTGAACTGACATGAAAATATTTGTAACCGGAATTTCAACCGATGTAGGTAAAACAATAACATCGGCAATTATTACAGAAGCGCTACAGGCAGATTATTGGAAGCCGATACAATCCGGTGATCTTCACAACACCGATAGTCATAAAGTCAAAAGCCTGATTTCAAACACTAAAACATTTGTCCATCCAAGCAGCTATGAATTTGAAACTCCTGCGAGTCCACATCTTTCTGCTGCACTCGAAAATCAAACCATAGATCTTTCAAAAATAATCGAGCCTGAAACCAACAATCATCTTGTCATTGAAGGTGCCGGCGGATTGCTTGTTCCTTTAAACAGTAACGATGTCATTGCAGATATAATTAGAGCAGATTATCAAATTGTACTCGTTGCCACTAATTACCTCGGCAGCATCAACCACACATTACTTACAATAGAAGCGTTGCAATCACGTAAAGCATCGATCTTAGGAATCGTATTTTCAGGAGCGACTAATGAATCATCTGAAAGCATTATCCTTGCTAAAACCGGTTTGAAATGTATCGGAAGAATTGAGCAGGAACCTTACTTCGATCAAAATGTGGTACTTGAGTACGCCGACATATTTCGTCCAAACCTCATTTCAACAATAGAAGAATGAATATTTCTGAATTAGATAAGCAAAACATCTGGCATCCATATACGCAGCATAAAACTGCACTTCCACCGATACCGATCGTACGTGGTGAAGGTGCTCTTTTGTGGGATGAAAATGGGAAGGAATATATAGACGCAATTGCATCGTGGTGGGTGAATCCGTTCGGGCACAGCAACAAAACTATAGCCGATGCCATTTACAAGCAGCTGACAACTTTAGAGCACGTGCTTTTTGGCGGCTTCACGCATCAGCCTGCAGTCGAACTGTCTGAAATGCTTTTAAGGATACTTCCAAACAATCAAAAGAAGTTGTTTTTTTCCGACAATGGATCAACTGCCGTTGAAGTTGCAATCAAGGTTGCACTTCAATATTTTTACAATATAGGCGAGAAGCGCACGGCGATTATAGCGTTCGAAAATGCTTTTCACGGCGACACTTTTGCGGCAATGGCGGCAAGCGGAATTTCACTTTACACGCAGGCATTCAACGGAATGTTCATCGATGTTGTGCGGATTCCCGTTCCGGTTAAAGGGCAGGAGCAGGACAGCTTTGACGCATTAGAGCTCGCAATAAAAGATAATGGATGTGCCGCATTTATATTCGAACCTCTTGTGCTTGGTGCCGCCGGAATGGTGATGTACGAAGCTGAAGCTTTAGATCAATTGATCAACATCTG
>DASWND010000163.1:0-40884 GCA_036399435.1 Flavobacterium sp.
ATTTGGATAACTTCAAAAGCTATACTGCAACCGTGGTAGCACCTTTTACGATAGCATCATTTTGGGATACAAGTAATACTTTGGTGTTGAATCAACAGAACTTTATCTTTAAAATCGATAACCAAAAGGTAACCAATGAAAACTTCTTTTACCTTTTCCAGTCCAATCACCAAATAAGCCTTCCATGGGATGTCAGCCTGGAGTTGAACGGAACTCTGCAAGGACCTTTAGCTTATGGTGTCTATAATATAGACCAGCAGTTCTCGATTGATGCAGGGCTCAAAAAATCATTTTTGGATGAAAGACTAACCATTACTGTAAACTTTAAAGATGTTTTTGCGGGTAAGCGAACGGATATAAACGCGGCTTTCCTTGGGAATACTGTTTATATCAAACAATATTATGACGCAAGATCTGTAAATTTCAGCCTGAGATACAGATTGAGCAGATCAAAATTAAAAGCAGAAGCCCGTTCCATGAACTTGGAAGAATTGGAGAGAGCGGGCAAATAGCTACAACTGTTTTTGATACAACCAGTGAATTCGGGGTTTTAATCTGCCATAAATAAAGATCTTTATACTTCTTGAAGCTAGATTTGACCTATATTCGACCTGAAAATAAAAAAGCCCAACTATAATATAGAAGGGCTTAGTTTTTCTTGTGGTCCCACCTGGGCTCGAACCAGGGACCACCTGATTATGAGTCAGGTGCTCTAACCAGCTGAGCTATAGGACCGGTTTAGAGGTGCAATATTACTACTATTTTTTATGCGTTCCAAATCTTTTTGTGGAGAGTTGTCACTATTAGTATACAGTTGACGACGCTTTAGCACTCGCAAAACCTCATCCTAAAACTATAATTCATACCATACCTATTTCAAAACCCTCAACCTTTCACCCTTCACCTTTCACCCTGGATTAATCTCCTGGCATAACTCGATCAATACTCCGCCTGTTCCCTTAGGATGCAAAAACGCAACAAGTTTATTATCTGCGCCACGTTTTGGAGTTTCATTTAGAACTGTAAAGCCCTCGCTTTTCAATCTTGCAATTTCGGACACAATGTCTTCAACGTCGAATGCAATATGATGTATTCCTTCACCTTTTTTATCGAGAAACTTTGCAATAGGACTGTCCTCACTTGTCGCTTCCAAAAGCTCGATCTTATTTGGTCCGTTCATGAAAAAAGAAGTTTTAACGCCTTCCGATTCTACTGCTTCACTCTTATATGGCGCAACACCCAACAGCTTTTCATACAGCTTATTTGAAACTTCAATATCTCGTACTGCGATTCCGATGTGCTCTATCTTCCTCATTTTTTGTAATTTTATGTAAATGTAAAACATTCAACGTGGCCGCGACAACTTCCGAAACAATGCGGCGTTAATAATTCAGCGCAACATCAAAAGCAACATCATGATACAAATTTTCACCGGGAACTATTCAGAAGCAATGATCATCAAAAACATCCTCGAAAACGACCGCATTAACGTCTTTACGATTAATGAAAGCATGTCGATCATTGAACCTGTCGCCATTAGTTCCGGCGGCTACAACGCCGTCTCGCTGCAAGTAAGTGAAGAAGACGTTGCAAAAGCAGCCGAAATCATCGATGATTACAACAGCGGAAAGTTAGATTTAGGCCAATAATCCCACGTGAACATGAAGCTGCCTAATTGAAAAACTTAAAATTCCTGCTACAATTTCAAAAAACCGTATTTTTGCGACATGGAAACTAACAGACAAAAGAAAATAGGCGGCGTACTCCAGAAAGACCTGGTTGATATTCTTCAGGGCGAAATCAGGAAAAACAACATCCAAAATCTTGTTATTTCTGTTTCTAAAGTTTCAGTTACCACAGATCTTTCTGTTGCGCAGGTACATTTAAGCATCTTCCCACAGGATAAAGCTGCCGAAACACTGGCGGCCATCAAATCAAACGGCCCATTAATAAAGCACGATCTTGCGCAACGTGTAAAGCTTCAGCTTCGAAAAGTGCCCAATTTGATCTTCCGAATAGACGATTCTCTCGACTACATCGAAAAGATCGACAACGCACTTGCAGGCAAAGAAAATCCAATCACAAACCGCGACCTGCTCGATAAACGCAAAAAGTCGTAGCGTGAACTTCCCGTTCTACATAGCCCGTCGATACCTTATAAGTACGAGCAAGAACAATGCGATCAACATTATAACCGGAATTGCATCACTCGGCATCATAATCGGAGCGCTGGCTTTATTTGTAGTGCTTTCCGTATTTAGCGGATTAAAAGATTTCAGCCTTTCCTTCAGCAACGACTTCGACCCAGATCTTAAAATTTCAGCGCTTCAGGGAAAATCGTTTGTGGTTTCGGCAGAACAGGATAGTAAACTCAGGCAGATAAGCGGAATTACAGCAACGTCGAAGGTGATCGAAGAACGTGTGCTTTTCGTTTTTAACGGAAAAGAAAAAGTCGCATACATGAAAGGCGTCGACAGCTTATTTCCTAAAGTAAACGATGTCCATAAAACTTTATTTAACGGCCAGTGGATCGAGCCCAATACTTACCAAACCGTTATGGGATATGGTATCGCCAACAATCTTTCGGTCGGATTATTCGATTTCAACAATCCGCTTGAAGTCTATGTCCCAAAACCTGGAAGAGGTACGATCAGCACGCCTGAACAGGCTTTCAATAAAAGTGAACTCCTTCCGATCGGCATTTATGCCATTAGCGAAGAACTCGATTCGAAATATGTTTTTGTAGACATCGGCCTCGCACAGGAAATGCTTCAATACAAACCTGCGCAAATTTCTGCTATTGAAGTCAATATCGCACCTGGCGCCAACGAAGCCACTGTTTCCAACCAACTTCGCGAGGTTTTCAACAACAATATTACAATTCGAAACCGCGCACAATTAAACGATTCGCTTTATAAAATGCTCAATACCGAAAATCTTGTCGTTTACCTCATCTTTACTTTGGTCATAATCGTGGCGCTATTCAACCTGATCGGCGCGCTGATTATGATGATCCTCGACAAAAAGCCAAATCTGAAGACGATGATGAGCCTTGGCGCAGAAATTTCTGATCTTCGACAAATATTTATGCTGCAGGGAACGCTGTTAAGTGTTTTAGGCGGAATCATTGGCCTTGTCCTCGGAATCGCGATTATCCTTCTACAGCAGCATTATCAGTACATTATGATAACTGATACGCTCGCTTATCCGGTTACGTTCGAACTTCAAAATGTTCTGATTGTCTTCGCAACCATCGTCACACTCGGCGTTATCGCGTCATGGATCGCTTCGTCGCGTGTCGATGCTAAACTGGTAGATTAATTTTTGGGCGTTGCCCTTGGCCGGAGAATTTCCGCTGCAAAATCATGTCATGCGTGGCAAAGTGCCGGGCTTTTCGCGGTGCGCGGCACCTGGCTTCAATCCCTAACGCAGAAGAGCCACGAATTCACGAATATGTAAGAAAATTTTAAATAGCTACAAGTCGTAACGTTCAAATTGATGCAAATAATCCTACAGCCCAAATTCGTGCATTCGTGGCAATAAACAAAACAATTACTACCAAGAAGCGACAGCGAACCGAAAAAAAATCAGTGTATCAGTGGCTAAATAAAACTCAAGCGAATTAATAATCAGCAAAAATTCGTGCATTAGTGGCTAAAAGGAAATCTACGCATCAGTGGCTAAAACCAGACAATACTAAGCAAACTGATAATCCGCAAAAACAGCCGAAATTTCATCAAAAACTTTATACAGTTCTTCAGCAGTATCAGTTGTAACAAGCTTTTGCCGATATTCCTTAAACGAATGTATTCCCTTGAAGTAATTAGTATAATGTCGCCGTGTTTCCACAATTCCAACCCACTCGCCTTTCCACTCCATCGCCCAGGTCAGGTGATTTCGTGCAGCGTCAATTCGGTCCTGCATCGTCGGTGACGGAAGATGTTCGCCGGTTTTGAAGAAATGTTTAACTTCATTAAAAATCCACGGATATCCAATTGCGCCGCGGCCGATCATGATGCCGTCGATGCCATATTTGTTTTTATATTCGAGTGCTTTTTCAGGAGTATCAACATCGCCATTGCCAAAAATTGGCATTGTGATCCTTTGGTTGTTCTTAACCCTGGCAATATGCGACCAATCGGCTGAACCTTTATAAAGTTGTGCCCGTGTTCGCCCATGAATCGACAAAGCCTGAACTCCGATGTCCTGAAGGCGTTCTGCAACCTCATCAATATTGATCGAGTTTTCATCCCAGCCAAGCCGCGTTTTTACGGTAACGGGTAAATTTGTGCTTCTGATGACGGCTTTAGTCAGCCGAACCATCAAATCGACATCTTTTAAAACCGCAGCTCCGGCGCCTTTGCAAACTACTTTTTTGACGGGGCAACCAAAGTTAATATCGATAAGATCAGGATTTACAGCTTCAACAATGCGCGCTGACATAGCCATGGCTTCTTCATCACCGCCAAATATTTGTATTCCCACCGGCCTTTCATAATCGAAAATGTCAAGCTTTTGACGGCTTTTGATTGCATCCCGAATAAGTCCTTCGGAAGAAATGAACTCGCTAAACATCAGATCGGCACCGTGTGCCTTGCAAAGCCTGCGAAAAGGCGGATCGCTCACGTCCTCCATTGGGGCTAAAAGCAATGGAAAATCGGGTAGTTCTATTTTGCCAATCTTAATCATCGTGCAAAATTACAACTTTTAAGTAAAAAGTCTGTAATTACGTTGCCGACGAACGCTTGTCAAAAAAATGGACAGGCTTTCGGCTCATTGGGTTGTAGACAAGTGACTGAATTGCTTCGCGGGTTGTAAACTCGATCTTAGGTGTAACACGCAGCTTGGCTCTGAAATGATCCTTTATCTCCTGAAGCAGCGCGTCGGTTGGATTCTTAACGACAATTTTGATCAAAATTTCGTCGGTTCCCAAATCATTTGTTGAAATTTCGATCAAATGGTTTTCAATTTTATCAAAGTCATTCAGGACATCATTCATTGCCGGCGGATACAATGTTGTTCCTTTATACTTTATCATTTGCTGCTTCCGGCCAATTACAGGACCGACACGTGTTGTATTTCGGCCACATGAACATGGTTCGTGATGCAGCTGAACGATATCGCCGGTCTTAAACCTGATCAAAGGCATAGCTTCGACTCCAAGTGTAGTAAATGTTAATTCTCCAGGCGTTCCCTGCTCTACAGGTTCATTATTGTCATCAAGGGTTTCAATTATGATAAGCTCCGGATGATGATGCCCGCCTTGCTGATGCTCACATTCGGTAAAAGCTGTACTCATTTCGGTTGATGCATACGTCGAAAACAACTTGATATTCCACTTTGCAGTGATCCGTTTTGAGAGCGTGTTCTGTACAAAATCATTGGTTCTTAATGATTCGCCGATGCAGATCACTCCTTTGACTCCACTTGCATTATAATCGATATTGTTCAATTCGGCATATTCGATCAGCTTCAGTAGAAACGATGGAACTGCGACCAGAAAACTTGGCTTGTGCTTTAAGATCGAATCCCATTGCAGTTCGGGAATTCCGGCACCAACCCTTATAATCCCGGCTTTCAGTTTCCGAAGGCCAAGGAAATATGCCATACCTGCCATAAAGCGCCGGTCGATTGTTGTCATCAGCTGCACAAGATCTCCTTCTTTTATGCCAGCGCAATTAAAGGAAATTGCTTCGTTGTAGGCAAGCCGGTCAAGGTCGTTATCAGTTAGTGCAAATGTCACAGGACTTCCCATTGTACCGGAAGTCGCAGCATAATCTACAATCTCATGTTTGGGAACGCAGATGAAGTCATCGTTGTATTTCTGAAGCTCTTCTTTAGTTGTAACGGGTAATTTGTGTAGATCTGTGACAGAAGTTATTTCCGAGATGTCAATATTTGCAGCTGAAAATTTTTCGCGGTAGAAAGGGGAATGCAGTAGCGTATATTTCAACATCTCTACGAGCTTTCGAACCTGCAGCGCAGCGATTTCTGACAATTGTGCCAATTCGATCTCTGGAATCATAATCGTCGTTTTATTTTTTTAAGAAATTTTAAAATCTCCTCTTTTTCAGGAAGAGTCGTAATTTCTTTTGTTAATGCCAGATTAAATTGAGTCATCGCCTGTTCATATTTTTTTGCAGAATAAAACGATTTTCCCGCTTTGAAATAAACAAGCCAATTTTCAGGATTTAAAGATTGATAATTCAATAGCTCGGAATCTGGAACTTCGAAGCCATCTTTCAAATACTGATCTATTTTTCGGTCTGCAATTCTGAACAATTCGTAGTTTCGGTACGCTTCTGTAAGTAAGAAAGGATCAGCAGGAATATTTTCTGATGTCAACTGAAGAGTTATGCCTTCTTTTTGAATTCGAAGTGAATCGTTAAAAACCTGATTCAGGTCATAACAAACGAACTCGCCCATCTGATATGGATTCGCGGAAACCCAGACCAGCCTCTTTTCAGGCTGAATAATTATTGCATGATGCGCCAGGAGCTGGTTTAGTGCCTTTTCATTGCCGTAACCCAGAGCAATGTTGTTTATTCCATCTTTATTTCTAAGAATTTCGGCAGCTTTAACAGGATCAATTTTCGGATTCTTTGATATTAATTCCTGCAGTCTTTCAAAACGATAAACTGAATGGCTGTTAATCATTTGATCCTGATTACGTTTATCACCCTTCAACAAATTACTTTGAAAATGGTTCGAACACAATAATAGATCATCTGAAGCATTAAAAACATCAAAACCATCGGGAGAAACTTCGATTAATATTGCCCTTCCATCAGCTGCACTTCCGACCATAATCGATTCTGATACAAAAACTTCTGCTTTTTTGGCGATAGCCACTGCATCATCTAAATTTTTCGCATATTGAAGAATCTCCCGCGTTAGGATCGAGATTGGAGTTTTAGCGCTATATGGCATTTCTGATTTAGAAGCATTTATCGTCACGGTCAGCCCTTCCTTGTTCATCCCTGAAACCGCGCCGATCATTCCCGGCCAGGTCACCATCATAAACGGAATGCCCGAATCTGGTTTTACAAAAGCAACAACTTTATCTTTTGCAAATTCATCGCCGGCGTAAAAATCGAAATTACGGCCAATTATCAAAGCACCATCAGCCGACCTATCGCCCCATGCAGCAAATGAAGTGCAGCCCACAAGTGCAAGATCCTTAAGTGCGTGACCTATATCATGCGCTCCATGAAGATACAGGCTACGGAGGTATTTTGGTGCAATATGATCAAGATCAGAAGATGAATACTGCGAAAGTCCATAGATTTCGGTTTTATATTCAGCCGGAACATGCAGGTATAATTTTCGGTTGTACCATTTTAAGAAGTTGCGAAGCATTTTTTGTTTAAATCGAGAAGGAACAAGTTCCTCAACTTTGGCAAAAAATACCTTTTCTTGCTTTTTTAGCAGTGAATCCGTCAGGCTTCCGGCTAAGAGGCCTCGCTCTAAAGGATCGCCCTCAATGTAAAGCTCCCAAAGCTGCTGTCGGTTTTTTAGTAAAAAATTGTTGCCCGAAATAAAACCGTTATCCGTTTTTGTTACTACAGGCGATGATGCATTATATTGCTGCACCTCAGGTTGGTGACGCAGCGATTTTGAAATCCCACAAGATGTTGAAAGTGAAAGATAGATTGCCAAAAGCAGCACTTTCACTTTATTGACAAGCAGCTGTTTCATTCTGACTCTTTCTTAATCTTCTCGAGAAGATATTCTTTCCCTACTATTTCGCCGCAAGTAACCACCGCTCCAATGGTGACGCCAAGAACGCCATGCATGTTAATGCTCTGTCCTGTTAAATACAGATTTTCCATACGAGTCTTTGGTGCGATAAAGGTCTTCATAGGATTGTTCGAATCTTTGACGTAACCATACATGTTTCCCTCATGTCCACCAATGTAATCCCGATACGAAAGCGGTGTTGATGTGTGTACCGATTTAATGCAAGCGCTAATGCCGGGAAATCTTTTTTCAATTTCGATCAGAAATTTAGCTGCCTTGCGCTCTTTAAACTGGTTATAACTTTCTCCTCTATCAGATTTTGCTGCGGTTGTATTGGTAGTGTCTGCCCATGGCTTTAGCTCACTATAGTTCATGTAGGTGATAAAGGTCATACCGTCGGCATATTCAGTACCTTTATTTGAGGCCTTCATTGATCCCATGAATGCCTTGGGCCACGAGTCATCATCGTAATCGTGTGCGGTCCAAACCTCATCCAGTTTATCAAAATGATAAATGTTATGGTTGATATATCTGAAAGAATCAGCTTTAAAAACAACGTAAAGACTAAATGCAGAAATCCCGCTTTCAAGACTTTCGATTCTTCCATAAAAGGATTTTCGAAACTTATCGGAACCAATCATTCTCAGAGTTGCCTTCGGATCTATATTTGAAATAAATTTCGTTCCGGAAACCTGTGTTCCGTCGCGCATCGTCACAGAAAGTATGTTATTGTCTTCAACTTCAAATCCAGTAACTTCTTTATATTTATAAACTTCCCCGTTGTATTTTTTGAGTTGTTTGATCAGCTGCTTTGTAATCTGACTTCCACCGTTCACGCATCGCCAGGCACTTTGCATGTACGAATTAACAGAGAGCGCATGAACATAAAATGGAGACTTTTCCGCAATACCTGCATATAAAAAATTGGTCCCGGCTAATACGGCGCGAAGCTTTTTGTTTGGTGTGAGTTGGTCAATGTAATCTTTTGCATTCACATTTAGTATTTCACTGTCATACTTTGCCCCGGATTTCAAGTTGTAAAGCGGAAAA
This sequence comes from Flavobacterium sp., assembly GCA_036399435.1. Taxonomy (GTDB): domain Bacteria; phylum Bacteroidota; class Bacteroidia; order Flavobacteriales; family Flavobacteriaceae; genus Flavobacterium. The sequence continues at coordinate 8,791 of DASWND010000163.1, forward strand.
GAATCACAAGTTGAAACAATTTCGTCACAATAACGCTGAAGCGTTTCGCGCTCATCCGGGAAATATTTCACCAATTGCTCAACAAAATTTTCGTATCCCTGCGCATGTGGATAAGAGCCGCCTTCATCCTGAAATGAAATAATATCAAATCCGTCCTCGTCCATTTTGTTAAGGCGCAGGTCGTCAATGATTCCAAGGTATTTAAAATATCGATATAAATTTTCTCCTTTGCCGAGACCACCGATATAGTGGATTCCGGTATCAAAAATGGTTTTATCGCGGACAAATGTCTGCAAATTCCCACCAAATTGATTGTTCTTTTCAAGCAGGCAAACGCTGAATCCTTCCTTAGCAAGTATGATTGCCGAAACAAGACCTCCAAGGCCGCTTCCTATGATGACAACGTCGTACTTGTCTTTCATATGGGCAATGTTTTTAGCAGCGTCAGTTGTCCGTTGTGAAATGTTTCCTGCGTCCATTTTCCGTTATGTTCCGGCGGCGAAACGTTCGCAAAAATAATCGTTTGAAACCGATCCATCAGTTGCTTTAGAAACAAGATATCAGCCGGTGCCGTCACTAACAGCACATCAGCCGACAAATTAGCCGCTTCGATTACGTCAATGAACTTGATATTATATTTTAATGCAAAATGATTATTCCGCGCAACAGAAGCTTGCTCATCATCTGTAATGTACGTTGATATTTTGCGATTTGGCGCCCTCAGTGCAAGCAGTGCATCGCTCTGCCCATAATCATCCGCAATATGAACAATCGACGCACGATCGGAAATGATTTTACTGATCTCGAAATATAGCGTCGCATTAACAGTAATGTCCTTTCGAACTTGCCTTACAATCTGAGCTTCTCTATAGGCATAGCCATTCAAAACCGTTTTATTAAAAAACAGCGGGCCTTCATTTGTGTCGCGTAATTGCTGGTATTCCTTTTTGAATAGGCCGCTGATTTTCTTTGCCTTTGTAGCATAATCGGCTCCAAAATCCGGATCATCGGGTTTAATGCGATTCAGAATATTTAAAGTCGTTTGACCTCCATTAATAATAAAATCACCTTTTGGCAACACTTCAGAATAACCATGAATAACAATGGGAATGATATCGAGTGATAATTGTTCTGCAAGATAAAAGGCACCTTTATGAAAGCGCTTGATAACATTATTTTCAGATCTGGTGCCTTCGGGAAAGACCATCAGGGAAAACCCCTGGGCAACCTTCTCGCGCAGATGTTCAATTCCGTTGTCGATTCCCGCGGAAACAGGATAGAAACCAGCCAGCCTTACGCCTTTTCCAAAAATTGGAGAATTATATACCCAGTCACTAACCAGAAAGATGATTTTTGGACTTAACATACCAATAGCAAGAATATCTAAAAATGAACTGTGGTTTGCTATAATAACTGCGGGCTTTTTAAATGTTTCGCCAGTATGATTTATGGTCCTGCGCCGCACCGATGGATATGAAGCAAGTACGGAGTGCATAAATTTCGACATTAGATAATGAAACGCATTCAACTTTTTAGTGTGTGAAATCGGCAGCAACTTCATAATTGCAACACTGAAGATCGACAGTAAGAAGCCGCCAAGTCCGTAATAAGTAAACGATAAGGATGAATGTATAAGTTTTTTGATTTCATACGGAGGCCGCCCACTTCGTATCCTGTTTGTGACGATGAAATTATAAGCCAGTGGTTGAAGCGTGAAAGTAATCAACAAGGTTGCGATAATTCCTGTCAGCGCAATGGTTGAAATTGAATAAAGCGCCGGATGTTTTGCAAATATCAGAACTCCAATTCCAAGTACAGTAGTTGCAACCGACATGATAATCGAGCTACGGTAAATATGAAGTTCCTGTTTGCCATATGTCGACTCACGCTGAAGTGCGGCTGTCATAAACAAACTGTAGTCAACGCCGACGCCGAAAATTAATGTACAAACGATGATGTTGATTATATTGAACTGCAACCCAAAAAGCCCCATTACCCCAAGCGTTATGATCCAGCTTGCCAGGATCGGAATCAGACTGATGATAACAAGCTCGACACGACGGAACGCCCAAAATAGGATAACCGCAATCGCTATAAAGGAGTAATCAATAAGATTTGCAAAATTGTCCTTTAAAGTAGCTAAAAAAGTCTCATTTGTCTGCTGGCGGTCAATGACAATTAAGTTTTCAAATGGTCGCACCTCGCTTACAAACTGACTCCGTTTTGCAACAGGCACCTTCACCATGGTGGTGACTGTATAAAAATTATCTTTTGCGGCGATAAACTCGTCAAGGAACAAGGCCTTCACTTGCTTGTAGTCACCAACCGATACTGTAGAAAAATTCTTATCCAGGGTATTGTAAAAGTTTTCGAATGTATTTTCCTTAAATCCAACTTCCAGGCCTGAGCTGATCAATCGCTGCTTTACAAGCGCAGTGCCGTTCCGGGCCCAGAATGAACGCCATTGTTGGAGCTTTTGCCGCTGAACTTCATCAGGCAACAATATGCCGCCAACTGAACTAAAACTGTTGATTGCTCCCTCTTGTTTGAGTTCTGATAATTTGGCATATAGCAGTCGATTATGCTTTGTCACTTCTTCGTAGTTGTCTCCATACGAAGCAATTACTACTGAACCTGTAGATACATTTCCGATATCTTCAAGCTCCTTCTCGGCATTTTTTAGTTCGTCGGGAAAATAGTTTAAAGCTGACAAGTCGTTGTTGAACGATACGCGGTCATAGAATATGAACGATAACAGCAGCGCCACAATAATCCCACCTACTAAAACTTTATTCTTATGAAAAGGATATTTTCCAGCGGCATCTAAATAGTTTGCTTTTACTTCAACCGACTGCATCCGGCCTTTGTACAACAACGGAATTATCAATAAAGAAAAAACTGCCGTTGACGAAACACTTAAGGCGGCAAACATAGCAAGGTCCTGCAATGCGTCAGATTTAATGAAGAAAAGGCACAAAAATGAAATAGCAGTTGTTGCGCCACATAGCAACAGTGGCTTTGTTACATCCCGAAATAGCAGCTTCACGTCCTTCTTCTCCCGTAAATGAGTCATAACGTATATAGAGTAGTCAGTCGTCTCGCCAAGCAAGATAGCGCTGATTCCTACTGCAATAATTGAAATTGTCCCTTTAGAAAAGTACAGGACCGAGAGAGTAAAAAGCGCACCAAAAACAGAAGGGACAAAAATTATAAACGGCGTCAGCAGATTTCGATAGAAGTACAGCAGAAGCAGGAACAGCGCAGTTGATGCAAAGATCGACGTATTTTGAACATCCAATTTAATCTGAGTGGCGTTGGCAACCGCAACCGGCGTAGCGCCAAAGTAGTTCATTGCTACTTTATTACTATACTTGGCATTGAGCGAGCGCATTATTGACTGTAGCTTCTCTATGAAAACTGAATTTTGATCAGTCTCATTGGTAGCAAGCTTTGGTGTTATAAAAAGCAATAGTTTCTTTTTGTCCTTCGTAAGCAAGAATCCATTGTGCACTACAAAGTCGTCACCCACGCCCAGCTGCTGTAGTTTCCTAAGGCCAATAAAAGCGATTCCAAGCGGATCCCGCAAAATATAATCGCGTGATACAATGCCTGTAGGCGCAACCAGCGAATGATAGTTCGTCTGCATTACGCTTTTGATGCTGTCAGGTGAAAGTTTCTTTTCAATTATCTCATAATCTTCCCGATCGAGAAACAGAGGAAGATTGTTATAGACAAAATCGTAGGTTTCAGCAATGTTTTCCTCTTCAACCTGCCCCTGAATTTTTTTAATAAAGTGTTTTTGAGAAGATAATGAATCCAAAAGTTCTCGTGCAAAGACTGTCAGGCTATCAGCTCCCGCTTCTTCTGCAGAAACCATAATGGTTATCTTATCGGCAAAGTTTACTTGCGACAGCACCTTCGCAGTGACATCTGAGGCTTCGCTTGAAGGAATCAGTTTTGTAATATTCTCTTCATAGGCAAGTTTCGATGCAAACACCGATGCAATTACAATAAAAGTAATAGCAATGCTTATTGCCAGGAACTTCTTCCGTCGAAAAAAGCTATAGAAACTATAAAAGATATTATGCATTAAAGAGAGTTCTGTCGCGGCTTGAAGGTCGTAAGCAACACATATCCAATAATAGTGAAAGCTGTAGCCATTGCCGTCGCTAAAATAATGCTTCCCAATAGATATTGCCCAAAATTTTTGCCGAGGTCATCGAATGAGATAATATTTTGAATAGTAACTGGTGATTCGGAAGGAATAATATAGTTTCCTATGATCAAGGAGACATAAATAATGAACGGAACCAGTGGCGGAATACTTATGTTTGAAAAAGTAAAGGCGATAGCTTTATTAAGTTTCAGAACGGCTGCTAAAAACAAAACGACTACAGTCTGCACACCCCAAATTGGCGCAATTCCGACAAATATTCCTAATCCGATTGATAATGCTTTCTTTAAATTGCTTTCTTCACTTTGCAGAATATTTTCAGTGACAAACCTTCTGAAGCCTTTCCTCTTAAAATTACGGATGATTTCACGCGGCTTAATATATAAAAAAGTATTCAGGACAAGTATTGTGTTAAGGATGCTGATCCTTGTAAAGTCGCGATAAGGCCTAAAATGGGATACGCGTTCTTCAGCATCGTATAGAACCTGAATTGGGATGTTTATAATTGGTACGCCTCGCCATGCCGACCTTACGATGACTTCAATTTCAAATTCGAATTTTTTCGTATAGAATTTTTGTGGAAGCAGCTGTAACGGGTAAAGCCTGAAACCGGATTGCGTATCATCCAGTGAAATACCAGTCTCAACCTTAAACCAAAAGTTAGAAAATTTGTTGCCAAAACTGCTCTTTCCCGGCACGCCTGCTTGTGTCATGTCGCGGTTTCCGATTAGCAGTACAGGACCATTTTTCTCCAGTGCATCCAGAAATAACGGGATGTCGGCTGGAAAATGTTGGCCGTCGGAATCAATGGTAATGGCATAATCGAAGCCTCGCTGCAATGCCTCGCGGAAGCCCGAGCGGAGGGCAGAACCTTTACCTCTGTTTTGTGGTTGGGAAATAAGTATTATGTTATTATACCCGCTTAATATCGATGCAGTTTCATCTGTAGAACCATCATTGATGACAATAATGTCAGCAATATAGTTTAGCGCACCATCAATTACCCTACGAAGTGTTTTGCTGTTGTTATAGGTCGGTATGATCAAGCAGACCTTTAGCTGTCGGGCGCGCTCAATATGAAATGTGCGTTCCATCTTTATCGTCTTATCGCTTGTTTCTGTTCTGCTGAAAAGCTTTTTGAGTTGAGGATAAAATTAACGACATAGTCCCGCAGTGGACCATCAATTTCTTGTAGACGTGCGTAAATAAATGCAGCATCCTCCTTTATATTTTTTTTATAGTTCACGATGCCAGGCACATTCTCCTGAACACTTAATCTGATGACGCGAATTTCTATAATTCTTGGTTCAGATGATACGGCGGATTCGATAAGCTTTGCCCCAGCTTTAAAATATTCGATCTTATCCACGACCTTTTTTGAAAACTTCGATTTTAAAGTTAGTGCGGCGCCTTTATAGGCTACTAGAATAGGGTTTTTGTGGTCGATTGATTCAAGCTTGGCTAACAGCTCAGCAGCCATTTTCTCCGATTTGGCTGCAGTGGGATATATTTTCCTGATCTCAGTAACATCGGGATCGTGAAATAATAACAGAAAAAAGAAGCAAGCAAGTAATCTCATCTCGTTATTCTTTATGCAATCCGGTACGTGGCGGCCGCTTTTAAGGCCACTGTATCAACAAAAGTGGTGATGTTTTTAACCTTAATTAATCCATTTTCAGCTGTAATTATTTCGAGTTCAAGATCCAGTTCCGGATTATGATCAGGATTAATCAGCGCCATAAACTTGACATTGGTCAAACTTTGCAGAACCAATTCACGCTCTACAATTTCTTCTGTAATTTCTTTAATGATCTGCATCATACAAACCCCGGGCATTACAGGATTTCCAGGAAAATGTCCATTAAATATTTCATGGGACGCGTCGATCCTGATAGCTACATTATATTTCTGCGGCGTGGCCTGCTGCTTTGAAATAATACTGTAAAAATTTTTCAGAAGCATCATTTGACATCAAAAGTATATGTAAGCCCAACTGAAATTACAACATTTTCGTGAAAGGAATTATTAGAGTCAAGTACTGGAATAATACCCTTTTTAATACGTGCTTCCGCTCCCAGATTATTTGTGAATTCATATCCAAAACCACCTGTAAATGCAAGGTCAACATCAGATTCTACATTAAAATCACGGGTCTTATCTACAATAAAATCTATTGTAGGACCTACATGCATGTTGAACTTGCTGCCGAATGTAAATTTGTTGATCAGCGCTGCAGAAAGGTAACTCACATCAAGCTTTCTTTCTCTGATATTTGTATTTAGGTCGTAATAGGAATACTTCGTTCCCTGGCGTGAATATGTAAATTCGGGTTGCATTGTATAAACCCTCGAAAGCTTTAGCGCGCCATAAAATCCTATATAGAAATCAGTCTTTGATCTAAATGACAGGTCTGTAGATTCTTGGTCAATATAATAATTACCATCTCCACCACCCTCCGTAAAATGGGATATGTTTGCGCCGGCTCTAAATCCCGGACGGAATGAAATCTGCGCATTTGCTTGAAAAATCCCTATTAAAAAGAAAATAATGAGTGATAATTTAAATTTCATTTGATTGGTTTAAGTTGGTTAAATGCGAATCAGCTCTATTCGCAGCTTAATGTCTGCGTGTTGAATCACAATAGTGTCGGCAAAAATATCGTTTTCTGAAGTAAAAGTTATGCTTAATTTTTCTTTTCTTTTCGAAGCATGAATAAGCTGTACATACTTTTCTTCATTTTTACTCAAGTATATATAGTTAAGCCTGTCGTCAGCAATCGATTTTAGAACTGTATGCTTATCATTTATAAATGTGGCATCGACTTTAAACCGCTCTTGAAGAAGTAGCCTAAAATCTTGTTCAAGGACCTTTAAAATTATTTTTCGATCAAGATCTTCAAGTATATAATTAACTTTAAAGTGATCTTGAGATATTTCAAAATCAAATAGGCGGTTGCCAAATTCAGTAGTAAAAACTACGCGATGAACATCGTTCCCGATCCGCTTTATTATAACAATGCCACTGATATCCCGCCCATAAGCTGAAAGAGCAGTTTTATAAATGTAATCGGTCTCGGCGGTAGCAAAGTAGACGCTTGTAAAATTTCTGGCTACTGAATCTTGTTGCTGGAATCCGGACAAGAGTGTAGACGAGCATGAAGATAAAAATAGGACACTACTGATTAGTAAAGGCCGAATCGTCGATTGTAGCATTTATTACTTTATTTTTCAGTACGATACGGGTATAATCTTCTGACGATTCTATCAGTTTCACCTGTAAAACGGTGGCGTCGGCTTTGTCAAATGTAAGTTCTATCTGTTTAATGTACTTTTTAAGGGCAGCGTCTTTGGGGATGAAGCGCGTGATATTGTTGGTTTTAGTCTTGAAGTAAGAGATGACAAACTCCTTGTCATCAAACATGTCGCCGCTCACGCTGCCTGCAATCAACTTGTTGAGTTTTGCGAAAATTTTACTGCTTCCAGCATCCATAGCACTTTTTTTACCGGCATCATTGATCAGTATCTTACCGTTCTTAAAAACTATAGTATAGTTGTATGGCTTCTTGTACTGCCACTGCAGCATGGATGGATGCTTAAATATCATCTTCCCCGATGTCTCGATATCCTTTGAAAGAAAATCCATGTGCTTGTATTGAACAAAGTCACTGCTGAGGGTTTTGATTTTCTTTGAAACAACTGCAACAGATTGTTTAAAGGCAGAAGCCTCGGAATCGGTCATTTTTTGCTCCTGTGCAAGAACGTTTGTGCAATATGTAAGTACGAACAGTAAACATAATTTAATCTTCATAAGCTGGTATTGATATCAGGTCTTCTAAAGGAACAACCTTATAATTATTGTCTTGTAAATGGCTTAACAACCGTTCAACAACGGCGTCAGTTTGTGGCACACGATCATGCAAAAGTACGACGGCACCAGGTTTAAGCTTCTTCGTTATCCTATCAAATATAGCATTTTCATTTTTTAGAACTGTATCCATTGATCTGATATTCCATCCAATAACGTAATGACCGCTGATCTTTAATGCTTTCATAATTGTTGGATTGGTAACTCCATATGGCGGCCGAAAATACTTAATTTGCCTGTGCACATAACCCGATAGAATGGCGTCAGTGTTTCTAATTTCCTCCAAAACACGTCCTCTATTGTAAAAATCAAACCAATTTGAATGGTTGAAGGTGTGGTTACCCACAATGTGCCCTTCCGTTATAATTCGCTCCATTATTTCCGGAAATTGCAAAACATTTTTGCCGATACAGAAAAACGTTGCTTTCGCATTATACCGGGCTAAAACATCAAGCACTTTAATCGTGTTGGGATGTGGGCCGTCGTCGAAAGTTATAGATATTGTTTTTCCAAATGTGGTTGAAGCTGAACAGTAGGCCCGAATATGATAATCAGAACCTATATCAAATGAACCACGAATTGCAATAAGAACGTATAAAATAATGGCCAATGCCGGAAAATAATACGACAGACCAAACGCCGCCGAGGCAAATACCAAGCCACTAAACAACAGCAAAAATATTAGGCGTACTTTCTTGTGATTCAAGGGGAAGAAATTAAAACAAAACTGTGATCGCGCCCTCGGTATTGATTGTAAAGCAGAATGTTTTTATAGTTTTTCGGCTCCTTTTGATTGATATTGATGATCTTGGGAACAGTTCCTGTTTTTATAATGTTGGCACCGATCCACAGCCCAAATGCGGAAGCCGTGTTGTACTCGCCGCTTAAATGCTTATAGTATAACTGCAAATTATCGGGAAATACATTAGCAGCCAGCTCATTATAATAGTGATCAAAGTCGGCTTCGCCGTTATAACCTAAAATCACCGCATCAACCTCCGAGATTGATATTTCGTTTTTTTCCAAGAAACCGATGGCGGCTTTTTGCACTTCCGAAGGGGAAAGATGATTAAAAATCTCAATATCAGTCAACTTTGCATAAGTTGAGGCCGTGATCTGACCTTCAAGAATAAAGAATGTTGCGCCTTCACCGAATATTGCGCCAGTGCCAGCTGATTCCAATAATGGAACATCAACCTCCTCGTTAGATTTTATAAAACCCGCCAATTCATATAACTTCATTGTATGAGACGCGATTTCGTCTACTCCGCCGACCATCGCTGAAGTGGCATCGCCGGCTTCAATCATCGACTTTGCGTCAAGCAATGCGGACTCAAATGAAATAGCGCCATTGACATAGGTAAAATTATACCCGGTGCACTTCATTCCCAACGCAATCTGTGCGGCAACAGTGTTGTGAGTTGATTGTATGAACGAGGTTGGAGTCAGAAACTCTTCGTTATTATCAATTATGGCTTTTAGGAAATTCTCGGAATCTTCAATGCAACCCATTCCCGAACCGGTTATAATGGCATCAACATTATCAATATTTGCTTCCTTCATTGCCATTGCTGAAGCGACAATGCCATTTTTCACACCCTTTGCCATCCGCCTGATCGCAGCAGGTGAAATATAATCTTTGTAATTCGGTACTTCAACCGATAATAGATTTCCGCTTGTATTTACTTCCGCATTATCAAGAAAGCCATCCTGAAAAGTCTTCTGCGCTGAAACACATCCCATGCCGTTGATATAGCTTTTAAGCTTCATTTCGGGAGAATACTAATGTTGAACAATTGCCACCAAAACCAAAGGAATTTGAAAGAACATGCTTTACCGCAGTGAATTTTGTTTCCTGCTGAGGCATGAGATTAGTTTCTGCCATTGGGGTTCTGAAGTTCAGATTTGGGAAAATAGTGCCATTTTGTAACGCAAGTATACAATAAACGGCTTCAATTGCAGCGGCAGCCGCCAGCGTATGTCCCGTAAAAGGTTTCGTGGAACTAAATGACGGTATATTTTCACCAAAAACCCGCATCATTGCACGTGCTTCGGAGAGGTCGTTATTTGGAGTAGCAGTTCCGTGGACATTTATATAATCAATTTCATCGTGCCGCAGACCAGAAACTTTGAGTGCTTTAGTCATTGCCAGGTATGCGCCATCCCCATTTTCGGAAGATGCAGTTTGGTGAAAAGCATCGTTCGCGTTTCCATATCCTGTCAACCTTGCAAGTACTTTCTTCTGCTGCTTTTCTACCACTTCATCAGATTCAAGGACAAGGTAAGCGGCAGCTTCGCCGAGATTCAAACCTTTACGATTGTCATCAAAAGGGGCATTTACTTCGTCTGATAAAATCATCAGAGTATTAAATCCGTTGATGGTAAATTTTGCCAGTGCATCAGTACCTCCTACAATTACACGGTCAAGAACACCCGATTTTATAAGCCTTGCGCCGAACATAATTGAATTTGCTGCTGATGAGCATGCGGTACTGATTGTTGTGACCATTCCTTTAAGGCCGAGTTCATCAGCTATCTTATGGCTTGTATCACCTGCATTATGGCCGTCGATATATTTTCGGACCGAAGGATTTTCAAAATATTCATAAAAATAACGTTCCGTCATATCCATGCCGCCTACACTTGTGGCAGAAATAAGCCCAGTACGATATTGATTAATATCAGTGATTCCGGCGTTGGCAACAGCCTGTTTTGCCGCAATGGCGCCGAGCATGGCGGTGCGGGAAAAATTATTGGAAGAATCGAGATCTAGTTCTGTGGCAAGTTGCGAATTTGACCGCTTGATTTCACCAACTTTAATCCAATTGCTGTGAATTGTATTGATGTTTTCAATGCTGCTGAGACCGTTTCTACCGGATATAAGTGCTTGATAATTTTCGTCAATGCTATTTCCGATCGCCGATACTATCCCCATTCCGGTAATGGCGACACCTTTACTCATTGTTATGACTGAATTGGCTGAACGGTGTTTTTCGTGCGGTGTTCTTTCACATACGCCGCCATTGTCTCAATAGATTGGAAGATGGTTTTACCTTCTTTAGGGTCGGTTAATTTAATTCCGTACTCTTTATCAAGCATCACGATCAGCTCTAACGCATCAATAGAATCCAGGCCCAGGCCTTGACCGAATAGTACATCGTTGTCATCAATGTCGGCAGGCGCCATATCCTCGAAATTAAGGATTGTAATAATTTTTTCTTTTAGTTCATTTTTGAGTGCTTCCATCCTGCTATCATTGTTAAAAATTACTGTTTCTGCTGATCTTGCGCAATTAAGAAAAAGTGCGCCGTATATTCCTCTTTAAAATATTCTACCCATCCACAAAGAACCCTATCAGCCTTATCTGTTTTTAGAAGTATCTCTGCGTATTTAAATAAAAAGGCTTTATTGAAGGCCTCAAATATAAAGAAAGAATTTTCACTTTTCAGGTGGTGCCTGATACTTATTTCACCAAGACAAATGTTTGGTAATGTGTATACAAAAACACCCGGACTAGGATAATATTCATCCTTGTCTGCAATAGAATCATGGTATTTGGTATCAGTGTCGAGACTTGATGAGCGATTGGCGAATACAAGTGCGGTTCTTTCAAGGTTGGTTTCATTCGTTAGGTCCCGCAATAACAGTTCAGCGCCAAGAAAAGCAAGCTTGCTAAGATTATCCATCTTGTAAAACTTTGGATAATCTATTTTAAAATGTTGCATTGCTTGTTTCGAAAACGATGAAAAGTCTCCTTCTGAAGCAAATACATTAACACCGCCTATGCAAATAGCGTTTTTTGTAATGTCACAATATTGAGCTGCTGAATTTTTCATAATTAATCAACTTTGGAAAATACCACTGCGGTATTGCATCCTCCGAAACCCGAAGCTGTCTTTAGAAAATTTCGCACTTCCGCTTCAGCGTTTTGCTTTAGTATGGAAAGCGGCATACTTACACCTGATTCGTCAAAGCCGTGAGAGGCGAAAAGTTTTTTATTTTGAACAGCAGCAATCGACAGGACTGTCTCCAAAAGTCCGGAGGCACCAAGAGTGTGGCCGAAGTAACCTTTTAAACTATTTACAGGAACATTTTGCAGATTAAGCCGATTGAAAGCAACTGCCTCCATCTCATCATTAAAGGATGTTGCTGTGCCGTGTGCTGAAATAAAATCTATGTTGCTGGCATTTAAACCGCTTTCTTTTAATGCACTAATGATACTGAGGTACAAACCTTCTCCGGTTCGTGATGGACCTGAAATATGGTTGGCATCATTTATTGATCCGTCACCGCAAATTTCAACTAGCGCACTGTGACTTTCAGCAGTAACGCGAGCAGCTGCTGCAGCTTCACCAATTGTGACGCCGCTGCGATTAATTGAATATGGTTTACAGGGTTCGGCGCTCATTGCCTGAAAAGAGCTGAAACCTGAAAGCACGAACTCAGTCACCTCATCACCCGCAATTACGTATATTTCGTCATACATTTCCGCTTGTATAAGTCTTTTTGCGACTGATAATGCCATAATTCCGGATACACATGCGTTTGATATGACAATAGGTTCAGTCGTGATGCCAAAAAAGCTGGCGACTGTAACGGCTAGTTGATGGAGCTCAGCTTTACTAGCACCATCTATGGAATCTGACAATGCGTTGATGTTTCCTTTCGTTGTTGAAAGTATAAATCCTGTGCGATCTCCGATTGTCAGTCTATTGACCAACGGATGAAGTGCAAGGATCATCATTTTCTCCAGTTTCGAATATGAATTGTTGCCGCTGATATTGCTGAAAGCCGCATCAAGACTATATTCATCTATAATTGCCGCAAAAAATTGTTCAGGCATCAGCCGCCCGCTTTCATGCTTTTGAATTGCAGATTTCCCAGCATACAACTCTTCAACATTGATAAGAAGATCAAAGCCAAGAGGCGTGACACAATTGATGTCTGATATGAAAATTGGTTTTAAATTCATTCTGCCAGACCTACCTTTTGCTTCCATTCGACGTAAAAAGGTGGGTTCGTAATCATAAGTTCCTGATTATTATCAAGAAAAACCTGAATGGTCTCACCTGTACAAACTACATTTTCCATACTATCGAAAATTTTGTACCTAAAAATCATTTTTGCAGCAGGAGTGTCGACAATTGAAGTTTCTATGCGCGCAATGTCACCATAACGAAGCGAAAGCTTGTGTTCGCAAACCGACTTTACAATTGGTGTTGTAAAACCACTGTCTTTGACATGCAAATATGAGATGCCATGTTTTCTTCCAAAAGCTTCGCGACCATCCTCAAAATACGTGATGTAGTAGCCGTGCCAAACGATTCCAAGTGGATCGGTTTCGTTGAACCGTACACGAATATCACTTGACACCGTAAGCTCCGCAGCTTCGCTATACTGCTCTTTTTTTCTTGTCATACAGTAGAGAAATTATTGTCGTCAGCAAAAAGAATCCAAAGAGCAACCCTATTTCAGGCAGGATTTCGATAAGATCCGCATCGCGCAAAAGTACATCATAAAAAGCATTCAATCCCCAATTCATTGGCGACGACCGCGCAACAACCTGCATGGCGTCGGGCATTGCAAAAACAGGTACCCAAACGCCACCGACTGCCGCTAAAATTATTGTGGCAGTTGCACCAAATGGAGCAGATTGTTCCTGTGTTTTTGCCATTGTTCCGAGCATTAATCCAAAACCTATAGCAGCGAAGCCGGAAAACAAAGCAACAATGCTCATCATTACAAGATGACTTTCAATATTAAGCGGCGGAAGGTTCAGATGCGGAAAAAGAAATACGGCAATCGCAATCATCATATAAAACTGCAGCATACAGATGATCAAATATGCAATCATCTTGGCAAATATTGCTACGGTGCGGGCGCCCGGATTTGTCCGCGTACGGATATATGTACCCAAATTCTTTTCTTTAACCAGATTAATTGAAAGCGGAATCACAATGAAGAACATTGCAAATAGCGTCCAGGCAGGAACATTATGCTGAACAGCATTTGGTTTTTGAGCTTGTGTTTGATCAGGAGATATTTCTTTGAAGCTTATGAATTCATCTCGTTTTAATCCGCCAACTTCTTCTCCTAATTGCGTTTCGAAAGCTTTATATATTGACTGCGTCTCTATTTTAGAAATCATTTTATCAATGTTGCTCACAACTGACGCCTTGAAATTCATTTGCACAGCAGGGTCGAAATAGAGACGAACCTCCTTTTTTTGGCTACTGCTTATGCGTTTAGTCTCAGTTTGTTCTAATCCAAACCGCGTCAAAAGTTCAGAAACATTTTTTGAGATTTGAACATCTAATTCGCGTGACAGCCCTTCAGGAATTATGATTGCCAGTTGATATCTGCCTTTAAAAACTGCATCTCGTGCAGTACTTTCTGTTAGTGTTGCTCCGTCCAGACTTGTTATTAATTCGAATTGAGCGCTGCCTTTCAGATTTGAAATAACCTCTTTAGAAACGTCTCCATGATCTAAATCGACAACTAAGACTGGAATGCCGGTGTTTGTGGAATTTTTAAAAGCGGAATCTTGTATTAGTGTGACTGCAATGATAAGTATCAATGGCATAATGAAAAGAACCGCCACGCCGCCGGGATCACGTTGCAGCAGCAGGATTTCCTTCTTTATGGCCATCCAAAGTTTATACATCATCCCTAAGTTCTTTTCCGGTTAGTGCAATAAACACATCTTCCAAATTATCTGCATCGGCAGTTGAAGAAATAAGTTCTGACGGAGTTCCTTTGGCGTAAAGCTTCCCTTTGTCCATTATCGCAATGTCAGTGCAAATCTCTTGTGCTTCTGCTAAATGATGCGATGTATAAATGATCGTAGTACCAGATTGGTTAAGTTTTCGAAGGTAATCGACAATTGCAGTTCGGGATTGTACGTCGACACCAACTGTAGGCTCATCAAGAAACAACAATTTAGGATGGTGCAAAACTCCTGCGATCAGATTTACCCTGCGTTTCATTCCGCCACTGAATGTTTCTATTCGCTTATCGGCAAATTTGCTCAAACCGAGTATGTGCAGATTTTCTGTTATTCGATTTTTCAGGTCCTTACCTTTTAAGCCGTCCATACTTCCAAAATATAGCAGGTTTTCGCGAGCGGTCAATGTCGGATAAAGCGCATATTCCTGAGGCACGATTCCAATGAACTTTTTAATAGCGCGTGAATTTGTGGCATACGTCATTCCGTCTATTGTAAAAGAGCCTGAGGTTGGCCTAACTGCTCCACATAAAATCGATATAAGCGTTGTTTTCCCAGCGCCATTCGGACCCAAAAGCCCATAAACTTGTCCTTCATAAACATCCAAATCCAATCCTGACAAAGAATACGTATCTGCATCTTTGTACTTCTTGCTAAGGCTTTTTATATTTATAAGTGCGTTCAATATTTTTTGATGGCGATCTTCAGTTTTTTGAAAAAAACTTCTTCGCGGTTTGAGATATCTAAAAGCTTGTCTGCTATATTGTTGTACGCATCGGGCAATGAACTTCTTTTTTTATAAATCCTGGATGCATCGACAGCAAAATCCCGCCACAGGTCACCAATAGTTGTCATCTCGAGCGATAATTTCCGAAGTTCAGGATTGTTAAGTATTTCAGCGGCTTCCTGAAGAAAAGCGGCATAAATAAACCTGAAGCCGCCGCCGCCGGTTCCGATTTCTTCCTGCATTCTGACCATTTGGGCAAGATAATGATTTGCCTTTGGCGTACCATGCTTAATTGGCCATTTACGTATTTGACCGGCAACCAAACGCATTCCGCGGACACCAACAATAGGAACAGGCGCCAGCATATTATTGCATGTGTTTTTAATTCCTTTTATGATAGCAGACTTTAAATCAACTTCAGAAGGTACCGATACAGGATAATACATATGTCCTTTGGGGGCAAAAGCGCCTTTGGCAAATCGGACTTTCTCTAATTCTTCAAAAGTAAGCTCTGTTACATGCTCCATCACTGGATCACTGATCTGATAGTGCGTATCTGTTTTGGAATAGACTACCAAATTATGAGCATTGAAGTGAAAACGATATTCGTCTGGAAAATAGCCGAGATTGTACACGCCTACCTGAAGGCCCGTTGGAATACTGTTCTCAAGATTTTTATCCAAAGCTGAGGCTGCTGCAGAAGCACTTGAAAATTTTTGACGTCGAATTTTTAGCTTTAGCCGCTTTGCCGCTTTATTGAAAATTAATCCCGGAAGAGGGCGATAGCTGATAGCAGGCGCATGATTGACTTTGATAAAGGGCAAATACACGAAAAATAGTCCGGAGCCGATACCAAAGACCATGGGTTCACTAACATTCAATCCTGCATGTCGAAGTAGGTTTGAAGCCACTCCGTTTTCGCAGTGAGCCGATTGATGATGAACAAATTCCTGCAGCATCATCCTTTAAAATTTTTTAGCTCGTCCCGCGATATTCCAAAAGCGGCAGCATATTTTGATAATTTAGAATCTGAAAGCTTTTTGAAGGTTTCTGCATTGAAATGGCGTTTTACACGCCACTGCCACATGCCAACATAACTCGCCAAAACTGCAAGATCCATTTTGTTGAGCTCCATAAAGTACATGATGGGGCTGGCCTCGCCGTTGAGCACCAATTTTCGCGCTTCTTCCGTCCGCTCGGAGATGTCAGCAATAGAATTAGATAATGCTATAGACTTTGGTTCCCATCCCGTGCTGAGTTCGGTAGTATAGTTGCCATTTTCGTCGGTTGCATAAAGCAGCTCACGCATCTTGTTCTTAGCAAGATTGCTATCGTCCTGAGGCACTTCGGTTTTTTTCATCAAGAAGTTACTTTTGCCGTTGATAATACAGCTATTTCACGTATCAACAAATTGATTTCGCCTTCGAGTAAAAGTTCATCATTTTTAAAACTTGTACACCTGACAGTGCACATTGTATAATCATCAATTGGAAAGCTTGAAATTAATTGAGCTTTTGTAATAATGACGTCATCCACCAATGGCAGCATGTGAATCTTAATGGTTTTTATTGCGCAGATAAAACCCTCTACTGTGACACCATCGATCAATTTGTCGGTATCATCGAATAAATAACCTTTTGCCACTATCGAAGAGCAGGTTTGTGCTGCATTTTCAATTAGCCCTGTTTCAGTAAACTGTTGGTTTCTAACGAAAATGTTGTCTGTCGTAATGAGAAAAATAGTTTCTACATTCTCCTTTGTTATCTCCAGAATATGATCAACCATCAGCATTGGCGCACGATGAGGAAGGTAGCTTTGGATATCTATCAATTTACGCATCAGACCGCTAGTACTGTTTTCATTTGGCCGGAAGCTATTTCTTCGCCATTTAATTTCGTCGAAATTGATACTAATGTAATTCCGCCGAATTCCTGTATAATGTTTACACTTGTGACGACAACATCATTTAATTTGGGTAGCGAAACTATGTTTAGATCTTTAATTGATCCAATATATCCTGCAGGAGCGACTTCCTGCCTCAAATAAAATTGATAGCCCGTGTGAAGCGCCACCGACTGCGCCATATGTTCGATCATGCCGCTTTCCTGAAGGTAACCGTTAAGAAAAAAAATATTGTCGCTTTTTACAGTAAAGCCCGATATTAATGTAGTTTCAGAGTAATCTATAAGCTGGCTGACCATCACAAACGGAAATTTTTGTGGGATCAGACTTTCTACAAAATGGCTGTCAAACGTTTTTCCTTCTATCATTAGTGAACGGTTAGATAAGCATAAGCAAATGAAAAACGGCCACTTTCAGGTACAGAAAGAAGAATCTTCTGTCCTTTTAAAAGCTTTTTCGAAGACATTAATTCCTCTATAGCAAGATAGATCGAGGCTGAACCTACATTTCCCACCCTTGAAAGGTTCATGAACCATTTTTCATCAGGAACATTTATATTTTTTTCTTCCAACGTTTTCTTAAGTCCAGCAACAAAATAGTTTGATGAAACGTGAGGTAAGAAATAATCGATCTGGTCTACCGATACATTATTTTTAGCTAAAGCCGCAGCCATACTTGCAGCACCTTTTTCTAAGATATGTTCGTCAAGCAGCTTTACATCCTGCTTAATTGAGAATATTGATTCTTTCGCCCAGACATCAGGAGCGTAGTCACTCCACGATTTTATCGTGCCATCTGCAAGCTTCTCGCCACCGGCATACATGCAAGCCTCCAGCTCAAAAGCATAGGAGAAAGCCTCCATCCATTCTATCTTCAGCGACACGTCTCCGGCGGGTTTATTTTCAAGAAGTAAAGCGCCTGCACCATCAGAAAGCATCCATCGCAAAAATTCTTTTTTAAAAGCAATTACAGGTTGTTCTTCCAGGGATTTCAGGTTTTCAATTTCATTTTCGTATTTGCTTGAAAGCATCCAGGTTGATACCTTTTCACTTCCTGTGCATACTGCATTTCCAGTATTTCCGGATTTAACGGATAGGAATCCGAATTTTAAGGAGTTCATGCCGGCGCAGCAAATTCCAGTCGAAGAATTGATTTCGACCGAATGATTTTTTAAAAGTCCGTGTACCATCGAACCATGTGATGGCAAAAAAACATCCGGAGTGGATGTTCCACATGATAGCAGTTCCATATCTTTTGCCGTAAAACGCTCATCGAAAAGTTGCTGAATGGCATTATTGGTAAGTTCTGCATTTGAATGCGTACTTTCTCCGTCAGAATTGATTGCGTAGTAACGGCTTTCTATTTTATTGTTGCGCAGTACGATACGCCGCGCTTTGGAAGCCACATCATTAATTACACCTAAATATGACTCCATTTCATCATTCGAAATCGCCTTATTTGGTAGATATTTTCCAGCTTTAGTAATGAACACGTCAAACATAATCTCATTCGGCTAGATGCCTTTATAGTAGAGGGATTGAATTTTTATTTTTTGGTAATTAAGTGGGTAAAGCAAAAGGTGCAAGATATATACAATTGGCGACACTAACCAGATTGCAAGAAATAAATACACGTAAAAGGCTTTCAGTAAATTCTTTCTTGCGGACGGCCTGTTCAAAATCAGATTCGACCATTTCGCAAAAATTTTATTCCCGGTCTTATCAACTCGCACAAGATAAGAGCTAATTTTTACTGCGCCCTTGGCAACTAGCTTCGGTTGTAGATTATTTAAATTGTCAAGAAGAAGCTCCTCCAGGATGACATTTCCAAAACGTGACGCGCCAACAATATCAGCCTGCGCAACGCCCGGTAGTGGAAAAATCCCCAGGTACTTTTTCTTTAGTCCGCTGAACATCCAATCAACAATAGTAATTACGCTGATCAAATTCGGCGCTCGATCTGTTAATGCAATGTTGCCCACCAGCTTTGCATTGTTGTCATTCAACAATACTTTTACTTTTTCCTGCGCCATGATCCACATGTTTCTTGACCCGCTTATAGTAACAACCGGGGTTTCAGATAAAATTGATTTTGCAAATTCACTTTGAAGAAACGAGTTTATCGGAATCGATGGCGAAAGATACCAAACCTGGTAGAATAATAACACGAGGTCATATTTCTTAGCTTCGGCAGTTGATTTTGTCAAAGCAACCGGAATTTGCCGGAATGTTTCCGGAAATACGTCAAAAAATGACTGCTTTGTCCACGGAAATGGAAATGGCTTATCAGGTTCAATGCAATAAAATTCCAAATTTACTTCGGTTGATTTCAGCAATGGCGCTGTCAAATGATCAGCTATTTCACGGAGCTGGCCCGATTGGCTATAGTAAACAACCAATATGTTTTTTACTGACGCCAATTTATATTAAAGTTTTTGAGGTTCTTTTCTTGTCAGATCTTTTAACGTGTACCCATTCAGGCCAAGTTGCAGGATTTTCGGCATCATAAATACGCAGAACCTGGTCGTCTTTAATTGCGAGCAGATCCATTTCGGAACACCCAAGAATCGATGCAGCTGCTGCAACTCCTGAATTCGTCGCGCCGCTAACGCCGTGTGATAAGGTACTAGCGCCACAAAGAAATAATCCGCTTATCTCTGATTTGATCTTGAATGCAAAAGGACCAACTTGCCGTAAGACCTTTTCAGTTCCGTATACATTACCATTTGTCGAGTTTGTATAGAATTGATTGGTTTTAGGAGTTCCGAGTTCAGCCTGAACAACATGTTGTTTTACGCCCGGAATAAACTGGTCAAGATTGTTCAATAATTTATTGATCACTTTTTTCTTGAAAGAAGTATATGCTGCGCTGTGATAATCTTCAAGATCATTAAATTCGGCCATCTGCTTATAGTCTACATAAGTCAGGATTTCAAAATTGTGATACTTTCCGTTGAAGCTCACAGGGTCTTTCATCGTAGTGCAGCTGATAAAAACGGAAGGAAAGGAATGACCTGCAGAAATGTCGTCATTTGTCAACTCATCAAAATGCCGATCAATATCTTCTGATTTTTGCATCCAGATATTGCCTGAATCCATGCCATAAAGAGTTACATCAATTTCAACAGTTAGGAAAAGAATCAGGGAAGTGACTGAATATGTTGTTTTTGACAATTTTTTCAGCAACCGTTTACTTAGGTGTTCTTCGCCAATAAGCTGTTGATATGTGATGCCCGGATCTGCATTGGAAACTATGGTGTTGGCTAAAATGGTTGTGCCATCTTTTAGTGTAACACCTGTGGCTTTTCCGTTTGTGATAAGTATTTTTGCAACCGATTGCCTTGTTCGGATTTCGCCTCCGTTTCTTTTGACCGCGTTGGTCATCGCTTTTACCAGCCCGCCGCCTCCGCCCATTGGGTAATAACCACCTCCAAAATAGTGATTCATGATTGAGCAATGTACCGGAAAGCAAGCTCGTGCAGGTGGAAGGCCGTGATCACCACACTGGATATTCAGTATAGCACGAAGTTTTGCATCTTTTATGTGCCAGCCAATAACGCGCTTTAGTGAAAACAGCGCGTATTTTCCAAAGTTCTTCGTACGAAAAGGCACCGTTAGCTTTTGCCACCAACCTTTTAATTTAGGCATCAGTTGAAGTTCGAGGCAGACATCCTGAACAAGCGTCAGATATTTTTTGATATTTTTTTCCTCATCAGGGAATTGATCGATAAGAGACTGTGTTAGATTACCGACACCGCTTGGAAAGTCAAACAAACTGTCGCCGATGTAGCAATGTTCGTATGCAAGCGTATTTAGCCTGAAAAATACAAGATCATTCGCAATCCCGAGTCCACGATATAAATTGTTAGTTGTTTCACCCTCTTCCAAGAGTCCAATATAATGGACGCCGGGGCTAAAACGATGCCCATTCAAGGTAAAGCTGTGGCTCCAGCCGCCGGGAACGTCGTGTTGTTCCAGCACCAGTACCTTTTGCCCGGCTTTAGCTAAACAAATTGCAGCCGCAAGCCCGCCAACACCAGAACCTACTACAATTGTATCGAAATGTTCCATTTTTTCAGGCAGAATTTTTCCAAAAGTCAAAATAATTGAACCACTGCAGCGGATAATCTTTAATCATTTCCTCCACGCTGGAAATATATTCTTCTAAAAGTGCTTTTTCATCACGTTGCTTTACTCGCGCTTCCCTCGCATAAAGGTGGTAATGCAGTTTCGGTTCCTTCATCACATAAACAAATACTACCGGCACTTTCAGCCTAGAAGCAATAAGGAACGGACCTGCAGGAAATTTAGCTTCGGCCCCTAATATGTTTGCGGATAATGATTTTGAACCTTCAAAATATCGATCACCGGTAAAGCAAACCAATTCATTGTTAGCCAACGCATTGTTGATATCAAAAATATGCGACATGTCATCCTGGATCACAATAAACTTTACAGGCGGTTTTGTGGTTATACTTTCGATATATTCTTTGATTGCGGTATGCTCGAGATCTGTAGTTACGAGACTTATTTGAAAACCGGCATCTATTTCGCCTAAAAAATGATCTGCGATTTCGAAATTACCCAGGTGCGCACTAATTAAGATTCCGCCTCTTTTTTCCGCCAGAAGACGCTCCAATACATCGATTCCATCGAATTCATAAGTGAACCGATCGCGCATTCCTGCACCGATTGATACTTTGTCAATAATTGTCATTCCGAATGTGTAGTAACTTCGGAATACCAATTTACGGGCTTTCAAAGACGAGTAAGATAGACGCTTATGGAAATAGTAGAAGATCGCACGGTTGCTTTTACGAAGAAAAAGAAAATAGTAACCAGCAACAAAATATAATAGGAAATATGCTGACCTAATCCCTAACTTTCTAATTAAAAAGACAAAAATTCTATAACCGAGAACGGTGCCTCTGGATTTTCCGTCCCATTGGCTCATGATACTATTTAAGAACTTGCAATTTGTTGTCGATCACATCATAGAAGTTTTCAAAGGTTGAAACCCCTACAAAATCAACTTCTACAAGCTTTACCCCAAAATTTGCTTCGATAGAAACTACCAGATCAACATAATCTAGGCTATCTAGGCCAAGTGTATCTTTTAAGTTTGCCTGTGGCTGAATGTCACTCGCATCTACCTCGAATTCTTCAACCAGAAAGCTGTTGATTCTTTCAATTATTTCTTCTTTGTTCATCATCATTCATTAAACTTTTTGACAACCAGTGCCGAGTTTGTTCCGCCAAATCCGAAGGAATTTGACAAAAATATGTCAATTTTTTTATTTAACGTTGTTTTAACTAAATTTAATTTCGCGGATTCAGCATCAGCGGTAGTTAAATTTATATTTGGCGCAACAAAAGAATGCTGCATCATCAAGATCGAATAGATGACCTCGCTTGCTCCCGCCATCCAACATTCGTGTCCGGTCATTGATTTTGTTGAGCTGGTATGCGGACTATTTTCTCCGAAAACATTATAAATAGCCATGGCTTCATTGGCGTCGCCAAGCGGAGTCGACGTTCCGTGTGCGTTGATGTAATCGATTTGACCTGAAGTAACATTAGCATCCACAAGTGCTCGTTGCATTGCTGTTGACGGGCCTTCAACGTTTGGTGTTGAAATATGTCCGCCATTGGATGAGAAGCCATAACCTCCAAGTTCTGCCACTATTGTAGCACCTCTGGCAATCGCAGATTCATAACTTTCAAGTATCAATGTAGCGCCTCCACCGCTTGGCACAAGTCCGTCGCGCGCCGCATCAAAAGGCCGCGATGCTTTTGCAGGGTCATGTTCCCGCTGTGAAAATACTCCGAGACCATCAAAGCTGCTCATTGCATATTTGTTGATCTCTTGTGCGCCTCCACAAATAATGATATCCTGAAATCCACTTTTAATTAAGAAGTACGCCAGGCCAATTGAATGTGAGCCGCTGGCACAAGCAGCGCTGACGGTTAAGTTGATGCCGCGCAATCTAAATATTGTTGACAGATTCATGGTCACTGTCGAATTCATCGATTTAAAAATAGCTCCAGAACCGATTAGCGCAGTATCTTTTTTATCCCGAATGATATCAGTAGCTTCAATAATGGCTTTAGATACACTGTCGTTTCCATACATTATTCCTACTTCCCGACTGTCAAAGAATGCATCGTCGATTTTAGCATTTGCAAGCGCTTCGATTGTTGCCATATAGGCATATTCGGTTTCTTCGCCAATGCTTATGCGCTGCCTTCTGTTAAGTTGCTCCTTGAGGTTGGGCTTTGGTACAATTCCCGTGAGTGCCGACCTGAAGCCGAACTCTTTACGTTCAGCATCCAAGCCAATCCCGGAGGTTCCGTTGTACAAAGATTCCTTTACCTCATCCAAAGAAGTTCCTATGCAGGAATATATTCCCATTCCCGTGATGACAACTCTTCTGTTCATTGATATTACGAATATATTCCTCCATTAATATTTATAACCTCACCTGTGATGTAACTTGCTTTTGGTGAAACAAGAAAGCTCACAAGATCAGCAACTTCTTCTGCTTCTCCAAATCGGTTTATCGGCACTAGTTTTACCAATTCCTGTTCATCAAGCTCTCCGGTCATATCTGTCTTTATAAACCCGGGAGCTACAGCATTTACAGTTATTTTTCGTTTTGCGACTTCCTGTGCGAGTGCTTTAGTTGCAGCGACAACAGCACCTTTTGCAGCAGAATAATTCGTTTGTCCGGGTGTTCCCTTTACGCCTGAAACAGAGACCATATTCACAATTCGTCCATATTTGTTGCGCAGCATCTTCTGGATAAAGAAGTTGGTTACATTAAAAAATCCACCGAGGCTTGTATTTACGACATTAGACCAGTCCTCGTGCGTCATCCACATAAACAAACCATCTTTGGTTATACCTGCGTTATTCACAATAACCTCTACAATAGCATTCGGGTTCGCATCCTGCCACTCGGTTAGCGTTGTCTTCACGACGTCGAAATTGCTTACGTCAAATTGTAATATTTCGCCTGTTGCACCTGCTTCTGTCACAAGCCTAAGGGTTTCTTCTGCAGCAGATCTATTAGACTGATAATTTATTATAATATGATATTTTGTATCGGCAGCTAATTTTTGACAAATTGCCCTACCTATTCCTCTTGAACCTCCGGTCACCAGCGCACACTTCATAAATTATTTTGCGTTTAGTTAAATAATTCAGCGTTTTCGTACCATTGCTGCCCTAAAACCTGACCTTCTTTAGTAATAAAGCCCCAGCGCTTGTCGTTCTTAACTCGTGCTATTCCGTTGATGAAACCTTTTTGATCATCTTTAAACATCGCTAATACGCCACCTGCTGTTATTCCGTATTGTGTTGGAATGACAACTTTCCCGCTTTCATTTATAAAACCCCAGTTCTTTTCTTTTACTGGTGCAAGGCCGTCAGCAAAAATTTCCGCATCTTCATAAACAGGATCTATCACAAACGAGCCTTTGGTATTAATGTAGCCCCATTTTTTTCCAACAGCAACCGGAGCGAGATTATTTGAAAAAGCCCGCGCTTTATCGTATTTCGGTTCAATAACCCATTCTCCCTTAAGATTGATAAATCCTACACGGTCTTTCTTTCGGGCATACGTCAGGTCATTCTTGTAAAAGTCCCAGATTTTGTCTACTCCATCAATGGCAATAAATTTACCGTCGTTTACCAAACCGAATGTCTCCCCGTTTTTTGCCCAGGTAGTATTTTTAAAATATGTTCCGACCTCATCATAAATGATCTCAACAACTACTTTTCCGTTTTGGTCTATTATTCCCCACCGGTCGTTGTTCTTGACGCGGGCGTACCCATTTTCGAATGGTTTTATCATTTCGTATTTGGGTTCAAGAATGATTTTGAACTTTGAATCCATAAAACCGACTTTGTCATCAATTCTGATAAACGCAATGCCATTTTCGAAATCATAAACCTTATCGCTCACTGGCGCCGAGAGTTTCTCACCTTTTTTATTGATGTAAAACCAGCTTTTGTCTTTAGCTACGACGCAGATGCCGCTATCGAAATACTTTGCGTCATCAAAAGTTGCCGGAATGGCCCATTCGCCTTTTTTGTCAATAAAACCCCACTTGCCGTTGTCTTCTACAGCTGCAAGGCCATCAGAAAAGTTCTTTGCCTCCTTATATTTCGGTTGGATTACAAATTCTCCCGATTTGGCGATGTAGCCGAACCTGCCGTCTTTGCGAACCAGCGCAAGTTCCTGGGCATTTGAAAATTGAATAAGTAAGAGAAATAATAATAGTTGTTTTTTCATAAATCCGATTTTAAGTTATGATATATGTTGACTACTTATTTTTAAGGTGATCCTTTACCTTTTGCACAAACGGATACATGACCTGATCGTTTTTGAATTCAGGAATGATTGCCCTGATTTCGTCATACATTTCGCGTGTTACCGGCGAAATCTGATCTTTTTGGCCAAGCGCATCAATAGCCTGAACAATTGTTATGGCCTCAATACTCAACACTTCAAATGCATTTTCAATGACCTTCGCAGTAATAACAGCAGCGTTTGTACCCATACTGACTACATCCTGATTATCATTGTTGTTAGGAATGCTGTGTACGTACATCGGATTTGACAGCATCTGATTTTCTGCTGTTGTTGATGTAGCAGTGAATTGTACGCCCTGCATTCCAAAATTAAATCCAAGTGTGCCCAGATTAATAAAAGGCGGCAGGAGCTCGTTGATCTTTGAATTCAGCAGGTAATTCAGTTGACGCTCGGCAAGCATTGTCAGTTTAGTTATTACGATCTTCAGTTTATCCATTTCAAGTGAAATGTAATCTCCATGAAAGTTTCCACCATGATAAACATGCTGGTTTTTTACATCGATAATAGGATTATCGTTTGCTGAATTAAATTCATCCTCTAAAATCGACGAAGCATTATTAATAGTTTCGCTGACCGGACCCAAGATTTGCGGAACACATCGCAATGAATAATATTCCTGTACTTTCTCCTTGAAAACGTCTTCGTTATTCGCGCCTGTGTAAAGATGATCTTCTCGTTTTCTAACAAGCTCGCTTCCTTTAAGGTACTCTCTCATTCGATGAGCGACTTCACGCTGGCCTTCATGGCGCTTCGTATCGTTCAGCTCTGCCGAAATATGGTCATCATACGCCTGAACAATTTCGTTGATAGCGCAAGAGCATTTTATTGACCAATCGAGCAGTTTTTTTGCATAATGGACGTTCACTACTCCAATTCCTGTCATCACCGACGTACCGTTCATCACGGCAAGTCCTTCTCGTATCTGAACCTGAAGCGGTTTTATATTTTCCAAAGCTAAAACCTCTGCAGCATCGCGCCTTTCTCCTTTATAAAACACTTCGCCTTCACCGATAAGAACCAGTGCAAGATGTGCCAACTGAACAAGATCTCCGCTTGCGCCGACTCCGCCGTGTTCAAAAATAAGTGGCGTTATGTTACGGTTGATCAACTCTGCCATTATATGTATCAATGAAGGATGAACACCTGAAAATCCTAATGCAAGTGTATTCAGCCGCGCAAGAATTGTTGCTTTGACATAAATAGGATCCAAAGGCCGTCCTGTACCTGAGGAATGGCTCCTTATAAGGTTGAACTGAAGCTGAATCCTGTCACTGTCCTTGATCCGATATTGCGCCATTGGCCCAAAACCGGTATTGACTCCGTAAATAATTTTGTTTTCGGAAAAGCTTTTTAAAAAAGTATAGCTTTCTTCGACCCGTTGAAGCACTTCCTGACTTACCTCGATTTTGCTGTCACCAAAAACTATTGACTCGAATTCGTCAAGACTTAAATATGAACTGATAGTCTTCATCACTTTTGATCTGGTCAAATTAGTTTTCACTACTCAAATAATTTGTAGTTAATTTGAACGGGCAATATTAATCAATAATTATTAATAATATGTTAAAGGAAATGGTAGATGTGCTGGTGATCGGCGCGGGTCCTTCGGGGTGTGTTTCAGCATCTTACCTTCACAAAAACAACGTAAAAGTAAAAGTTGTCGAGAAATCGATATTTCCAAGACTTGTCGTTGGCGAGAGCTTAATTCCTCGGGTTATGGATCATTTTGCCGAAGCGGGACTTTTTGAAGCACTTGATTCGCAGAATTTTGAAAAGAAATTAGGCGCCAGATTTATAAGCGGAGAGAAAATTTGCGTATTTGATTTCAGCAATAAATTCGGTGAAGGATGGGATTGGACATGGCAGGTGCCAAGGGCCGATTTTGACAATGTGATGGCACAGGAAATAGTCAGAAAGGGTGTTGATCTTGAATTTGAATCTGAAGTAATTGCTGTTGAATTTAAAGGATCGGATTCAGTCACGACGATCAAGGACAAAAATGGCGTGCTGAAGGAAATCCACGCAAAATTCATTATCGACTCCAGCGGCTACGGCAGGGTTTTGCCAAGGCTTTTAGATCTGGATACGCCGTCGAAGCTCGATCCGCATTCATCTATATTCACTCATGTAACAGACATTAACCGTCCTGAAGGCGAAGAAGGAACTTTAATTTCGTTTGATGTCCTTCAAACAAACGTATGGCTTTGGGTGATTCCATTTTCTAATGGTAATACGAGCTTAGGTGTTGTCGGTCCGACTGACTTTATAAATTCACTTTCAGGTGACAACAACAAAACAGAAGCACTCAGGAATGCAATTCAGCTGTCGGAATATTATATAAAGCGCTTTGGAAATGTGGAGTTTTTGTTCGAACCCGTAAAGCTTGAAAATTATTCGCGTTCTGTAAAGAGAATGTATGGCGATGGGTTTGCATTGACAGGCAACAGCTCAGAGTTTCTCGACCCTGTCTTTTCATCTGGAGTAGCTTTTGCGACAGAATCCGGAATGCTGGCGGCAAAACTTTATATTAAAGGATCCGGTGGCGATGTAGTTGATTGGGAAACGGAATTTACACAGTACATGAAGCGGGGAATTGCAGTATTTACCACGTATGTCAAAGAATGGTATACCGGCAACCTTCAGACGCTGTTCTTTCACCAGCCTGAAAATCCGGATGTCAAAAAGAAGATTTGTGCTGTTCTTGCAGGATATGTTTGGGATGAAACCAACCCATTCGTGAAAAAGCATGACAACCTGATCCGGAATATGGCTCACCTGCTGCAGATGAAGGATGTAGAAAAGCCCGTTAAGTCATAAAATAAAAAACCCCGGATTTACCGGGGTTTTTGTTATTTGATCGCTTTTAATATCATTTTGGCGAGAGACTTTCCTGTTTTGGCAAAACCTTCACCGATGCGGCTTTCATTGCTGAAATTATTGCCCCATTGGTCGCCTGGTGCGTGTTCGCTGAAAATTTCTGCAACAACGTTAGATCGGTTTGCGGTTTCTACAAACTTCAAATTTGTAGTTACTTTCGCGGGCTGCTTCATTACTGCTGCGTCCCAACCCGGGTAAATCCAAACAACTTCAACGATAAGCGTATATTTTGCTGATGTTTGTCCTTCCTGAAATGTAAGGTCTTTTTTCTCTTTAGACAATACTACATTAATAAGTTCCAGAAATTTTGGGTTCCAGATCATATCCTTACTCGACATCCATTTTTTCTTCCAGATGTCACCAACGCTCTTGTTTTTCTCGTTAAGGTCCTTTGCTCTGTTTTCAACATATTCAGCTTCGGTGAGATTTTCTTTCAACAACTTAAGTTTGCTGTAGTCGAATTCTACATTGACGACTTTTTCATCTTTTAGGAATTTAAGATCCTTTGTTAGCTTCATGTCTTGTGCCGACATCATTGCCGAAAACAAAACCATTGATAGTACAAGTAATTTTTTCATTAGTGCTTGATTGGTTATTAGTTACCGTGCAAACATACTTGTTAAAATTTGCTAATTAAAGTTTTCGAGGAAAAAGTTGCTTTGGATGTTCATCTACAGCGGTTTTTATGAATCTCACTCACAATTATCATATATTTGCGGATTATTCACCTCTATGGCCTTGCGTGAAGGATTGCAGCGGAAACCATTGAAATTGCGACACCGAGAATTGATCCTTACGCTAAAGTCTATTGCAATTTTAATGTTGCAGCGGAAAGCCTGACCCTTAGGGCACGCCCAAAAATTGAAAGAACGAACATGAAGAATATACGGAATTTTTGCATTATTGCACATATTGATCACGGGAAAAGTACGCTTGCCGACAGGCTTTTAGGAGCTACCGGATCGGTGACAGCGCGCGAGGAAAAGGCGCAACTGCTTGATAACATGGATCTTGAACGCGAACGCGGCATTACGATCAAGAGCCACGCGATTCAGATGGAGTATACTTTTAAAGGTGAACAATATATTTTAAACCTCATTGATACGCCGGGCCACGTCGACTTTTCGTATGAAGTTTCACGATCGATTGCCGCTTGCGAAGGTGCACTTTTAATTGTCGACGCGGCGCAAAGCATTCAGGCACAGACAATTTCGAATTTATATCTGGCTTTGGAAAACGATCTGGAAATCATTCCGGTTTTAAATAAAGTCGACCTGCCGAGTGCAAATCCGGAGGAAGTCAGCGACGACATTGTTGATCTTTTAGGTTGTAAACTTGAAGACATCATTCACGCATCGGGTAAAACCGGATTTGGCGTTGAAAATATATTGGCAGCAATTATTGAGCGGATTCCGCCGCCGAAAGGAAGTAAGGACGAGCCATTACAGGCTTTGATCTTTGATTCGGTTTACAACCCGTTTCGAGGAATTGAAGTAATTTTCCGCGTTAAGAACGGCGAGATCAAAAAAGGCCAGAAAATCAAATTCATGGCGACCGGAAATGAATATTTCGCGGATGAAGTAGGTACATTGAAGCTAAATCAGGTTCCGAAACAAGTGATTTCGACAGGTGATGTTGGATATCTGATTTCGGGGATAAAAGAGGCGAAGGAAGTTAAAGTCGGTGATACATTGACAGATGCAAAGACACCGACTACAAATATGATCACGGGTTTTGAGGATGTAAAACCGATGGTTTTCGCGGGAATCTACCCCGTTGATACTGAAGATTACGAAGAGCTGAGAAACTCGATGGAGAAACTTCAGCTGAACGATGCGTCGCTGGTGTTTTTACCGGAAAGTTCGGCTGCGCTGGGATTTGGTTTCCGATGTGGATTTTTAGGAATGCTTCACATGGAGATCATTCAGGAAAGATTAGAGCGCGAGTTCAATATGACGGTTATTACTACGGTTCCTAACGTTTCGTATCTGGCTTATACCAAGAAAGATCCTGAAGTTGGACAAATTGTCAACAATCCTTCAGATTTGCCGGAGCCATCCAGACTTGACCACGTTGAAGAACCTTATATTAAAGCCACGATAATTACTAAATCTGACTTCGTTGGAAACGTAATGTCGCTGTGTATTGAAAAACGTGGTTTGATCACTAACCAAACATATCTGACGACTGAAAGAGTCGAACTGACTTTTGACATGCCATTGGCTGAGATCGTCTTTGACTTTTACGACAGGCTGAAAACCGTTTCAAAAGGGTATGCATCGTTCGACTACTCGCCTATTGGAATGAGAACGTCGAATCTTGTTAAAGTTGATATTTTATTGAACGGCCAAATCGTTGATGCGCTTTCGTCATTGATTCATGTTGACAACGCTTATCATATCGGTAAAAAGATGTGTGAGAAGCTGAAAGAACTGATTCCGAGGCAACAATTTGATATTCCGATTCAGGCGGCAATTGGCGTGAAGGTTATTTCGCGTGAAACGATCAAAGCACTTCGGAAGGACGTTACTGCAAAATGTTACGGTGGAGATATTTCACGTAAAAGAAAGCTGCTTGAGAAACAGAAAAAAGGTAAGAAGCGAATGAGACAGGTTGGAAATGTTGAGATTCCGCAGGAAGCTTTTATGGCTGTTTTGAAGTTGAATGATTAGGGTTTCTTTGGTCACTGATTGCGTAGATTAGCGCATAATAGCCACGAATACACGAATTAAGAAGATTTTATTCGTGTATTCGTGGCTAATTTTATTAAATCCAGAATTTTGAGCCACTGATTCACTGATTACCGACGGATAATTAGAAGCAATCAATACACGAACGCAAATTATTCGTGCATTGGTGGCTTTTTCTTTTCTTTATAAAATGGAAGACAACACTTCAAACAGATTCGACCGCATCGTTGCGATACTGATACAGTTGCAGTCGAAAAAGATTGTAAAGGCTCAGGAACTGTCGAAGCGGTTTGACGTGAGCCTACGGACAATTTATCGCGACATCCGAACTTTGGAGGTTGCGGGCGTGCCAATTTACAGCGAAGCAGGTGTTGGATATTCGCTCGTGGAAGGATATCGGCTGCCTCCTGTAATGTTTACGCGCGAAGAAGCGGAAAGTTTTATTGCCGCAAACTGATGCAGGGATTTTCAGATAATGAGCTGGGAAAACACCATGCTTCGGCGATTTACAAATTAAAAGCAGTGTTGCGCAGCGACGATAAGGATTGGGTTTCGGGTCTTGAGTCGAATGTATTGGTAAAAAACACGAATATCCTCTTTAATAAAAATGCTCCAAACGCCCTTGCATTGATCCTAAAAGCTGTTGCTTCACAAACGCAGCTCGTGATAAACTATCAGGCTTTGGAAGCAGAAACCGCAGCAACACGTTCTGTCGAGCCTGTTGGTGTTTTTCATGAGATCAATAACTGGTATATGTAT
>DASWND010000164.1:0-1783 GCA_036399435.1 Flavobacterium sp.
AAAAGCCTGAAAGAGAGCTAAGTAACAGCAGAATCATTAATGTAAAGTTTTTCATAGACTGAAAATTAAATTGTTGAATGATAAGTTGTAGTTTTTAAAGAACCCCAAATTTAACAAAAATTATCAGAAAAATAGGAAATATTACTATTTTAACTAGGCCGAGCAATAAGGTATGCATGCGAAGGTAATGTGGCAGCAAACAATTGAAAATAAAGTTTTAATGTTTAAATTTGATTAAAAAATTTTAAGATGATAGAAAAGGAAATTAGAACGTTTGAGAGAAGCATAATGGTGGGGATTGTGACTCAAAATCAACCCGAAGATAAGCTTACCGAATACCTTGATGAATTAGAGTTTCTTATTTTCACAGCCGGCGGCGAAGTCATCAAACGCTTTTCGCAAAAGATGGAAAAACCGAATCCAAAGACGTTTGTTGGAACAGGAAAAATTGAAGAAATCAGGCTATTTATTAAAGAACATGATATTCAGACTGTAGTTTTTGATGATGAGTTATCGCCATCACAGCAAAAAAACATCACCAAAATTTTAGATTGTAAGGTCTTGGACAGAACCAATTTAATACTTGATATTTTTGCTCAACGTGCTGAAACTTCTTATGCCCGAACCCAGGTGGAGCTGGCACAATGCCAATATCTACTTCCCCGTCTTGCTGGAATGTGGACACACCTAGAGCGTCAAAAAGGCGGTATCGGAATGCGTGGGCCGGGTGAAACCGAAATTGAAACCGACAGGCGGATTGTGCGCGACAGAATCGCCTTATTAAAAGATAAAATTAAGGTCATTGACAAGCAAATGTCGGTGCAACGTGGCAATCGCGGTACAATGGTACGAGTGGCACTGGTTGGTTATACGAATGTGGGGAAGTCGACCCTGATGAACGTGATCAGCAAAAGTGATGTCTTTGTTGAAAATAAGCTTTTTGCCACCTTGGATACTACTGTTCGGAAAGTCGTGATTAAAAACCTGCCGTTTTTATTGTCGGATACTGTTGGATTCATTCGCAAGCTGCCTACACAGCTTGTGGACTCCTTCAAAAGCACATTGGACGAAGTTCGCGAAGCCGATCTTCTGTTGCATGTTGTTGATATTTCACATCCCGATTTCGAAGAACACATTGCATCAGTTAATCAAACTTTAGCCGACATAAAAAGCAACGATAAGCCAGTGATTATGGTTTTTAATAAGATCGATGCCTATAAACATTTGACCATTGAAGACGATGATTTAATAACCGAAAAAACTAAGCGGCACAACACTCTTGAAGAGTGGAAAGCCACCTGGATGAGCGACGTTGGAGCAGAGAATGCAATTTTTATTTCGGCTATTAGCAAAGAAAACTTTGAAGAATTTCGCGAACGTGTATACGAGGCGGTGAGGCATATTCACATCAGCCGATTTCCATATAACAAATTTTTATACCCCGACTACAAGGATGCTGTCGACAAGGATGATGATAATGAACAATATGAAGCATAAAAAAAGGCAGCCATCTGGCTGCCTTTTTCATAATTGATATCTGAGTTATTCCTTTACGATCAGAAACTCGTTCCTCCTGTTCTGTGCGTGCTGCTCCTCGGTGCATGTCTCCCCGCAGGCAACCTTAAGTTCGCTCTCGCCGTAACCTTTGCCTGAGATGCGGGACTTTTCGATGCCTTTTGAGATCACGTACTGTACCGCCGAGCGTGCCCTGCGGTCAGAGAGGTTCATGTTGTACTGGTCGCTTCCGCGGTTGTCGGTATGTCCCTTGACCATGATCACCATG
>DASWND010000165.1:0-51044 GCA_036399435.1 Flavobacterium sp.
CCGTAGAAAAGAATCTGAACTTCCGAATTTTTCATTCCTGCGAACCAAAATGGCGGCTCGACACGCTGGATCTGTGCGCTAGCCGCTGCGGAAATCAGCAGAATTAATAGCAATAACTTTTTCATATAGAAGAATTGAAAAAGCCGTTAAAGAGGATTAATCTCTAACGGCTTAGATTTATACTGTAATCAGGCTATCGGGTTCAACTGTGAATGATTTTCCGTTGACGAAGACCTCGATGTGCGCTTGCTCGGTGCCATCGTTTCCACCTTCAAGTGAAAATTTGGTTTCATTTGGATGGACAGACACTTTTAAAATCTGATTTCGGAAATTTATCTTAAAGGAATAGCCTTGCCATTGTTCAGGTATACGTGGTTCGAAATGAAGCTTGTCATTTTTGACCCGCATTCCGCCGAAGCCTTCAACAATACTCATCCATGTTCCTGCCATCGATGTGATGTGGCAACCTTCTTCAACTTCTTTGTTGTAATCGTCTAGATCGAGTCGGCTTGTTCGCAGATAAAACGTGTAAGCCATATCCATTTTGCCTAAAACCGCAGCCTGGATCGAGTGCACACAAGGTGAAAGCGAAGATTCATGAACGGTATAAGGCTCATAAAAATCAAAATGACGTTCAAGTTCTTCAGGTGAAAAATGATCTTCAAAGAAGTAAAAGCCCTGAAGTACATCGGCTTGTTTAATATATGGTGAACGAAGGATTCGGTCCCATGACCATTTTTGATTGATTGGACGTTGTGATTGATCAAGGTCATGAACTTTTACAAGCTCTTTATCGAGGAAGCCGTCCTGCTGAAGGTAAACATCGTGTTCTTCTGAATATGGGAAGTACATTTTGTCTGCAACTTTCCTCCATTGCGATCGTTCGAAATCGTGCAGATTTGTCTTAGACATGATCCTGTCGTAATCTGAAATATATTCTTTCTTCACCTTTTCTATCTGCTCAAGCGCATAGTTGATGCACCATTTTGCGAGATAGTTCGTGTAGAAGTTGTTGTTAACGTTGTTCTCGTATTCATTCGGGCCTGTAACGCCAAGAATTACGTATTGATCTTTCAGCGTCGAAAATGTAGCACGTTGATGCCAGAAACGCGCAATTGCGATTAGCACTTCAAGCCCTTTTTCAGGAATATAACTGTAGTCGCCGGTAAATCTATGGTAGTTGAAGATTGCAAAAGCGATAGCGCCGTTACGGTGAATTTCTTCAAATGTGATTTCCCATTCGTTGTGGCATTCCTCGCCGTTCATAGTCACCATTGGATACAAAGCCGCACCGTTAGTAAATCCGAGCTTTGCAGCGTTTTCGATCGCTTTATCGAGGTGATTGTAACGGTATGTCAGTAGGTTTCTAGCAACATGCTGGTCTTTGGTCGCCATGTAAAATGGGATGCAATAAGCTTCGGTATCCCAATAAGTTGAGCCGCCGTATTTCTCGCCGGTAAAACCTTTTGGGCCGATATTTAGTCGGGAGTCTTTTCCTAAGTAAGTTTGGTTAAGCTGGAATATGTTGAAACGAATTCCCTGTTGTGCTTTTATATCACCGTCAATTGTAATGTCTGACATCTCCCAGATTTCTGCCCAGGCTTTTGCCTGATCAGCAAGAAGAGCTTCGTAGCCTGTAGAACGCGCTGATTCAATGATATTTTTTGCAGCGAACATGAGTCTGCTTTCGTCGTGATTCAAAGAAACGGTGTAACCCCCAATTTTTCTGATCGAGGATGTTTCGCCTTGAGCAACTTCAGTTGAATATGTGAAAGCAATTCGGTCAGCGGATGCATCAACATTTTCAGGCGTCACATTCAGATCGTTCCCATTCAGAAAAATGCTGTTTGACATGTAGGTCGTAACCCTGAAATGCGTTTTAAATGTACGCGCTGTTACAAAAGCATTATTCTGATCATGATGCACTTCAAGAGGTTCCCAGAATTTCTCTTCCCAGTTCGCGTCTTCATTGTGAACTCCGGCGTCAATGTATGGTTTGTAGATTATTACTGCATTTTTATTCAGTGGTGTGATCTCATAATTAATAAAACCGGCTTCATCAAGGTTCAGCGACAGGAAGCGACGAACATTTACTGAAACTTCTGTTCCAGTTTGTAAGGTTGCTGTAAAAGACCTGTTATACCAGCCTTCCTTCATGTTGAGTTCGCGTTTGAAATTTTCGACTTTTATACACGTGTTAAGGTCGAAGTTCTCGCCGTTGATCTCGATGTCAATACCAATCCAGTTTGGTGCGTTGAGTACTTTTGCGAAGTATTCCGGATAGCCATTTTTCCACCAGCCAACTTTTGTCTTGTCAGGATAATAGATGCCTGCGATATAGCTTCCCTGAAACGTATGTCCGCTATAAGATTCTTCAAAGTTCGCCCGTTGTCCCATTGCGCCGTTTCCGATGCTGAAAAGGCTTTCTGACGACTTTACTCTTTCGGCATCAAATCCTTCCTCTATGATTGACCAGTTATCTGGTTTTATATAATCCTGATTCATTCGTGTAAATTATAATTGTATCAATATCATTTTAAAGCCGTGGCTTTATCATTTTCATTTTTTAAGAAGTGTCTCAAAAAAAGAAGGATCTATGTGTGTAAAATCGGGAAAGATGAATTGGGCTTCTTTTAAAACAGATGCTTCTCCAATTCCGATACTTGTCATTCCCGCTATGTTTGCTGCCTGAATACCGGCGACTGAGTCTTCAAATACAATTGCATTTTGCGGTTCAACTCCCAGCAATTTAGCTGCCTGAAGAAAAACTTCGGGATCGGGTTTAGCATTGGTGACATCATTTCCATCTACAATTGCATCAAAGAGATTGATGATTCCGGTTTTTTCTAAAATCGGCCGCGCATTCTTACTTGCCGAACCGAGTGCGATCATCTGACCGCGGTCTTTTAAATATTTAAGGACATTTTCAACACCATCGAGAATTTCACCGGCATCCATATTTTCGATGTATGCGAGGTAATCTTCGTTTTTTTTGTGAAGCCAAATATTTTTATCATCCTGGCTCACATTCACATTACCTAATTCCAGTATGATGTCGAGCGAGCGCACGCGGCTGACTCCTTTTAATTTTTCGTTATGTTCTGGAGTGAATTCTATTCCGAGTTCATCCGAGATCTTTTGCCATGCAAGAAAATGATACCTGGCTGTATCGACAATTACCCCATCAAGGTCAAATATGAAACCTTTCCTATTCATTAATATCTATCTTTTTATTGGTCGAAACTGCTAACGTCAGCAAGCCGGCAAGTATCATCGAGCAGCCTCCAACGATCAATGCATAAACAGGTTCACTGTTGAAATATTCTTTTACTAAAAATCCGAGGATAGTTCCTGCAACAATCTGTGGAATAACTATAAAGAAGTTGAAAACGCCCATATAATATCCCATTTTGTTGGAAGGCAATGATCCTGAGAGCATCGCATATGGAATTGACAAAATACTTGCCCACGCGATTCCGACTCCAACCATCGCCATCAAAAGTCCAATTTTATCAGACAGGAAGTAGATCGAAATTAATCCGAGTCCACCTGCGCAAAGTGCGAGCATGTGCGTAAACTTATTGCTGGTTCTTTTCGCAAGAACAGGCAGCAAAAAAGCTACGGCTGCAGCAACACCATTATAAACAGTAAACATCACCGAAACCCAGTCGGCGGCATCGTTGTAAAGTTTTGATGTTGTATCATTGGTGCCGTAAACGTGGCCTGTAACAGCTTTAGTTGTGTAAATCCACATAGCAAAAAGGGCAAACCATGAGAAAAATTGAACGTATGCCAATTGTTTCATTGTCTTCGGCATGTTCAGCATATCTGTAATGATTACGGTGAAGCCGTTGCTGATGTTTTGCTTACGAAGCATTGATACCAAGGTGAATAAGAATCCCACGACTAAAAGGCCGATTGACAATATATAGAGTTCCTTGTGTTCATTTCCTTCGCCGTGCGTATTGATTTCCATCACATAAATGGTAGATAAGACACCAATTGCAAGAAGGACTAAGCCGATAAGTGTTTGCTTTTTGATAGAAACGCCGGTGGCATCGTTGGGTGAACTTTTTAAAGCAGCTTTTTTTGAAGCTTCAAATGCTTCTAGTTCTTCGGGCGAATATTCTTTTGAATTAAAAACCGTCCACAGGACGGCGAGCAGAAAAACGACTCCACCAACATAAAATGACCACTTCACCGACGGCGGAATAATTCCTTCGGCCGCGGTATTATCTATTCCAAACCAATTTGTGAATACATATGGAAGCGCCGACCCAACGACTGCACCAATTCCAATAAAGAAACTCTGCATTGCGAATCCAAGTGTACGCTGTCGTTCAGGAAGGTTGTCACCAACAAAGGCGCGGAAAGGCTCCATTGAAATGTTGATAGATGAGTCCATTATCCACAACGTTCCAATAGCAATCCATAACGTTGGCGAATTGGGCATAATAAACAATGCGATCGCTGATAATATGGCGCCAACTAAAAAATAAGGTCTTCTTCGGCCGAGCCTTGTCCAGGTGCGGTCAGAGAAATAGCCTACAATTGGCTGAACGATAAGTCCTGTTAAGGGAGCGGCGAGCCAGTAAAGTCCGATTTTATCGACGTCTGCTCCTAAAGTGTCAAAAATTCGTGAAGTATTTGCATTCTGAAGTGCAAAACCAAACTGGATTCCCAAAAATCCGAAACTCATGTTCCAGATTTCCCAGAAACCTAACTTACGCTTTTCCATTATCGTAATTTAGAAATTAACGATAAGCGCGTGGCTTATCAAAACTTAGTTATTTTCGAAGTAAGTATAAGCTTTGATAATGCAGGCAAATATATAATTTTTTTAAAACAAAAGTCACAAATTAAGAAATAGTGGTTTCACGTGCGATCAGGTGAGTCTCGATGACCTCGGTTTTATAATGTTCTTCTTCTTCGTCTTCAGATTCGATTCTGTCGATCAGCATTTTAGCCGCTCTTCGGCCCATTTTGATTCCATCCTGGCTAACTGTCGTGATAGTTGGGGATGAATATTTCGAGATTATACCATCAGTAAACGCAATAACGGACATTTCTTCCGGAATCTTTACACCCAATTTGTGGGCAGTTTTAACGCTAATGACCGCAAACAGCTCATTCACTGCAAAGACAGCGTCAATGGCGTGTTGTTCTATTAAGGAGCTGATTTGCTGGGCCGAATTATCTATGTCTTCAATTTTGATTATCAGATTTTCATCAAATGGTATATCGTTGTCGAGAAGAGCTTTTGTGTAGCCATCGGTTCGAAGCTTACCGACACTTACATAATCCACAGTCGTTACCAGCGCAATTTTCCTTTTTCCCTGACTGATAAGGCTTTGAACGGCATCATATGCCGCAGCTTTATCGTCAATTATTACTTTATCGCAAAGAATGTCGTTTGTTACACGGTCAAACATTACCACTGGCATTCCTTGGCTAATTACTTCAGCAATGTGATGAAAATCAGCTTTAAACTGCGTTTCCTTTGAAAGTGACATTATGAATCCGTCGATACTGCCGTTGGCGAGCATTTCCATATTGATCACTTCCTTATCAAATGATTCGTTAGACAGACATACGATAACATTATAGCCATGTTCGTTTGCTACTTGTTCGATTCCGCTTATCACCGTTGCAAAAAAATGATGTACAATTTCAGGGATGATTATAGCAATTGTTTTGGTTTTCCGGTTTTTGAGGCTAAGGGCAATATTATTAGGTTTGTAGTTATATAACTTTGCAAATGCCTGAACTTTTTGGCGGGTGTCTTCACTAATTTCTGGGCTGTTCCGCAGCGATTTTGAAACTGTGGAAATAGACACATCCAGTTCTTTTGCAATTTGCTTCAAAGTGACCTTTCTCTTCATGAAATAAATTTTTACGAAATAAAGCAAACTATATTCGATAATCCGAATTAAACCTGTACTTTTTCTAATATAACTGTAAAGTTGTCAACACGAAAACGTTTTCGAGACCTAAATAAAACACGTTAACGTTTGAGGTAAGGTATTTTAGTTATTTTTAACATTCGAAGTATTGTATAAGCGCAGAATTTTCAACTAACCTAATCAAAATGTATGAGAACAATTTACAAAAAGTTGTTATTTTTATTGCTATTACTTCCTCTTAGCGTACTTGCACAAGGTACTCTGAGCGGAACTGTCACGGAAACAAGTTCCGGACAGCCGCTGCCTGGGGTAAACGTAGTCGTGCAGGGCAGCACAACCGGCGTGTCTACGGATTTCGACGGTAAATTCACAATTTCAGGTTTAAGTTCTGGCGCGGTCTTGGTATTTTCCTATGTAGGTTATCAGGACGCCACTGTCGTTTATACAGGTCAGGCCACCGTAACGGTCAGCCTCGAAGAAGATGCAAATCAACTGGAGGAAGTAGTCGTTCAGGTCGGATACGGTACTGTTCGAAGAAGAGATGTTACTGGATCAATTACCACTGTTACTGAGAGTGAATTCAATCGCGGTGCAATTGTCTCAGTGGATCAGCTGTTGACCGGTAAAGCTGCTGGAGTAAGAATTACTAGTAGCGGTGGACAGCCGGATGCGGCTCCGAACATAAGGATTCGTGGTGGTGCATCTTTGACTGCAAACAATACTCCTTTAATTGTTATTGACGGAGTTCCAATTGATCAGGCGAACCCGGCGGGAGTAAGCAACCCTTTTTCTTTGATAAACCCGAACGATATTGAAAGTATAACAATACTAAAGGACGCTTCTGCATCCGCTATATATGGTTCACGGGCATCGAATGGTGTCATTATCATTACTTCTAAACGAGGTACTTCTGGTGCTCCGAAATTTAACTATTCAGCATATGTGACTGCAGGTAAGGTCGATAAACAGATTGACTTGATGAACGGTAATGAATTTACAAGATTTATCCAGCAATACTACCCAACGCAGACAAACCTGCTCGGGATTGATGATCCTACAACAGAAGCTACTGATGATTTAGCAACAGAAGCAGTTGAAGGTCGACTTCTTTCAAACACCAACTGGCAGGATGCTATTCAACGTACTTCAATTACTACTGATCACAACTTTAGTGCTCGAGCTAATTTATATGGAAAAATTCCATTTCGGGCTTCTCTTGGGTATACTCGCGCAGAAGGGATCGTCAAAACAAACGACTTCGAAAGATTTAGCTACTCTATTAAAATGACTCCAACGATGTTGGACAACCATTTGAGAATTGATTTAAATGCAAAAGGGATTGTTACTGACAAAAATAGTGTTGATGAAGCAGGGGCACTTGGAGGAGCAATACGATTTGATCCAACAAAACCTATCTATGATAATTCACCAGGAAACAGATTTGGTGGATTCTATCAGAATTTAACGCCGATCACCAACACATTAGATGGTCCTTCAAATCCGTTGGCATTGTTGGAACAACGTCAACGCCCTGAAAGAGTGCTACGTTTCTTGGGAAATATTGAAATGGACTATAAAATGCATTTTCTTCCTGAACTTCGCGCGGTTGTCAATTTAGGTATCGACGCATCACAGGCAAGAATTCGGGAAACCTATTCTAACAATGCAATTGCAACATACCAGTTGACAAACGAAACTGACCCTAACACAAACTTCGTTTTTAATCCGGGAGTCAATTATCTTGAGAAGCAGCACTTAACAAATGCAACATGGGATTCGTATTTGGTTTATTCAAGACAGCTTCAGGGATTTGTATCGAAGTTTGATATACAAGGAGGTTATTCGTACCAAAACTTTAAGAATGACGGTACAAAAGTAAATTACCGTTACAATGACGATACGGGTTTGAGAGAAATTAACTTCAATCCGCAGAATCCAAACAACAGGTACTATAATGAGTTGAATTTACAATCATTCTTTGGTAGGGCAAACATTGATCTATCTGACAGATATCTGATAACTTTGTCATTCAGAGCAGATGCGACTTCACTCTTCGATGATGAAAACCGTTGGGGTTATTTCCCTGCTGCGGCTTTAGCATGGAAAGTTAAAGAAGAATCATTTTTGAAATCAGTGGGCATGATCAATGATTTGAAGATTCGTCTTGGAGTTGGTAAAACTGGTCAGCAAGATATTACCTCGAATGTTGGTTTTTATCCATCCACGCCACTCTTCACAATCGGAGGAAATCAAAGTCAGTATCTTGAAGGATCAAATTTATATGCTGCTACAGCGTTCAACCCTGATTTGACTTGGGAGAAAACCACTACGTATAACTTAGGTGTTGATTTTGATTTGTTCAAAAACAGCTTCCTTTCAGGTAGTGTAGACCTTTACAGACGCGAAACGACTGATCTGCTTGCAAGAGTTCCACTTCCACCGGGACAGGGTTTGACAGATTCATTTGTAAAAAATGTTGGATCAACGGAGAATAAGGGAATTGAATTGAACTTAAACCTTCAGCCGATCTTAACTGAGACTACCAGTTTGCAGTTTAATGGAAATGTTGCCTACAATTATACTGAGGTTAGTGATTTAAAAGACGCTACTTCATTAAGTGCAAGCGAATCAGTTGTTCGTGCGCAAACGCGTCTGGCATATCATGCGGTTGGTCAGCAAGTTTATTCGGCATGGGTCTTCGAGCAATTGTACGATACAGATGGAAACCCAATTGTGGGATCGTACGTAGATAGGAATAATGATAATGTGATCAATAATGATGACAGGTATTACAAAGCGATGCGACCAAACTGGACTTTCGGATTTGGACTTAATTTCAATTACAAGCAGTGGGATTTCAGCACATCATTCAGAGGTCAGATTGGCGGTCAGGTGTACAACCACGTTCGTCAAAATGCCGGATATCGCGATGTTGTATTGCCAGTAACGACCAATAGCCTGACAAACGCACTTGATTTTGAATCTGGTGCAGCAAACCCTGCATTCGCATCAGTTATGGGCAACACGTTGTTCTCGGATTATTTCCTTGAAGATGCAAGCTTCTTACGTTGTGAAAATATTGTTGTTGGGTACAAATTCGAGAAATTTATTAAAAGTTCGTCTTTGCGCGTATATGGTGCGGTTAATAATGCGTTTATCATTACTGAGTACAACGGTCAGGATCCGGAAAATTTTAACTCAATCGACAATAATTTTTATCCGAGGCCGCGTTTGTACACATTTGGAGTTAGTTTAGATTTCTAAAAAATTAATATGATAATTATGAAAAAAATGAGATTGATTGGGGCAGTTGCTTTACTGATTTCTGTGCTTGGTTGTACGGATGATTTAAACACTGAACCAAAAGTGGAGTTGTCACTTGAGCAATTATTGGCACAGGATCCAAATGCAGTTACAGGTGTACTTTCTCAGCTGTATGGCTCTTTTGCTTTATCTGGACCCAATGGCCCGGGAAGTTCTGATATTAGTGACGATGCTGGCGAGTCGCCATTTCTTAGAGGAATTGTAAACCTTCAGGATTTTACGGCTGACGGTATGAAAAACAGGTGGGGTGATGATGGTTTGGACCAACTCACCACTACTTCTCAATGGGACGAGAACAATAAGTTCTTCAGGTATATGTACAACAGGATTTATTATACCATTCCTAGCTGTAACAACTTACTTGCTGTTTTAGGAAGTGTGGAGGTTGAAAATCAAGAAGCTATCACAAGTGAGGTCCGATTTATCCGTGCGTTGGCATATTACTATTTAATTGATTGCTTCGGCAAAGGAGTAATTTCAACAGAGGGAAACATTGGATCCTCGGCACCGCTTCCGGAAGCAACAAGATTGGAATTATTTAATTTTGTTGAATCTGAATTGCTGGCAATTGAAAACACGTTGCCACAAACTAATTCATATGGCCGCGCTAATCAGGCGGTTGGCAGGATGCTATTAGCGAAATTATACCTCAATGCTGAGGTATATAGCGGAACAGCTCGTTATAGTGAAGCGCTGACTTATATAACAAAAGTAATCAACGAAGGCGGTTACAGTTTAGAGCCTGAATTTGTAACGAACTTCTCGGCTGACAACAATACATCATCTGAGATCATTTATCCTTTAATCGCTGATGCGGTTGTAAGTCAGAGTTACGGAAACACAACCTATATTGTAAATGGAAATATGAACCCTGCTACAATGGACATCGCTGACTACGGCGCTGCTGAAGGTTGGGGTGGACACCGTGCAACATCTGCTTGGTATGGTTTGTTTGGAGATCTGAATACTTCAACGGATAAACG
This sequence comes from Flavobacterium sp., assembly GCA_036399435.1. Lineage (GTDB taxonomy): Bacteria > Bacteroidota > Bacteroidia > Flavobacteriales > Flavobacteriaceae > Flavobacterium. The sequence goes on from DASWND010000165.1 coordinate 10,211, forward strand.
TGCAGATCTTTTCTGGACATCAGGCCATACTTATGAAATGACCGATTACAGGGAGTGGACAAATGGCTACCCATCGACGAAATTTAGAAATACAAGCTCAAGCAATCCTTCTACGACTACTACGCCATTCTCGAGCACTGATTTTCCGTTGTTCCGACTTGCTGACGCTTACCTTATGTATGCGGAATGTGTAGTTCGCGGAGCTGGTGGCGGAAGCGCAACTACTGCGTTAGAATATGTAAATGCGGTGAGAACTAGATCAAATGCAGCTCCAATAGCAGCAAGTGATCTAACGCTAGACCTCATCATTGATGAAAGAGGACGTGAGTTGAACCTTGAAGGTCAACGCAGAACCGACCTGATTCGTTTCGGCCGATTTACAGGCGGATCGTATCTGTGGCCATGGAAAGGTGGCGTACCTGGTGGAGCAAGTATTCCAAGTACATATAATTTGTTCCCAATTCCATTAACCGCACTTCAAGCAAACCCAAATCTGACTCAAAATCCAGGATTTTAATTAATAAAAATAACACACAATGAAAAAAACTTTAAAACTATCGGCTATAGCACTAATACTGTCGATGACGATTGGTTGTGAAAATGACGATCAAATTACAGTACAGGCTACTGGCGGACCACAATTATTGACACCAACCGATGGAAGTACATATGAACTTGACTTTGCAAACGCACAGAACGATGCGATGACATTAGTATGGGACCATGCTGAATACGATCAGCAAACCGCTGCAAACTATTCAGTAGAAGTCGCACCTGCAGGTACAAGTTTTGAAACTATTGTTGATGGAATGACAGGCGTTTTAGTATCTGATACAAATCCATTAACTTCAACTACTAGCCGATATGCAGTGGTTACAGTAGCAAAACTTAATGCTATTGCAACAGCAGCTGGTATTGCTCCTTTTGAAGAAGGAGATCTTGAAATAAGAATTAAGTCGTGGTTAGGTGAAAATTCGTCACTTGTACAGTATTCAAATCCTATAACGATTTCAGTTACACCTTATACAACTGAAACTCCTAAGATGTACCTAAGGGGTAATTTTACTGCAAACAGCGGATATGGTCCAAACTGGGGAGATAACACGACTCCACCATTCCTTTCAGCAGAAGCCTTTGGATCAACAGCGTTTGAAGGGTACATTTATATGAACGACGCTGCTCCTGAATTCAAAATGATGCCTACTTCAGTTGATTTTGCGGGTGATTATGGTGATGCCGATGCGAGCGGAGCTAGTGGAGTATTACTACAAGAAGGTGAATCAAATATTAAGGCGCCTGGAATGGGTTATTACTGGGTACAAGCTGACACAGAAGCTTTGACCTATAGCCTTACGCCAACGAATTGGGCCGTAATTGGTTCTGCAACTCCAGGAGGATGGGACAATGATACTGACATGACATATGACCCGGCTGCTAAAGTTTGGACTATCGTGTTGACGCTTACGACAGGTGAGATCAAGTTCCGTGCAAACGATGCATGGGCTATTAATTACGGTGATGCGGGATCCGACGGAACGCTTGAATTTAATAACCCGGCAAATATTCCCGCTTCAGCAGGAACTTATTTGATAACCCTTGATCTAAGCAATCCTAGAGCTTACACTTACACACTTACTGCACAATAATAAAATATCTGGAATAAAAGGGCTGTAATACTTCAGCCCTTTTTTTTCGCTTAATTAAATGACGATGAAAAAGATCTATTTACTTATCCTCCTGTTAGTCAGCAGTCTGGGCATTGCACAGGTTGTGACAACAAATCCGTCTCCTCCGGTGGCCGATGGTCCAGTAACGCTATTCTTTAACAAAGCGGGTACGCCATTGGCAACTTACACAGGAGTGATTTACGCACATATCGGATTGACCGTAAATGGTGTTCAATGGCAAAATGTAAAAGGCACATGGGGCAACAACACAACACAGCCCGCACTGACGTTAGTTTCAGGAACTACTTATAAACTTGACATCACTCCGGATCTATACACTTACTTTGGTGTTCCGACGACAAGTACAATCACGCAGATCTGCGTAGTATTTAGGGCAGCGACCGGCGCTCCGCAATCGACAGATTATTTTATTAATGTCGGGGCATTTCAGATTACGTCACTTAGCCCCGCAGAGAACAGTAACTCCACGATCGATTCTAATTCAAACCTGCCAATTAACGCCACAGCATCGTTAGCTGCAAATTGGAACCTTACGGTAAATGGAACTTCAGTAGCAACTGCATCCAATACAACTACTTTCAGCTATAACCATACAATGACTGGTGATGCTTCTTTTCAGCTGACAGCAACAGATGTGGCTACAGGTGAAATAATCACAAAATCATTTAATGCAATTACAACACCCGTAGTTCAATCTCAGGCAATACCTGCCGGGATTATCCAGGGAATCAACTATTCAACTGATCTTACAAAAGCTACGGTCGCGCTTTATGCACCCCTTAAGTCATACGTACATGTCATTGGAAGTTTCAATAACTGGCAGCTTTCGAATTCATACCTAATGAAACGGGATACGGCTAACCCTGATTTGTATTGGTTGGAAATATCCGGACTTACACCAGGTCAGTATTACACTTTTCAATACCGTACCAACGATGGGATCAAAGTGGCAGATCCTTATTCACACCTTGTTCTTTCACCTTATGATGATCCTTTTATTACCGATGCGACCTATCCAAATATGCCTGAATATCCTGCAGGGCAATCATTTGAAGTAACGGTGTTACAGACGAACCAAACACCTTACAATTGGCAGGTTCCGGACTTTCAAAAACCTTCTAAAGAAAGTTTGATTATTTATGAAGTGCTGATCAGGGATTTTACTGCGCAGCAAACATGGACATCGCTCAGCGAAAAGATCGAATATTTCAAAGGGCTTAACATCAATGCAATTCAGTTGATGCCGATCATGGAGTTTGAAGGAAATATTTCATGGGGTTATAACACGGCTTTCCACTTAGCACCGGACAAAGCTTACGGAAATGCTGACTCAATGAAAGCATTTATTGACTTATGTCATCAAAACGGAATCGCAGTAATACTAGATGTTGCACTAAACCATGTCTACGGGCGATCACCACTAGTAAGGTTATGGGTTACCGATCCTGATGGTGATGGATTCGGAAATCCAAGTGCTCAAAATCCTTATTGTAATGTTGTGCCAACTCACTCATACAGTGTTGGATCTGATTTAAACCATCAATCTGAAGCAACGCAGTACTACACGCAAAGAACAATGCGTCGTTGGATGGAGGATTTTAATATCGATGGATTCCGCTGGGATCTTACAAAAGGTTTCACCCAGAATTGTACAAACAGCGAAACATGTACAAACGCTTACAATGCCGACCGTGTTGCTATTCTTAAAGAATATGCTGATTACCAGTGGGCTCTTGATCCAAATTTCTACGTGATATTTGAACACCTTGGTGTTGGAAGCGGACCTGCAAGTTCTGCCGCTGAAGAAGTTGAATGGGCGAACTATCGCGTAGGTGAAGGCAAAGGAATTATGTTATGGGGCAAATTTACAGGCCAGTTGAATGAAAATACAATGGGCTATGCACCAAACAGTACCTTCAACGCACTGGATTTTGAGAACAGAGGTTTTGCTGCTCCACGTCTTGTTGGATACGCCGAAAGTCATGATGAAGAACGCCTCATGTACAAAAACCTGATTTTTGGAAACAGCAGCGTTGCTGCGCATAATGTTAAAACTTTACCTGTAGCGCTTGAAAGAGCAGAAACTCAAGGTGCAGTTCTTCTTTCAATTCCAGGTCCAAAAATGATCTGGCAGTTTGGTGAACTAGGCTACGACAAGTCAATTTTTTCATGTGAGAACGGAACTGTTCCAACACCTTACGGAAACGACAGTTGCAAAACCAACCCTAAACCAAATGCTTTCGATTTGGGTTATAGTGTAAATCCAACAAGGCTTGAGGTGTATAACACTTGGGCTGCTGTCAATGAGCTCAAGCTTAACAACCCGGTTTTTCAAACGACTACGTTCACAATAAATTCAGGTGACCTTTTACCTCGAATCTACATCTGGAACAACTCATTGCCAAGCACAACTCTAAATTATGTTGTGGTTCTTGCAAACTTCCAGGTTACGCCACAAAATGTGACGCCATACTTTCCAAGTGTGGGAACATGGTACAACCTGATCGACGGAACAATCATGAACGTGACAAATCCAACCACGCCGATCAATATTCCTCCGGGACAATTCAGGATGTATGGAAATCAGATGCCTGCACTTTCAAATGGCCAATTTGAACTCACGGATAATATCAGGTTATATCCAAATCCTGCATCAGGATACTTTTTACTAAATTCCGATATGGCAAAAGTTGAGATATATTCAATGGCCGGTCAATTGATCAAAAGCTTTGCTGCCCGCAATGGTGAGCATGAATTCAACATCAGCGATCTTTCGCAAGGAATCTATCTCGTTAAAGCAACTGATAGCAGCAACCGAATCAAAACGATGAAGCTGATCAAAGAGTAATCGTAAAAATTAAGTTAAGAAGGCCTTTCTGAAAAGAAGGGTCTTTTTTTATACAAGTATTTTCTTCATTCCGTCGGCGATACTGATCCAAACAAGGTTGAAAAAGGATTTTTGCTGATCACGTTCGACATCAACTTCTGCTGTAGTAACTTCGTCATTGGTGTCATTTTTCACAAATAGGTTCGTGATCGCAGTCAGTATTTTGTTCTTCTTCTTGCGATCTTTCTTCCTGTAAATCTCAACTTTTAAGTCGTCATATTCGATCGCAAAATCGCCTTTAACACCAGTGTCAGTTCCCGAAAAATTAAAATATACCCTATCTATTATGCCCTTTGTTTTCGCATTCAAATATGGTTTTGTAAAAGCCGACATATGCTCAAGCGGAAGATCAAAAATCCTTCCTTTGATATTGAATGCCTCAGCTTCATTCATGACGTTGAATGTCCACTCTGTCTCAAGTTTCGCCGCGTTCATTAAACGGCAATTGATCCTGATGTCAGTGTTGGGAAGTTTCGTTTTCTTATATCCGCTGTTTATCGCGGTCGCCGTTAGATTAAAATTATTGAACGTCAGCTTGCCTGCGCCTGCTTCATTTTTAGCTTCCTCATATGCGAGGGTCGAGTTGCGGATTCTCATCGTATCGATCTTTAAATCAAATTTGAGATTTCGCAATGCTTCACTATATAGCTTTTTCTTTTCAGTATTATCGGCCACCATCTTATTCCGATAAATATTTGCGTTAAGTCCCTGTAGGTTTAAAGATTGAGCCGAATAAAATAACTCTTCATTTTTAAAGCCCCATATCATATTGCGTATAGTAGCGCTGTCAATAGAAATTGCAAAAAGATCGGTTTCCTTGTCAATGGCTTTGATAAATCCTGAGCGGCTGTAACGTGGAATTACTTTAACATTCTTCAAACTTGCCTCGCGGTCTGTTGCGCGAAATGCGTCCGCTCTCAGGTTGTAAAATTTGCCGGCACTATAAAAAATGCTGTCGCAACCGAATGTATATTCTCGATAAGTCAGTGGGAGCTTTTGCTTCAAAGTCTGCTCGGTAACCAAAATGCCCTCAAGATTAAAATCGATATTGGCCGCATAAGCCAGCCTTTTGTTGCTTTCAAGCTGAACAAGTTCAAACCTTCCATTGTTGATAAACAAATCAGAAACAGTTATGATCTTGTTCATACGCTCGGCGGTTTTGCTATCGTCATCTTCCTTGATTTTGCTTTTGTAAAATGTAAGATCGGGATCCGAGATGATGAGGCTCCTCGCGCTGATCTTATCATTAAAAACAACATCCCAAATCTTAAAACTCACAACTTCCACCTTCTTCACCCGCGCATAAATGCCTTTATGTTTTTTTTTGTCCTTTATGGGTGCTTTTGGAATGACAATTATATCCGTCGCTTGTATGTTTTGCGAAACCAGCGAAACACTGATGTCATCAAAGGTAATTTCATACGGAGATTTATTCTGCTCGCTTATAATCTGCGGTAGTTGATATTTGATCCAGAAGTTTAAACCAACGTTCACCAATAGTATCAGCACTAAAAGAGATGCAAGCACTATAAATAACTTTCTGTAGAATTTCATATCTGGTGGCTCCTGTTTTTACCTTACTAAATATAGCATTAATAGAAGCTGTCGTCCTACAATTTAGCAATTAAATGTGATTTATACAGAGGTAAAGGCGTCGCCATTCTAACGCTTAAAACACTAAAAATCTAAAATCTCTTCGCGCTAAATTTTTAAAAATTATGGCACACGCCCGCCAATACAATTGCCACCGCTGGCGCCGGGTTTTCCGCTATATCTTGCCCGCTGCGCAGGCAAGGATGCCGCTGCAACCCCTTGTGCGGTGTTCACGATTGAGGTCGTAAAATTAACTAGTGGTTTGTGTAACTCTGCTTCTTCCGGTCAATTGGTAGCCTAAAAATGCTCCCAGGATTTTAGCCCCGTTGGCAATGGCAAAAACCGAAAAATAATATGACCATTCAATATCCGCCAGCAATAATATCACAATATCCAGCAGTATGTAAACGAGAGGATAAAGTATCGCAATTTTTCGTGCATCGTAATATTTCTTTTTCCAATAACTGACAACAAAAAAGAAATAATAAATCCAAAGATCCCTGAGATGTAAGGGGCAGAAATATTGGCATGCTCTTCATAAAAGCTTTCAGGCTGACCTGTGTTTACAAGGTAAGAGTAAATCGCAACTTCAAGGAATGAAATGCAGACTAAGGCAATCATCGTTAACAAGACTACGCCAAGAATCTTTAGCACTGTGAATTTTTTCATATCAAGTAATCTATTGTATAATCATTAGTTTTCTTATACTGACTTAGAACTTTATCACTTTCCTAACGACCTTTCCAAAGTCACCTTCAAAAGTAAACAACAGTGTTCCTTGCCATGCAGCATTAAGTTCAAGCGATAAAACACCATTTCCTGATGCTATTGCTTTTTCATAAAGCTGTTGGCCAAGAAGGTTTGTTATCGTTAGCTTTATTGGCCCCTGCACTTGGGTAAGACTGAAATTTACAACGTCACGCGCCGGGTTTGGATAAGGAGAAGAAATATTTAGCGATACAAAATCAACTACTGAGAGCGCAGAACCCGAAATTTTCCAAAAACCGTCAGGTGCTACAATAGGACGTGAGAGTTGTTTTCCGGAATTTGCTGTTGCATGAATATAATACTCGACACCAGAACCCTCGAAAGGCATTGCAATGGCCGCAATCCACGCCGAGTCGCCGGCCCAGGTCATTGCTGTTTGATTCCACTCAATTGTTCCTTCTTCACGCCAAAAAACTATTGCGCCGGCAACACCCGAATTGTGCTTGATCGACGCTGATATTTCTACCATTGTTCCCGCTCCGGCTGTATCGACCGGCTGATGAACGATCAGCAAAGGATCCGCAACTCCAATAGTATGGGTTATACAATGTATTGCCCCGGAAGATGCGATCAATGGATTAGAACCATTGTCGACGTCAATTCCAACAATCGTATAACCCGGCATCAGTTCCTGGTACAATGCCAGCGCCGGTGCATCTACTTCCGGTCGATACGTCGGAACCATGATTGTCTTGTTCACAATAACTGAATTGCTGAACGTGCGATAATATCCTCCGGTGTCAGGATAGCTTCCTCCGGTGCTCGGTGGCGCATCGATCCAATGTACATTGTATGGCGTACCAAAAGGCGATGTGTAATTTTCCAAAACATATGCGATGGTGGCTTCTATCTGAGGGCCATCGGCAACTCCGGGAGGATAACGGCTCACCAATAAAGTTTCCTCATCAAGAAGTTTCATGTGCATATCTATATGATGAATTCCATCATACGGAAGCACCGGCATTTTAATATAATTACTGATTCCCATATAATTCTGCATGATCGCATCGATCTGCGCTTCAGATTTCGCCGATACATTATATGGATTTCCTTCACTGTTCTCCTCAAGTATAAGTTCCGATGCAAATGCGTTGCCCAAACCATCAGACATATAATTGCCGCCTGTATTCACAAGATCATCGGTGCCTGAATTCGTTTGATAGATCGGAATTCCCACTAAAGAAGCATGCGCCGACGGCAGCATGTTGTCAAGTGGCCGCGGTCGGTTATAGATCCAATCTGCGAGTGCACGCTCGCCAACATCATTTGTATATATTGTGTTTCCGCCATAATCGCGGATCCAGATGCTGTTTGCCGGCGCATCCATAAATATGACATTGTCAAGCGGCACGCCATTGGCCGTTAAATAATTAGCAACCGAGGTTTCATTTTGTGTTGCAATGATCACCTTACATTCGGCTACACCTGCTGCAACGATCTGGCGCAGAATATTTTGATTTTCTGAAAACCAGGCTACTACAAGATATTCAACTTCTTCCCATTCTGCTGCAGCCCTGACTGCCGCGGGTGGAGGCAAAATCGCCTGCGACGTCCTGAACTGGTGCTGCGAAATAATATTTTGTTCACTCTCGCTTAAACCCTTTGGCAAAGATTGTTGTGCAAAAGCAGGATGTAGCAGCAAAAGACTTGAAAGCAGGAGAAAGTATAAGTGTTTCATTTAAAAGAAGTTCAGATCACGAATATATAAATTCTGTCTTACTTAAATGATTTCATGACATTCATAAATAAAAAAATCCGTAGTACTTTTTCAAGTATTACGGATTAAAGGTGGTATCTCCAGGAATCGAACCAGGGACACATGGATTTTCAGTCCATTGCTCTACCAACTGAGCTAAGATACCGTTGCCGATGCGGGTGCAAATATAGCGCGATTTTTAATTTATGCAAAACAAATATTAAAAAAAACCAATTCATACCTTTGCCGCAATAAATCGCGAACATGCTGCTGGCTATCGATATCGGAAATACTAGGATCAAAGCCGCTGTGTTTGAAAAGACTAGCCTTCTGAAGCATTTCGCATTTGATGCTGCTGACGCCGAAAAAGGCTTTCGTAGTATTCTCGACTCGTACCCTAATATTTCAGATGTTATCCAGTCTTCTGTCACGAATGGTGATGTTCTAAGCCTGATTCCTGAGCATATTAAGATTCATGAGATCGACCGTAGCTGGAAGTTTCCGTTTGTTAATGATTATGAGACGCCACATACTCTTGGGCTGGACCGAATGGTGCTAACTGCCGGAGCTGTGCTGCAATATCCTCAGGTAAACAGATTAATAATCGATGCCGGTACTTGTATTACCTATGACTTTGTGGATTCAGATGCCGTTTATAGTGGCGGCGCCATTTCGCCTGGAATCGGTTTACGATATTCATCGTTGCATAATTACACAGCCAGACTTCCATTGTTATCAAGGGCGGCGCCGACGGATATAATTGGGAGCTCAACTGCTGATTCAATTCATTCCGGAGTGGTAAATGGAGTCGCATTTGAAATAGACGGGTTCATCAGCCGATACGCCGAAAACTATGCAAACTTTATAATAATTTTAACTGGCGGTGATACAGTTTTTTTGGCTGACCGGTTAAAAAATACCATATTTGCCAATTCAAATTTTCTACTTGAAAGTCTGAATCATCTTTTTCAATATAAAATCAAAAATGATTAAAAGACTCTGCGTTTTCGCTTGTTTGTTTTTCTCGATTGTCTCTGTCTCGCAGGAAAGTACATCTTCACCATATTCATTTTACGGCCTGGGCGATTCGCGCTTTGAAGGTTCTATCGACAACAGGTCGATGGGAGGCGTTTCAGTATTTTCAGACAGTATCCACATCAATTTGCAAAATCCTGCCTTTTATTCGCATCTGCGATTGACGACCTTCAGCATTGGAGGAAGTTTTATGACCACCACATACAAAACTAATGATCAAAAAGAGCGTGCAAGACGTGCAGCCCTTGATTATTTGGCAATTGGTATTCCGATGGGAAAATGGGGCGCAGGTTTTGGGTTGATGCCATATACAGCAGTGGGATATAAGATCAGGACCACAAATTTTGAGGGTGTTGAAACTGAAAGAAGATATTCCGGTACAGGCGGACTTAATCGCGCGTTCTTAGGACTTTCATATGAATTCTCACCAAGCTTTAGTGCAGGACTTGAAGCAGGTTATATTTTCGGTGATATCGAAACAAGTGCAATTTATCTGGCCGATGTACAGTACGGAACACGTGAACTTAATGAGTCTGCGGCAAGTGGAGTCGGTTTTACAGCGGGATTAGCATATAAGTCGAAAATTGGAGCCGATCTACAATTTTCAGCTGCAGCAAGCTATAGTCCTGAAGCTACAATCTCACTAAGTAATGAGCGGACATTTGCATTGGTTCAGGTGTTGACTTCTGAAGCGATAAATGTTTACGATGAAGTTGATGCAGAAGCACCTGATACCGAAGTCAAACTACCCAGTAAAATAACTTTTGGAGCCGGAATCGGTAAACCTAGGAAATGGATGGTTGGTACAGAAGTTCATTTTATTGAAACCAGCAGCATGACCAACCGGTTTTCAGACATAGAAGGTGCAGAATTCGAAAACGGAGCGAGATATGCCGTCGGAGGTTACTTTGTTCCAAATTTCGCTTCCTACGCAAATTATTTCAAAAGGATCACTTACCGTGGCGGTTTGAAATATGAGAAAACAGGGCTGGTAATTAACAATAGATCTATAAACGACGCCGGTTTTACATTGGGAGTTGGCCTTCCATTATCCGGAACATTTTCGAACATTAACTTGGGTTTCGAATTTGGAAAGCGCGGAACACGTGATGCTGCGCTTGTTGAAGAAAAATACGCTAACTTTAGCGTCGGCCTATCTCTTAACGACCGATGGTTTGTGAAGAGACGATACGATTAAACGCCGGAATAACTTTAAATAAGTTAGGCTATGAAACACAAAATTTTACTTCTTGTGCTGCTTTGCTTTTCAGCAATTGCCGCCATTGGTCAGGAATCCTGCGACGAACAAGTTAAGGAACTAAACGTTCTGACTGCAAACAATCAGTTTCACGAAGCATATGCTGTGCTTTCTGCTTCCGAATGTGTACTTAAAAATCCACAGGCATTTGACGCTGCTGAGAAAGTGCTTATATACAAAGTCGAAAGTGCAGCGAATGATGAAGAGAAAAAGAAGCAGCTTGAAATGCTATTAACGTTCTTCGATGAATTTGATCTACGCAATCCGTCAAACATCAAAGGCAACAAAATCAAAAAGGTCGTGGCATTGCAACGTTTTGCTCCGGGCTCAGATGATGATGTTTTTAAAATTCTCGATTCCGAATTCAAACGGGACTTAAAAAATTTCAACGATGCTAGTGGTATTTATTTATATTTTGATCTTTTCTTTAAGAAATTCAAAGCGTCAACAAAAGGCATTACAGAAAACGATGTTTTTATAAAGCACGATATTCTTCAGAACAAACTGGATCAGCTAATAAAAGCAAATCCCCCTTTGGAACGGGAATACCGGACAGCAGCAAATGGAATTTCAGCACTTGCCAAACCAATTTTTACCTGCGAAAAGCTTACACAGTTTTATCAAAGTGGATTAGTTTCACATAAAAACGAAGCGGAATGGCTGGCAAGAGCTGCATCCGGATTAAAAACCACAAACTGTACAACGTCTCAGTTATTTATGGATGTTGCGGCGCACTGGTATGATGCAGATCCATCATCAACATCAGCCTACAATTTAGCAATAGCATATTCTCGGAGTAAGCAAGGTGCCAAAGCAAAAGAATATTATCAAATAGCAGCTGATCTTGAAAAGAACCCCGTTGAAAAATCAAAGATCTACTACACCATCGCATCAACCCTAATGGGAAGCGATAAAAAGCAATCGCTGGATAATATACAAAAAGCTATAGCAGCCAATCCTAACAACGGTAAGGCATATTTGCTTCTTGCACAAATCTATTCGTCCGCAGAAGAGTGTGGAGCAACACCTCTTGAAAAAAAGGCCGTTTACCTCCTGGCTTCCAAAGCGGCCATCCAGGCCGGCGAAAAAGAGCCTTCATTAAAAGCAGCAGCGCAAAGACAATCGGAGTTATTTCTAAAAAAAGGTCCATCAATCGATGAGATCCGCGAGCAAAACCAATCAGGAAAAAGCATCACATATAAATGTTGGCTTAACACATCCGTCATTCTTCCTTAAATGCGTCTATTGAGAATTTATTTTTATGGGTTGCTATTGATGCTGATGATTGGCATTTCGGCTTGTGAAAGTAATTTCAGGGATGTACAAAAAATTAATTTTTCGGAATTTACTCCAAGTGGCGAAGCAGATGATTTTAATCTTAAATACACCGACTCGGGAAGAATAACATCAATATTGATCAGTCCGAAAATGCTTGATTATGGAACAGTGAAGTATCCTTTTACCGAATTTCCTAAAGGCATCAATGTGACTTTCTATGATAAAAACGGGAAGAGGACGTTTGTAAGATCCGACTATGCCGTCACTTATAAAGGAACTGATGTTTTTGATCTGCGGGGGAAAGTTAAAATATCGAATGAAAGCGGACAGATAATGGAGACCGAGCAGCTATTTTTTGATCAGAAAAACAACTGGTTTTATACCGAAGAAAAGTTTAAATTCACAGACCCAAAAGGCGTTAGTTACGGACAGGGAATTGATTTTAGCCGGGATTTTAAAATCGTAAATTCCCAACGAATAACCGGAGACATACTTCAGGACGAATAACATCACTTATGAGCATACTAAAATATACACCATATATTTATTTGATTGTTGCGGCATTCTTTATATATGACGGAATCGATAAATATAACGAAGGGTTGAGCAATTACTGGCTCAGTTTCCTTCTTGCTGCACTAGCCGTTTTCATGTTCTACTTCAGAAGGAGATTTGCTAAAAAATTCGAAGAAAGAAACAGACAGCCTAAACCGTAGCTCGATTATCATAAAATTCTATTCATAAACCAAAATAAGATTAGGCAATTGCAATTATTAAATAGATAATTGTATTTTCGCAGACTGAATTTCAAAACTAAAACATAAAGATGGCAGTTTTATCTAAAATAAGGCAACGATCACTTCTTCTGATATTGGTTATCGGATTTTGCTTACTCGCATTTATCATTGGTGACCTTTTAAGCAACGGAGGATTTAATCAGACTTCAACCGATGTGGGAAGCATCAACGGAAAAGATGTGTCTTTTGAAGATTTCAGGGTAAAAGTAAGTGAAGTAGAAAGAAGCCAGCAGGGAATGACGACCATTCAAGCCTCAGACAGGGTTTGGGAACAGGAGATCAACATCGCTTTATTATCTGAAGAATTTGAAAAACTTGGACTTCGGGTTGGCGAAAACCATATTATTGAAACATTTAAAGCTGATCCACAGGTTGGGCAGAACCCAATGTTCCTGAACGCCGCAGGTCAATTTGACGTTGCAAAATTCAAAGAATTCTTCAAATCAAATCCGGCTCAGGCTCAGGCTTTCGAAAGCAGACAGGAAAGTGCTGCATTGAATGCAAAATATATGATCTACAACAGTTTAGTGAAAGGCGCGCTTTTTACAACTGATCTTGAAGGAAAAATGCGCTACCAGATGGAAACTACAAAAGCTTCTTTCGACTATGTAGCTGTTCCTTATTCATCGATTAAAGACAGTGATGCAAAGGTTTCTGATGAAGAAATTGTTGAATACATGCGTAAGAATGAAAAGAAATATAAAGCTGAAGAAACGCGTGTTCTTGATTACGTGCTGGTAGAGGAAAAAGCTTCTGAAGCAGATCAGGGTGAAATCCAAGCCAGACTTAACGCACTTCTTAACGGAACTACAGTTTACAACCAGGCTACAGGTAAAAACGATACAGTTGCGGGCTTCCGCGACACTAACGACATTGCTCGTTTTGTAAACGAAAATTCAGATATTCCTTTTGACACAACTTTTGTCGCGAAAAAAGATCTTCCGGCTGAACATGCTGAGAAGTTGTTTGCAACTCCTCAAGGTGGAATCTACGGACCGTATATGCGTGGAGATTTCTACTGTATATCTAAAGTTATTGGCAGAAAAGCAGGCGCGTCTGCAAAAGCAAGCCATGTATTGATCAGCTACGAAGGAACGCAGGTTCCAAACAAGAAAGAGAAAAGGACAAAAGACGAGGCAAGAGCTAAAGCTGAATCGATACTTGCTCAGGCAAAAGCAAATCCTTCAGGATTTATGATGCTTGCCTTGGTAAATTCTGATGATAGTTCAGCGCAGCAAGGTGGTGATTTAGGATTTTTCGGTGAAGGTCAGATGGTAAAACCATTTAACGACTTCGTATTCAACAATCCTGTTGGAACAATTGGTCTGGTTGAAACCGATTTTGGTTTCCACGTGATCAATATAACAGATAAGCAAGATGCAATTAAACTTGCAACAATTGCACAAAAAGTAGAGCCTTCTGAAAGTACTGCTGACCAGGTTTACAACAAATCTGTGAAAATTGAGATGGAAGCAAATGATAAAGATTTTGCTGCTGCAGCAAAAGCTAACGGATTGACGGTTGTTCCAAACATCAAGGTAAAAGCTATGGACGAGAACTTTGGTTCTATAGTTAATCAACGTCAAATTGTTCGTTGGGCTTTTGATAAACAGACCAACGTAGGTGATGTTAAGAGATTTGAAGTTGCAAACGTTGGAAACGTGATTGCCAAATTAACAAAGGTCAATGAAAAAGGACTATTGGCAATTGACGAGGCGCGTATAACGATCGAGCCGATTCTTAAAAACAGGAAGAAAGCTGAAATCATCAAGAATAAAATGAAAGGCGGATCTTTGGATGCGATTGCTAAAGCTAATAATGTCACAGTTCAAAAAGCTACTGATCTTACGATTTCTAATGCGGTTTTGCCAAACCTTGGTTCTGAGCCAAAAGTTGTTGCAACAGCGGTGAGCATCGGGGTAAATAAAACATCTGGACCAATCGAAGGTAACTTTGGTGTTTATGTTGTAAGACCAACATCTATTGTAAAAGCGCCTGTTTTGAAGACACATGCACCATATGTAAACCAGATCAAGCAGCAGCGTGGTAATGATGCCGGAAGAGTTATTTCAGCTTTGCGCGCTAACGCAGATATCGAAGATAATAGAGCTGCATTTAACTAAGCAGCTTGTGAATAGTAAAAAAGGCTTCTGAATTTCAGGAGCCTTTTTTTTATAATATCATTTCGGAATACGGAATGATGACAGGATATCCACGTTCAGTAAAATATAAAGTAGGATCTTCCGCCGAAGCGACCAGGATGAAATCTCCGCCCCAGCCACCCAAGCTTTTGATCGTTCCTTTAAAGTCTGAAAAATACAGCTCCTTTACCGTTTTCATTTGTAGAATAGTGCTCAGCAATTTTTCATGCCTTTCAATCAACTGTGAAAATTCTTCCAAAGCTGATGCATGTAAAATGGAATCAGTAATGCGGCTGATCTGATTTACTAATTCATCAACATCCTCGCCTCGATTATTGTAGTATGACGCAATAGCATCTTTACTGCTTTGCTTTCTGTTGAGGTAAACAAAATACAGGTTGTTTTTGAATTTTGGATCAAAATCAACTTTAGATATCTGTTGCGAGCTTTTCAATTTTGAATAGATAACTGGACAATCATTTTGCGCTGCAGCGATATCGTATCCGCTGCCGCCAAAGCTTCTAGAAAGTAGTTCAAATGCATTAACCCCGAACCATTGAGCAATGTTGTTGATTAGCGTTGATGAAGTTCCGAGGCCCCAATTTTTAGGAAAGGTCAACGTTGTGGTTACCGAATATCCATTTTTGTTTTTAAGGACTTCAGGATTTAGCAGATGTGCCTCGTGGAGAATCTTGACCAGCGTCTTTCTTATTGAATTGTTTTCAATGGAAGTGCCTTCAAATATTTCGGAAAACTGAATATTATCTGAATACCAAACACTGCCGTTACTGTCGATGCTTTGCCACTTGACGTTTCCGCTCTGAAAAGATTCAACTACAAGATCTTGTCCATATTTTGTTGGCAAAGCCAAGGCACGTGCGCCATCAAGAACAACGTATTCTCCTGTCAGCAGTAATTTGCCATTGCTGTAGAACCTTTTTGTTTCCAGCATCTGCTATTTTTTTCGAATCAATTCGATATAATCAACTACTGCCGCGTGTGAAACCGGCCGTGAAGTAAAGTGGCTGCGAATTAGCTTGCGCTCTTCTTTGTTCGCTTCAAACTGATTTATAATATTATTCAGGTGCATTTTCATGTGACCTTCCTGAATTCCGGTGGTGGTAAGCGAACGTAAAGCGGCGAAATTTTGTGCGAGTCCTGCCGCTGCAACAATTTCCATAAGTTCAGTTGCTGATGGTTTGCCCAGCATTTCGTGAGACATTTTTACCAGCGGATGCAAAGATGTCAGACCACCGACGGTTCCGAGTGCAAGTGGAATTTCCATCCAAAAGTAAAAAATACCATCTTTAATTTCAGCATGTGATAGCGAACTGTATTTTCCCGATCGCGCTGCGTAGGCATGAATTCCTGCTTCAACTGCACGGAAATCATTTCCAGTCGCCAACACAACGGCATCAATTCCGTTCATGATTCCTTTATTATGCGTTACTGCACGAAAAGGTTCGACTTCAGCAATTTTGACTGCCTGAACAAAATTTGAAGCAAATTTCTCAGGATCATTGATATGTTTGTCTGCCAATTCTTTAACATCACAAGAAACTTCAACTTTCACAAGGCAATCCGGAACGTAGTTCGACAAAATGCTCATGATGATTTGAAGTTCTTCATTTTCATTGAACGCATCAAAATTTTCAGCTTCAGTCCTTAAAGTCTTGGCAAATGCCTCCAAACAGGAATTAATAAAGTTTGCACCCATTGAATTTTTTGTTTCAAAAGTTGCATAGAGCTGAAAGTAGTTTGACAGGCAATAAGTTTTATCTACAAGTTTAATGTCAAGAATACCGCCGCCGCGCGCACGCATGTTTTTTGTCAGATCATCAGTAGCAGCAAAAAGCTTTGGTTTAATGTTATCAAAAAACCGTTCTAGCTTACTTTTATCGCCGCTATAGAGAAAGTGGACTTGCCCAATCTTTTCGGTCCTTAGCACCTGGGCTTTAAAGCCGCCTCGTTCCGACCAGAATTTCGCTGCATTTGCAGCTGCAGCGACAACAGAACTTTCCTCAATAACCATAGGAATGATGTAGTGTTTCCCGTTGATAATGAAGTTCGGAGCAACACCTAATGGAAGATAAAAATTCGTAATTGTGTTTTCGATAAATTCATCGTGCAGCTGCTGTAAAGCTTCATCGCTGTTCCAATATTTACGTATCAGCGATATTGCTGCCGTAGGCTCGGCGAAGCATGTAATGGCAACTAAATTGATTTTTTCTTCTTTGGATAATCGGGAAAAACCCGCGACAGCTTTGGTCATTTGTTCTGGATAAAGCGTAAAGATAAAACTATATAGGGAATTTTATTCGGGAGCAAATAACGGAAAATTCGATTCTATTTTAACTCAAATATTTGAACATGAATTTCGTTTAAACTAATAGAGATTGTATCTTGTAAAAGATTATGAAGGAGGAGAATGAATATATTAAGGGACGAGGTGCGCAGATAAATGTGCCCAACAAATTCCTGTCGGATAAGTACGAAGTTCTTGATGATTTTCTTAATTATTGCGAAGCCGAAGGCGATTCAGCCGACAACAACAAGACGCAGCATCTTGAAGTTTTCCCGAAAAGTATTGTCAATAAAGTTGAAAGTCCAGATGTTCGGATGAGCTTTTCACTCAATCCCTACCAAGGCTGCGAGCACGGCTGCATTTACTGTTATGCGCGAAATAGCCACGAGTTCTGGGGTTACAGTGCAGGGCTGGATTTTGAAAGGAAAATTCTGATCAAGAAAGATGCTCCAAAGCTTCTTGAAGAAAAGTTACTCAGTAAATCATGGCAAGCAGAAACGATTGTTATGTCAGGCAACACCGACTGCTATCAGCCTGCAGAACGCAAGTACGAAATTACGAGGGGGTGCTTGGAAATCTTTTTCAAATATCGTCATCCTGTTGCCATCATCACAAAAAACTCATTGATAACCAGAGATCTCGATATTCTGTCGGAACTTGCTAAAGACAATCTCATCAGCGTAAGCATATCCATTACATCGCTGTCAGAACAAACCCGAATGTTGGTCGAACCACGTACTGCAACTATCGCCAAGCGTCTTGACACTGTCCGAAAACTCACTGAAGCAGGTATTCCCGTTAATGTGATGCTAGCGCCTATAATTCCCGGTATCAATTCACATGAAGTTCTTCCTCTTGCCAAAGCCGCTGCCGACGCTGGTGCGTTGTCAATCGGGCACACTGTTGTTCGGCTTAATGGAGCTATAGGAGAAATCTTTTCGGATTGGGTAAATAAAGCAATGCCTGATCGCGCAGAGAAAATCTTGAACCAGATCAAAGAATGCCACGGTGGTTCCTTAAATGACAGCCGATGGGAAAACAGGATGCGGGGAGAAGGCGAGTTTGCCAAGCAGATAAGTGCACAAGTCGCTCTGGCTCGTCGTAAATTTTTTGCCGGCCGAGAATTTCCGGAACTCAACACGTCACTTTTTTCACAATACAAAAATGGTCAGTTCGAACTTTTCTAGCTCTTTTAATGCTACTCATCAAGGCTCTAGGTAATGCCGGCGTGACATGTGAATGATTCGAATCTAGCCTCACGTGGATTTAACAGAGAGAATGGCGGTTTATTCTAATTTTTTCACTAAAATTGGCATTATTTTCCGAAATTAATGATCAATCTTTTCCGTACCACAGTCTTACTTTTTTTGCTATCGTTTTCTGCTTTAGCCCAGCAGCAAGTAACAGTCGAACAAATTTATTCCGGAGCATTTCGGGTTCGTCAGATGGATGAACTGCAGGCTATGAAAAACAGCAACCAATATACAGTACTGAATTCAGTGCAGGGGACAGATGATTCGACAATTGATCTTTATGATTTTGCTACACTAAAGAAGATTTCAACATTGCTGGATACCAGAAATCATCCGGAATTACCCGCTATCGACAGCTATTCCTTCAATGCAGATGAATCTAAAATATTAATCGCTACAAACAGCAATGCGATCTTCAGGCACTCCTTTACCGCAGATTATTATCTGTATGACATCAAGTTAAAGTCGCTTAAAAAAGTTCTTACCCAGGTTCAGGAGCCAACTTTTTCACCTGATGGGCTAAAAATCGCGTACGCGAAAGAGAATAGCTTGTTTATATACGACTTGTCTAAGAACACAAACCAGAATACCAACGACGTTCAAATCACTTCTGACGGAGCTAAAAATAAAATCATTAATGGTATAACTGACTGGGTTTACGAAGAAGAATTTGCTTTTGTTCGTGCCTTTGACTGGAGTACCGACAGCCGCAAAATTGCATATATCAGATTTGATGAAACTCAGGTTCCTGAATTTTCAATGAGTGTTTTTGGAAGTGAATTATATCCTGAAACAGAAACTTTCAAATATCCAAAAGCAGGTGAAAAGAATGCGGATGTGTCGCTGCATGTTTATGATGTTCAGGCAAATCAGTCGAAACAAATTAACCTCGGCGCCTACAACGATTTTTATATCGCTCGATTAAAATGGACAAACAATCCAAACCTCGTAAGTGTTCAGGTTTTAAACCGACATCAGAATAATCTTGATCTGATTTTCGTTGATGGCACATCGGGAAAAGCGACTGTTGTTTTGAACGAGAAGGATAAGGCTTACGTTGACGTTACGGATAACCTGACATTCTTAAAAGATAACAGTTTTATCTGGACCAGTGAAAAGGACGGCTTTAATCATATCTATCTCCACGATAAAAATGGAAAGCAAAAAAATCAAATAACCAAAGGCAATTGGGAAGTCACTGCGTACTATGGTATCGACGAGAAAAGCCAAATCATTTTCTATCAGTCGGTCGAAAACGGCTCAATTAACAGAGATATTTATCGGATCGGTCTCAATGGCAAGAATAAGCAGCGATTGTCAAACAAAGTGGGAACCAGTCAGGCGACTTTTAGTCCGAACTACACACACTTCATCAACAGGTTTTCAAGTGCCTCCGAAGCACCGCTCTACACCTTAAATGATGCTAGATCAGGTGCAATTGTTCAGCCAATACTTGATAATAAGGCGTTAGAGGGAAAACTTGTGGCGTACCAACTTCCTGCAAAAGAGTTTTTCACACTTAAAACAGATAAAGGAATTGAGTTGAATGCCTGGATGATCAAGCCGAAAAATTTTGATGCTTCAAAAAAGTATCCTGTGCTGATGTATCAATATTCTGGTCCGGGTTCACAGCAGGTTGACAACGTTTGGCACGGAACAGACGATTACTGGTTCATGATGCTTTCACAGCAAGGTTATATTGTTGCATGTGTCGACGGACGCGGAACTGGTTACCGTGGAGCTGCTTTCAAAAAGATTACGCAAAATCAATTAGGGAAATACGAGGTGGAAGATCAGATTGATGCAGCGGAAGTATTTGGAACTTATCCGTACGTTGATAAATCCCGAATAGGAATATGGGGATGGAGCTATGGTGGATTCATGTCATCAAATGCGATCCTCAAAGGCGCCGACGTCTTCACCATGGCAATTGCTGTTGCGCCTGTAACTAACTGGAGATTTTATGATTCGATTTATACCGAACGATATATGCAGACGCCGCAGGAAAATGCCTCCGGATATGACGACAATTCCCCAATAAATCATGTGGATAAGCTTAAAGGGAAATACTTGCTGATCCATGGTTCTGCTGATGATAATGTTCATGTACAAAACTCTATGCGAATGATGGAAGCGCTTATTCAGGCTAATAAACCTTTTGAGTCGCAGGTCTATCCGGATAAAAATCATGGAATCTTCGGCGGGAAAACTCGGATTCACCTATACAACAGGATGACCAACTTCATTAAAGAAAACCTATAATGGCGGACAAGCAAAAGGTCAAACATCCGAAAGGGCTATATTTTCTGTTTTTTACTGAAATGTGGGAGCGATTCGGCTACTACCTGATGATCGGGATTTTTGTTCTTTATATGACCGATGTTGATAAAGGCGGACTCTCAATTGGTGACAAAAATGCTGACGATATTTTCGGAACCTTTATAGCACTTGCATACCTGACTCCGTTTTTGGGAGGATTTTTAGCAGATAGGCTTCTTGGATATATAAAAGCAATATACATCGGCGGAGTATTAATGGGTCTTGGCTACCTTGGACTAGCCTTGCCGGGGACAACTACATTTTATATTTCCTTAGCATTAATTATTGTTGGTAATGGATTATTTAAACCTAGTATATCAACCTTATTAGGTAATCTATATTCTACAGATGAATACAAGGCCAACAAGGACGCAGGATACAGTATCTTCTATATGGGAATCAACCTTGGCGCTTTTATGTGCAACATTATTGCTGCATTTATGCGTAATAAATGGGGTTGGGGCGCTGCATTTGCGTCGGCAGGAATTGGGATGTTTATTGGGCTTATTGTGTTTACAATAGGTTTAAAATATATACGATCCGCAAATGTTATGAAGCCTGCAGAAAAAGAAGACGTGGGAATTTCCAAGGTTCTTCTATATGTATTTTTGCCTGCAATCATCTGTGGCTTTCTAGGCTGGATCGTTCCCGGAAATGTTTTGGGCAGCGATAGTACTGACGCGTTCATCTTCGCATGTTTGCCTGTTATAGCTTTTTATGTATCATTATATTTTCGTGCAAACGCTGGTGATAAGCGACCCATTGCCGCATTGTTGACCATATTTGCGCTTAGCGTTTTATTTTGGGCGGTCTTTAAACAAAATGGAACCGCACTTACCCGATGGGCAAATAATTACACCGACAGAAGTGTCTCACCTTCAATCGAGCAGCCTTTAAGCGATCTTTATCTTGCTGAAGAAAAAATATATTCCACAGATAGCGTCACCGTTTTCGATGAGCAATTCCGTGCACAAAAAGATGACGCCGGCAAGCCGCTAAAAGAAGTTGGTCGCGATGTCTATTTTAAAAACATCGATCCACAGCAAACGCCGCCTGAAGGTGGAAAGACATATTTATTAAATACTGAACTATTTCAATCTATCAATCCCGGCTGGGTAATCATACTGACTCCAATTCTTGTTGGGATATTTGCATTCCTAAGACGTCGCGGAAAAGAGCCCACCACTGCAAGTAAAATAGCACTAGGATTATTTATTTCGGCGCTGTCATGCCTTGTAATGGTTGGAGCGGCATATATAGGCGGCAACGGACAAATCAAAGTCTCACCTTTGTGGTTGGTGGCTTGCTATGGTGTGGTCACTATTGGAGAACTATGCTTGAGTCCAATGGGGCTTTCATTGGTGTCCAAACTTAGCCCACCACGAATAACGGCCTTAATGATGGGCGGATTTTTCCTCTCAACATCTATAGGAAACAAGTTGTCTGGCGTGCTCGCGAGCATGTGGTATGATTACGATCACAAAGCCAACTTCTTCTGGATTAATTTTATACTTTTAATCATTGCAACACTCTTTGCTGTGTTCCTGCTCAAGTGGCTGAACGCGATCATGAGGGAAAAGAACGTAAACTAACTAATATCAAATAAATAACTAAAAATGGCAGAAATTCAGGCACAGGCCGGGCATCCAAAAGGATTGTGGGTACTATTCGGAACAGAGATGTGGGAGCGTTTCAACTTCTACGGAATGCGGGCGATCCTCACGTTGTTCATGGTAAACGCACTCGTGATGAAGGAAGAAGAAGCATCGATAATTTACGGTGGGTTCCTCGGGCTTTGTTACCTTACACCTATGCTTGGTGGTTTTATCGCCGATCGTTTTTTCGGAAATCGTAATTGCATTCTGCTAGGTGGAATGATGATGGCAATAGGGCAGTTTATGCTCTTTTTCAGCGCCAGCGTATTTGGAACCAATATGAATTTGGCAGGCACCCTGATGTGGACGGCATTGGGAGTAATCGTTTTCGGAAACGGATTTTTCAAGCCAAATATCTCATCAATGGTGGGAAGTTTATATCCAAAACAAGAGAAATCCAAACTTGATACGGCATTTACGATTTTCTACATGGGAATTAATATTGGAGCATTCCTTGGACAGCTAATCTGTCCGCTGATTGGTGATGTTAAGGATGTAGGTGGACTTCGTGATGTTCATGCATTTAAATGGGGTTTCCTTGCGGCTGGAATTGCGATGGTTATTGGAACTGCGCTATTCTTCTTCCTGAAAAACAAGTATGTTGTCACGCCTGAAGGCAGGCCGATCGGAGGAAAACCATCTGGTCATGATTCCGCGGATTACGAAGAGGGTGAATCCCAAAAAGCGGAATTTTCCATGAAATCAATTGTAACCGCACTAGCAATTTTCATTGGTGTTTTTCTACTATTCAATTACTTTACAGATGGAGACAACGTCGTAAAAAATTATATCTACCCGATCATTTATGCAAGTGGTGTTTCACTGGCAACTCTTATTTTGCTGGACAGCACACTAACAAAAGTTGAGACGCAGCGTATCTGGGTGATTTATATCATGTCGTTCTTTATCATCTTCTTTTGGGCTGCTTTCGAACAAGCAGGCTCATCCCTGACATTTATTGCTGATAATCAAACTGACCGTAATATTTTCGGATGGAATATGCCACCGTCGATGGTCCAAATTTTCAATGGAATTTTTGTGGTGCTTTTCGCGTTCCCGTTCAGTATGCTTTGGGATAAGCTCCGGGCAAACAATGCCGAGCCGCTTTCAACCGTGAAGCAATCGATAGGACTATTTTTAATTGCGGTTAGCTATTTCATTATCGCACATAATGTCAAGGATTTAGGGAATACGGGATTGCTTGCGATCAAATGGTTAATTCTCTTATATCTGATTCAAACTTGGGCAGAACTTTGTCTTTCACCAATTGGTTTGTCACTCGTTGGGAAACTTGCACCAAAGCGATTTGCATCATTGGCGTATGGAGTATTTTTCATTTCATCGGCCGCCGGTTATGCACTTTCTGGAACCCTCGGGTCAATCCTTCCTGCTACCGGTGATAAATTTGTAAAGGCGAAAGAACTTGGCGTTGACCTTCAAGGCATTCTCGATAAAACTGTGACGCCAACTCCTGAGCAATTAAAAATACTTGACGAAAATCAAATTAGCGCGGCTCATAAATCGTTTGCTGGCTTTGAGATCACAAATCTCTATGAATTCTTTATGGTGTTTGTGGTTTTATGCGGAATCGCAGCAGTGATTTTGTTCGCTTTGACACCGAAGATCAAGAAAATGATGCACGGCGTTAGATAATGGAGCAAATACCTGCAGTCAGTTTAGAGGAAATTCAAAACTTTAAAGGCAAGTATCCAAAGCAGCTTTGGTACTTGTTCTTTAGCGAGATGTGGGAACGATTCAGTTTCTACGGTATGCGCGGCATGCTGGTGGTTTTCATGGTCACCCAACTTAATATGGGCGACGAGGAATCACAGCTTCAGTACGGTGCGACGCAAGCCTTTGTATATGCATTTACATTCATTGGAGGATTGCTTGCAGATAAAATACTTGGATTTAGAAAATCGCTTTTTTTGGGCGGACTACTTATGATTGTCGGCAGTTGTATATTGGCTGTTAATCCGCAGGAACTTTTCTTCATCGGCATCAGTTTTACAATAATTGGAACCGGATTTTTTAAACCTAATATCTCTACCATAGTTGGAAAGCTATATAGTGCAGATGATAATAGGCGAGATGCAGGGTTTTCCCTTTTTTATGCCGGTGTCAATTTAGGTGCATTGATTGGCGGATATATGTGTATTGCAGTAGCCAACGGATCTATGTTGTCATCTTATATACGTGAAGACCTTAGATGGAACGTAGCTTTTGGTTTTGCAGCAATTGTCATGGTTATAAGCTTGTTGACCTTTACGCAAACACAAAAAACGCTGGGTGAAATAGGACTTTCGCCTTTGGCGGAATGGAAAGATTCAAGACGAAAGATTTTTGAATACGCTACTTATATTGCATCGCTTGCAGTTATTCCGCTGATCATGATTATGGTTTCCCATACAGAATATACAGATATTTTCATGTATATAATCGGGCCGCTGTCGATCATATATCTACTGTACGAGATGCGTACCTTTACTCGGAAAGAGAACAAAAAGCTATTTGCTGCATTGATCTTCATGATATTTTCAATCTTCTTTTGGGCATTTTTTGAACAAAGTGGCGGGTCATTAAGTTTATTTGCTTACAACAATCTTGAGAATGAATTCTTCGGAATTACATTGGATCCTAATGGTGTAAACAATTCGGCCAACTCGTTATTTGTCATTCTTTTTGCAGCGATTGTAGGCATGGGTTGGCTCTTTTTAAGTAAACGAAAAATTGAACCTAATACCGTTGTTAAATTTGGTCTAGGTTTTATATTTCTTGCCGGCGGCTTCTATGGCTTTTATTACACACAATTTTTTGCAAACACAGCAGGGCTCACTTCTTTGGAACTGTTCACGCTAGGATGGTTTATAATTACATTCGGAGAGCTATGTCTGTCGCCAATCGGAATGTCAGCCATGACGAAACTTTCTCCACAAAAAACGCAGGCAGTGGTAATGGGGATGTGGTTCCTTGCAAGTGCTTACGGGCAATATTTCGCCGGACTTTTGGGCGCGGATATAGCTAGTGAGTCACAGGACATGAGTAATCTTGAAAAGCTTCAGGTATATACTCAAGGCTATAGAGATCTTGCACTTTATGCTTTAATAGCTGGAATAGTATTAATAGCTTCATATCCGCTTATCAAGAAATTGATGGGCGATGTAAAATAAAATTCATAAATTTCGGCTCCGTTTTTGTTAGCGGACAACTAAATTAAACACGCACATGAAAAAAGTATACATTACTCTCTTGCTTGTTCTAGGTTCTTTGACTTCGCAAGCACAAGATCTGGTTTGGCATACAGACGTCAACAAAGCCGTTGATATTTCAGCAAAAACTAAAAAGCCACTTTTAATGTTCTTCACAGGCAGCGACTGGTGTGGATGGTGCATCAAACTTCAAAAAGAAGTGATGAAAACTCCCGAATTTGCGGCATGGGCTAAGGAAAATGTAGTTCTGGTAGAGCTCGATTTTCCGCGTAGAACAGCACAAACACCTGAAATTCAAAAACAAAACATGGAGCTTCAGCAAATGTTTCAGGTACGAGGTTATCCAACTGTCTGGCTGGTTTCAGCAAAAACAGTAGACAACAAAGTTAATTTTGACAAATTAGGTAGCACCGGATACGTAGCTGGAGGACCGGCAGCCTGGTTAGCCGGAGCAAATCAGATCCTTAAAAAGTAATTTATTCTGTAATCTTATAAAATCCCTTTTCACCAGTCGAGTGAAAAGGGATTTTATTTTTAATACAACTCTCTTTCCAGCGTTCTATGCAGTAGTTAAAGTTAGATGCATCAGCAACAACAATAGCTGGCTTGCTTACTTTTAGGAGTCGGTCAACATTGACTTTGGTGGATTGTGTCAGCAGCACAACATCAGCTTTTGATAGCGGATAAACACCGGAGCTGTCGATTATAAGAATCTTTTTATGGCCTTGTATCAAATTTTTCAAAGGGTGAACATTTTTTATATTGGCATTTCGATCTATTGCATAGGATTGAATCGTCTGATGATTCTGCTCATTAAATCTATCAGATGAAAAAGCGGTTATCGTGCGGCCATGTCTGCGCGCGATTATAGTAGACCGCCGCCCATTGAGAATTATATCCTCTGAAGTTGTTTGTGCTATATATTCATTTGATAAAGCTTCAATTTGAACCAGTATTACAATGGTTAAACAAGTAGCTGCAAGCTTAAATGTAGGGCGTCTCATCCAGATAGCAGCACTGGCAATGAACAGATAAAGCAGTATCATCAGCGAAAAGCTCATCGCAATGTTTTTAAACAGAAAACTTTCGTAGGATGCAATTTCCGCTATTATTACATTTAAAATTTGGACGCTCCATTCGAGGAAGATCATTGGTAGTTGTGGTGTCAAATTAACTGCCGCAAGGAATAGTACTAAAACACCAAGAGCCATTATTACACTCAGCCACGGAATGATAATGAGGTTGGTAATGAAGAAAAGTCCTGGAAATTGATGAAAATAGTAGATGCTAAGCGGCAGCGTGCCAATTTGTGCAGCAAAAGAGACCGTCAGAATGTCCCAAAAATATTGATTTATTTTGTTTTTTGGACTCCACACACTGCTGAGCAGCGGCTGCAGCCATAGAATAAAAAACAGCGCTGCATAGCTCAATTGAAATCCAACATCCAATAAAAACGAGGGTTCTACAAGTAGTATTAGTAGCGCCGAAACCAATAAGGTATGATAGATATTTGTTCCTCGCCTTAAATAGGTCCCTATAATTAAAAAGGAAAACATAGTCACAGACCGCACAACGGAAGGTGAAAATCCGGCAATCGATCCGAAGCCCCACAAGCAGAAAATAATAAATAACATTTTGAATAATCTGCCCGCTCGCGAGTTGGGCAAAGGCTTTAGTACAAAGCCTATAAACAGCGCGATCATACCAATATGTAGTCCCGACACTGAGAGAATATGGACAGCACCCGCGTATTGGTAGCTTTTTATAATTTCGGGTGAAATTTCCTGTTGTTGCCCTAGAAGTAGAGCGGAAACAACGCTAAGTTCATCTTTACTGAAACCAGCATTTCTTAATCTTCCGATCATTTTACTGCGAATATGATCTGCGAAAAACCATACATCCTGCCGCCGTCCTGTTTTATGTAGTTCTGATCCTACATACACCTGGGCATGAATTGATTTGTTTTTAAGATATTGTCCATAGTCGAACTGACCGGGATTGAGAGGTTTCTTATGCGTTTGGATTTTAGCATTAAAAACATATATATCACCGACAAACAGCTTGCCTTTATTTTTCGTAAAAGTTACCACGATCTTGCCGACAGCCATGTGTTTGTCGATACTTAACACATTTGCTATAAATCTTTCTCCACTTGCTGTCGGCCGTAGATTTTCACGCAGAACTACTTCCAGCAGTTGGTGATCACCCTGCTTTATTTTGTGAATGTAATGGAGCGGATTTGAGGTTTCATTATGAACCATTCTGACTGTATATCCACATCCAAAAGAAAGAAGGCAGACTATGAATCCGAATATAATCTGATTACTTAACGCAGAGGCTCGAAGGAATATAGACATCAGTATGATGAGGCAAATGCTGACCAGCAAACACGAGATTTGTGATGACCCCGACATGAAGTTGGAAAAAATAATACCAAGGATAAACCAAGCCGTAACTTTTGCTAATGGAAATGAAAATACGTTCACCGCTAGATGTTTCTATAAAACTAGCCCATGATAAAAAGAGGTTGATGCAGGAAAACCGCAATTAAACAAAAAATAAAACCCGGAACTAAAGAGCTCCGGGTTCGTAATATCATAAAGATTTATGCTACAGGACTCTGTTTGCCTGCACAAATGTTTTCTTATAATAAGGTTCTTTAGTAGAAGAAATAATCACGCCTTTTTGAGTTGATGAGTGGATGAATTTAATTTCATCACCATCTGTTTCAACAACTAAACCAACGTGGTTGATGGTGTCGCGGCCATTGGTCTTAAAGAAGACAAGATCACCTTTTTTTATCTCGTCGTTCTCAACTTTAGCACCAACTTTCGCCATCGCATTTGAACTTCTTGGCAGCTTCAAATCAAAAATATTAAAAACTGCTGTTACCATTCCTGAACAATCCATTCCTGCTTTAGATGTGCCGCCGCCGCGGTAGTTCACACCAATAAATTGCATTGCATTGTTGATCATCTGCATCGCAAGATAATTTTCCTGCGGGCTAATGATTAAATCTTTGTCGTCCTTGTCGTTGATAACCCGTTTTTTAGGTTTAACCAGTTTTGAAGGAGTAGTTTTTGTTGGAGTTTTAACCGCCGCAACCTTTTTGGTTTCTACAGGTTCGGCTGGTTTTGTATAGACGCCTTTTTTAATAGCTTCTTTTTTAGAAGTGATAACTTGTGCCTGAGCAAATGAGAAGGCAAATAAGAACAGAATAAGAAAAAGTTTCTTGTTTCGCATATTTTATTTTTTATTTCTTAGCAGGGGCATGCTAATGTTTATTAATAAAATTCAAAAAGAACGCTGATTGAATTGAAGTATAAACCTGTTAATCGATATGTTATATAATTTTTCTCAAACATACCACAATTACCATGTTTACAAAAACTTATCTTGTTAAAATTTTGTAAAATCGGTTATTTACGTAGTTCGTCGATGATTTCACGTGCAGTTTTTTCAGCTGCACCGCCTCCGCCGAGTCGTTTTTGAAGTAGATCGTAATCCTTTAGAAGTGAGGCGCGGTGAGTTGGCTCAAGTAGTTTTTTAAGCTCTTTCCGCAATGTAATTGTATTGCATTCATCCTGTATCAGCTCGGTTACAATTAACCGGTCCATAATAAGGTTGACAAGTGAGATGTACTTCAGTGTGATAATGCGTTTTGCAATTTGATAAGACACCCAGCCGCCTTTGTAGCAAACGACTTCAGGGACTTTAAAAAGCGCAGTCTCCAGCGTTGCTGTTCCCGAGGTGACCATAGCAGCTGTAGAGATTTTGAGAAGATCGTATGTTTGATTTGAAACAAAAGCGACATTTTTGTCGAGTAAAAAGGTGGCATAAAATGAATCATCCTGACCAGGAGCGCCTGCAATGACAAACTGATGATCCGGAAAATCTCTAACTACACTTAGCATCACCGAGAGCATTTTTGTGATTTCCTGCTTCCTGCTTCCGGGAAGTACTGCGATTATTGGTTTTTCTCCAAGTTGATGCTGATTTCTAAATGCAGCTTCATTTACTTCCGGATGGGAATTTATTGCATCCACCAAGGGATGTCCAACAAAACTCACATCATATTTATGCTTGTTCTCATAAAATTCTTTTTCAAAAGGCAATATCACATACATCCTGTCAACATCGCGCCGGATATCTTTAATCCTGTTTTCCTTCCATGCCCAGATTTGAGGTGAGATATAATAATGCGTCCTATAGCTTTTCGTCTTAGCCCATTTGGCGATACGCATATTGAATCCTGGATAATCAATGAAGATGATGGCATCCGGATTATATTCAGCTATATCTTTTTTACAGAACTTAATATTGCGGAAGATCGTTTTCAGATTCAGAATTACTTCTGCGAATCCCATAAAAGCCAGTTCACGATAATGCTTTACAAGAACACCACCGGCATTTTTCATTAAATCGCCACCCCAACATCGAATGTCAGCCGTCGGATCTTCGTTTATAATCGCCTTAATTAGCCCTGCGCCATGTAAATCGCCCGAAGCTTCGCCTGCTATAATGTAGTACTTCATTATAGAATGAAGGTTAAAATTCCTAATGCTATAGTTCCGTACAAAATTCCCTTTGCCATTTCGTCTTTCTGCAAGTACAGCAGCACAAAAAATGCTACAAGATCCAGAATAGCACCAAGCACTATCAGTTTACCCAATTGACCTTGCATCTGTA
Organism: Flavobacterium sp.; assembly: GCA_036399435.1. Taxonomy (GTDB): domain Bacteria; phylum Bacteroidota; class Bacteroidia; order Flavobacteriales; family Flavobacteriaceae; genus Flavobacterium. The sequence goes on from DASWND010000165.1 coordinate 40,782, forward strand.
AAATCTGGACACCTGCAAAAAAAGTATATTCCGTAAAAATTGTTACAAATAGATAAGTGCCCAATAAGGCAGCAGCCAATGCAATTGCAACTCCATATAATATATCATCCTTCATTTAGCTTCCACGTATTTAGTTGTTGCATCGCGTGATGTGCTGTCATGTCAAATTGTACAGGAACAACTGAAACATAGCCGTTGTCTAGAGCCCATTCATCAGTATCTTCACCTTTATCCTGGTTGATAAACTCACCCGTTAGCCAGTAATAGTCTCGGCCTTGTGGCGTCTTTCGCTTGTCGAACTTTTCGATCCATTGCGCTTTCGCCTGACGACAAACTTTTATTCCCTTTATTTCTTCCTTCTTAAGCTTTGGAAAATTTACATTTAATAGAACACCTTCCGGAAGCCCGTTTTTTAATACTTCCGACGCGATTCTTTTAACAAAAGTCTCTGTCTGATCAAAATCTGCATTCCAATCGAAATCCTGTAATGAAAATCCAATTGCCGGAATACCTTCAATACCGGCTTCAACTGCAGCGCTCATGGTTCCTGAATAAATTATATTAATCGATGAGTTAGAACCGTGATTAATCCCTGAAACGCAGAGGTCAGGTTTCTCCTTTAAAATCTCACTAACTGCCATCTTTACGCAGTCGACCGGTGTGCCGGAACAACTGTATTCAGTAACCGCAGCACCTTCGGCAGAAATCTTGTTCAGGTACAATGTATTGTTGATCGTGATGGCGTGGCCCATTGCGCTCTGCGGCTTGTCGGGAGCGACAACAACAACCTCGCCCAGCTCAGACATGACAGAAATCAGCTTCCTGACTCCCGGCGCCGTGATACCATCATCGTTTGTCACAAGGATCAATGGTTTTTTATATTCAGTCGTGATCGAAGATGTTTCCAAACTGTGTTAATTTAATGATTTCTAAAGCTGTGATTGTGCTAACTTTAACACCGTAAGCTCATTTTTATGGCTACATTTGAAAACAAAAATAAGGATTTAAATTCAGCCCCGCAGCCAGGAATCTTCCACAAAAAAGTTATTTGGCAGTACAAAATTGATGGCACAATTTTTTCTACATTTATTTTATTAAATTGATGACTACTATACTATTATTTATGAAGAGGAATTATAAAATTTTATTAGTAGTGGCAGCCCTCGCGGTTGCTTTCTACAGCTTTATTCCCAACGAAAAAAATGATCCGGAAAAAGATAAAGTTCTTTTAGAACTGCTAACCTTCGTTATTGAGCGTGGTCATTATGATCCCGCAGATATTGACGATAATTTTTCGAAAGGCGTTTACAAAGACTATATCCAGGCACTAGACCCTTCCAAGCGGTTCTTTCTTCAATCAGACATAGATGAGTTTGCAGCTTATGAAACTAAACTTGATGATCAGATCAACAACAAAGATCTGTCATTTTTTGAGTTGTCATACAACAGGCTCACCCAGAGAATTAAAGAAAGCAAAAATTACTATAAAGATGTTCTTGCTAAACCTTTAGATTATAACGTCGCGGAAGAGACAAACATAGATTACGACAAATTACCATATTCCAAAAACACGAAGGACCTACAGGAAAGATGGCGCAAGCAAATAAAATTATCGACTTTGTCATCTTTAGCCGATAAGTTGGATCTTCAGGAGACAGGCAAAACTGCTGATGATGACGATTCTCCAACCAAGACGACTGCAGAACTTAAAGATGCAGCTAAGAAAATAGAAAAAGCTCAGGCTAAAGAAGAAGTTGCGATCGAAAAGAAATCTTTTGCTGAACTTGAAAAGGAAACACGTGAAAGTTCATTAAAATCACTTAATGAGTATTTTGGTTTCATCGACGATTTAGAACGTGCTGATTGGTTTTCAGTTTATGTAAATGCCATTGCTTCGCGTTTTGATCCGCACACTTCATATTTTGCTCCTGAAGAAAAAGACAGATTCGATATCAGCATGAGCGGTAAGCTTGAAGGTATCGGTGCCCGTCTTCAAAAGAAAAATGATTTTACAGAAATCACTGAACTTATTTCAGGCGGACCAGCCTGGAGAGGAAAAGAACTTGAACCTGGCGACGTAATCCTTAAAGTGGCGCAAGGTAACAAAGAAGCTGTAGACGTTGTCGGAATGAGGCTTGACGATGTTGTCAAAAAGATCAAAGGTCCAAAAGGTACTGAAGTTCGTCTTTCAGTCAAAAAAGCTGACGGAACTTTAAAAATCATTTCAATCATCCGCGATGAAGTCGAAATCGAAGAAACGTACGCAAGATCAAGCGTAGTCGAAAAAGACGGTGTGAAATACGGAATCATTTACCTACCAAAGTTCTACATCGACTTTGAAGACAATAGCAGCCGCGATTCAGGTAAAGATGTTGCAATCGAAATTGAAAAACTTAAAGAAGCCGGAGTTCAGGGTATTGTAATGGATGTCCGTGATAATGGTGGTGGTTCATTGAAAACAGCAGTTGATATCGCCGGATTATTCATTGAAGAAGGCCCGATCGTTCAAATTAAATCTGCAGGCAGAAAGAAGGAAGTTCTTTACGATAAGGATAGAAAAGTTCAATGGGACGGACCACTGGTTGTAATGGTAAACAGTTTTTCTGCTTCTGCATCCGAAATTCTTGCCGCAGCGATTCAGGATTATCACCGTGGTGTGATCATCGGCAGCAAGCAAACATACGGGAAAGGAACCGTTCAAAACGTGATCGATCTTAACCAGTTCATCCGCAACAGCGAGTTCGGAGATCTTGGCGCGCTAAAAACTACAACTCAAAAGTTCTATAGAATTAATGGAGGTTCAACACAGCTTGAAGGTGTAAGCAGCGATATTGCAATGCCGGACAGATATTCTTACGTGAAAATGGGCGAGCGCGATATTGAAAACGCAATGCCTTGGGATAAGATCGATCCTGCCGACTTCAAACCGTGGGAAGGTGCGACGAACTTCGAATACGCAGTTGACAATAGTAAAAAACGAATCGCACAAAATGCCGAATTTAAACTTATCGATGAAAATGCGAAATGGATCAACGACAGAAGTGAAGAATCAGTTTATACTTTAAAACTTGACGATTTCCGCAAAGAACAAAAAAATCTTGAGGAGAAAGCAAAAAAATACAAGTCAATTGTAGACTACAAAAATAACCTGAAGTTCATCTCACTTCCTAGTGAAGTGTCGGCAATGGAAAAAGATGCTGTGCTAAAAGAGAAAAGAGATCGCTGGCACGAGAGCCTGAGCAAGGACATTTATGTTCAGGAAGCGATGAATATCCTTGACGATCTTCAGCCCAAAACCAACAAAGGTTCGGTTTCACTGAAAAAGAAGGATAAGTTAGTTAAGTCATAACCGACTATTAAAAAAAAAAGCTCCGGATTTATTCGGAGCTTTTTTATTTAGAAGCTGTTTCCGGCTGTCCGCTATATCCTTGCGCTGCGCTTCAGGGATGCCGCTTCCATCCGGGCTAGGGCTTTATTCTTTTTATTACCATTCGTTCACCTTATTGGCATCCATCTTAAGAAAGATGAACAACAATATCGTAAATCCCCAAAGTCCCGAACCACCATAAGAAAAGAGTGGGAGCGGAACACCAATCGTCGGAAAGATCCCGACAACCATGGCAATATTTACAAAAAAGTGGATGAATAATATTCCGCCGACACAATAACCATAAACACGGCTAAACTTTGTCTTTTGCCGTTCTGATAAATAGATCACGCGCAAGATCAGGCACGCAAATAAAGATATCACGACAAGGGAACCTATAAATCCCCATTCTTCACCAACTGTCGTAAATATATAATCGGTATGTTGTTCAGGAACGAATCCGCCTTTGGTCTGTGTGCCTTCAAGAAAGCCTTTTCCGATCCATCCACCAGATCCTAGCGCAATTTCAGATTGATTGGTATTATATCCGACACCTTTCATATCAACCTGCTTACCAAGTAAAATATTAAATCTGTCACGGTGGTGCTGCTTGAAAACGTTGTCAAAAACATAATCGACCGAAAAAACATATCCTGATATCAATACTAATGCTACGATACTTGCAAGTATGTTCCTGTTTGCAATTCTGCTCCTTATATATACTAATGCAATTACAGCCGCTGCCAGCGCAATAATAACTAGAGGCTGCAGAATCAGTGCAAGTACAAAAAGAACAATTGCAATGAAACCCGTCCAGACATATAGCGACGGAAGCCCTTCACGATGCAGAACCAAAATAAAAACACAATAAATCAGTGCGCTCCCGGGATCTGGCTGTGGTAATATCAGCATAATTGGCAGCATGACGATCACCAATCCCTGAAGCTGTCGGTTGATATCTTTTAAATTAACCTGAACATCACTTAGATATTTTGCCAGCGCGAGTGCAGTAGCGGCTTTGGCAAATTCTGATGGCTGGAGTGTAAAACTTCCTATAGCATACCAACATCTTTGTCCGGCAATGGTCTTACCAAAAAAGAAGAGTCCGATTAGCGAAACAAGCGCAATTCCGAATATGATGCTCGAATATTTTTCATAAAACTTTCCGTCAACGGCAAGCACTATAAATATCAGCGGAACCGTAAAAATGATGAATAGCAATTGCTTGCCGTAAATGTGGCTGAAGCTAAATGCAGTGTCTTCGTCAATTGGAAGTGACGATGAATATATATTCAGCCAGCCCATGATTACCAAGGCGCCATAAATGAAAATACTGATCCAGTCGATGTTGCTGCTTACTGCCTGATTCTTCATGTCTGGAATTAATTTTCTGCTTCTTCGCTGTTAACCGGTGCCAATGTAATTGATGTAGAATCTGGGCGTATGTATTTTGCGTATTCCTCCTGAAGGCTGCCTTCAAACATTCTTTTTTCCAGGTCAGTTCTTGAAATTTTGCCTCTTAAGTATTTTTCGATCATCAAACTCGCTATTGGTCCAGCCCAACGAGCACCCCAATATCCATTCTCAACAAATACTGCAATAGCGATCTTCGGGTTGTCTTTTGGTGCAAAAGCGACGAAAATCGAGTGATCCTGAAGTTTGGTGCGCTTCCCGTTTATCTTGGCGTAGTTCTCTGCTGTTCCCGTCTTTCCACAAATATCAATTCCTTCAACACGTAGTGCACGCGCCGTTCCGAGGTTATAAACATCGAAAAGTCCATTAATTACAGGCTGAAAATACTTTTTGTTGATCGTGGTAACGTGCTTGGTCCTGAACTTTTTGTCGATCGGTTGGTTCTCAATCTTTTTAATAATATGCGGCGTATAATAATGACCTCTGTTTGCCACGGTTGCCATCATGTTGGCAAGTTGGATAGGCGTCATCAAAACCTCGCCCTGACCAATAGCATTTGATACGATCGCAGTACTTCGCCAGCCGCCATTCGGGTAAATTCGATTGTAGGTTTTTGAAGTTGGCCTGCTGCCGCGGCGGCCGGTTGGCAGATCATAGCCCATAAATTGGCCGAGGCCGAAGCTCTTCAGGTGATTGCTCCACACATCGACTCCATCTGCAGGTCGTACAAACTTGTTGATGGTCTTCATGTAAACACTTGCGAAATATGTGTTGCAAGAATTATAAATTCCATTATGCAAAACCGAAATTCCCGAATCATGACATCTCATAAAGCGTCCGCGTGCGTAACTAAAGCCGTGGTGGCAAACAAATGAAGTCTGCTCATCAATAACACCTTCTTGGAGTCCGATTAAACCTGTCAAAATTTTAAATGGTGATCCCGGAGGATATTCTGCAAGCAGTCCACGATCATATAGCGGCTTGGCGATAGAATCGCGGTAAAGCATCGTGTAATTGCGTGAGCGCTGACGGCCAACAAGAATAGCGGGATCATAAGACGGTGCAGTGACAAGCGCTAAAATTTCACCTGTAGATGGTTCAATAGCAACAATTCCGCCTCGCTTATTGATCATCAGTTTTTCACCATATTCCTGTAGAACAAGATCAATGGTCAAATTGATGTCATCGCCCTGAACCGCGATTGTGTCAAATTTTCCATTCTTATATGAACCGATATCTCTATTGAATTTATCTTTCTGAATATATTTTACGCCTTTGATTCCTCGAAGTATATTTTCGTAGCTTTCTTCCACACCTTGGCGTCCGATAAGGTCACCACTGATATAGTACGGATTCTTCTCAATTATTGCTTCGTTTACCTGTGTTATAAATCCGAATACATTGGCACCAACCGACACCTGATAATCACGCAATGAACGTTTTTGTATTTCGAAGCCGGGGAACTTTCTGATTTTTTCCTGGAGCGCAGCATATTCACGCTTATTAAGCTGCGGAAGAAAAACGGACCTAAGCATCGGACTGTAAATTCTCGCTTTTTCGATTTGCGAAATATATTCTTCTCTGGTAATGTTTAGCAGTTGGCAAAATTCCAATGTATCGATATCCTTAAGTTCGCGTGGCGTCACCATGATATCATACGACGGCTGGTTTGCAACAAGAAGTTTTCCGTTCCTGTCGTAAATGTATCCGCGCTCCGGATAATCATATTTGATTTTTATCGCATTGTTATCCGACTTCAATTTTAGTGAATCATCAATCACTTGCAAAAAGAACAGTCTTAATACCAGAAAAATCGCGGATATTATTACTAGCGAAGGGAGCAATATTTTTCTCATCGCTTGCTTGGCTTAAATAGGTAAATTAAAATAATGGATAAAATAATGGTGAAAATTGTACTGAAGATGGTCCTTAGTAAAATATCCCAGATATAGCTGATGCGGAAGACTTCAAGAACAAACAAAACAAAATGATGGATAACAACGGATATCAAAATAAATGAAAACCGCTCCGGCGTCAAAACATCATTGATCCTGATTGTCTGATACTCATAGCTCAATCCAAAAGAAAACTTAAAAATTGACGGCCGAACATACGCCAGAACAAGACAAGATGCTGCGTGTACGCCACCGGAATTCGAAAACATGTCCATAATGATTCCAAGTGCAAATGCCGCTCCCAGCAAACCAAGTTTATTAGCATCTACAGGATATAGAATGATAAACAAAATGTACGGAAATGGACTGATAAATCCTGCGAAATTCATGTTGCTGAAAATGATCACCTGCGCCGCAAGAAGCAGAATAAACCTGATGATATTAATAATGACGGCGCTATTCACCTTTTGAAGCGTTTTCGAGATTTATTATTTCTTCACGGTCTTTACTTTTGATAATATAGACATGTCCGAGGTTAGTCATGTCATTAAACAGACGCACGTTGATCGTGTAGTAGTTCGTTTCGCTGTCGATGTAAATTTTGTCGATCGTTCCAATTCCGATATTTTCCGGAAATATAATCGATTGACCACCTGTCACAATCGTGTCGCCTTTACGGATTGCCGCAAGCCTTGGCACATCGATCAATTGGACAAATCCGGTGCTTTTAGCATTCCAGTTCAATGTACCAAAATGATTTGATTTTTTAATCTTCGCATTAATCTGGGACTTAACATTTAAAATGCTGATCACGGTTGAATAATTTTTCGAGACTTTGTCTACAATTCCGATGATTCCCTGACTGTTCACGACACCCATATCAGGCCTTACGCCATCCTGCGCACCACTGTTCAAGGTGAGATAATTTTCAAAGACATTGTATGAATTGTGAATTACTTTCGAAACGATGATGTTCGTCTTGCTGACACCTTTTATGCTGTCGGGCTGAATGACTTCTGCGGAATCAGCTTTTGTAAAAAGCAAACTGCGAAGATGTGCATTTTCAATTGCAAGTTGTTCGTTGTGATCTTTTAGATGAAAGTACTCATTGACATTGTTAATCTTGTCATAAACGCCGCCAGTCAGAAAATTGGCGGAGCTAACCACCTTACTACGGTGATATGAATGAGATTGTACGGTGAGAAATAATGAAATACCTAAAAGCAGCAAAAACAGTAACCTATTACTGTTTTTATATATGAATTGAAAAATTTGCTGCATTTTTTATTGTCAATTTACAGTTCCCAAGCTGGCTTTTAAGCCTGATCACGCAGTGCGTTACTTAATCAGGATGCTGCGGAATTTCGGTATATTTTTTAAAGCCATTCCCGTTCCGCGTACAACTGCACGAAGAGGGTCTTCAGCAATATAAACTGGAAGGTCGGTCTTTTGTGAAATTCGTTTATCAAGTCCACGCAACATCGAACCGCCACCGGCAAGGTAAATTCCCGTGTTGTAAATATCTGCTGCAAGTTCAGGTGGAGTCTGAGACAATGTTTCCATAATCGCGTCTTCGATACGCTGAATAGATTTATCTAAAGCTTTTGCGATCTCACGGAAAGAAACTTCGACTTGTTTTGGTTTACCGGTAAGCAAATCACGTCCCTGAACCGACATATCGTCCGGTGGTGATTCAAGGTCTTCAGTTGCCGCTCCGATTGTGATTTTTATTTTTTCAGCAGTACTTTCACCTACAAAAAGGTTGTGCTGCGTTCTCATGTAGTAAACAATGTCGTTTGTAAAAACGTCACCTGCAATTTTGACTGACTTATCACAAACGATTCCACCAAGTGCAATAACTGCGATCTCAGTAGTTCCTCCGCCTATGTCGACAATCATGTTACCTTTTGGTTGCATAATGTCGATTCCAATACCGATAGCTGCTGCCATTGGCTCGTGTATCAGGTAAACTTCTTTTCCATTTACGCGTTCACAAGATTCTTTAACTGCACGCATCTCCACTTCTGTAATTCCCGATGGAATACAAACAACCATTCGAAGAGCCGGAGTAAACATACGTTTCTTCAGCGCCGGAATGCTTTTTATGAAAAGGTTGATCATTTTTTCAGACGCATCAAAATCGGCAATAACTCCATCTTTCAATGGTCGGATGGTCTTAATGTTTTCATGTGTTTTCCCCTGCATCATACTAGCCTCTTTTCCTACGGCTATGATTTTACCTGAAACCCTGTCGCGTGCGACTATTGATGGACTGTCAATTACGACTTTATCATTGTGGATTATCAAGGTGTTGGCAGTACCAAGGTCTATAGCAATATCCTCGGTCATGAAATCAAAAAAGCCCATATGTTAAGCGGGGTTAAAAATTAGTAGAAAATTAACGCACAAAGTTAATCAAATTAATGTTTGAAATGACGGGTTCCGGTAAATACCATAGCAACTTTATTTTGATTGCAATAGTCAATGCTGAGCTGATCTTTAACCGATCCGCCGGGCTGAATTACAGCTCTTATACCTGCATCTTTGGCGATCTCAACGCAATCCGGAAAAGGGAAAAATGCATCACTTGCCATTACCGAACCGTCTAAGCTGAAACCAAAGTTATTTGCTTTTTCGATCGCTTGCTTTAATGCATCAACACGCGAAGTCTGGCCTGTTCCGGATGCGATCAGCGTCCTGTTTTTCGCCAGAACAATGGTGTTAGATTTGGTATTCTTACAAATTTTAGATGCAAAAATAAGATCGTCAATTTCAGATTCAGTCGGAGCAGATTCAGTTACTGTTTTTAGGTCTGATGCCTTATCGGTTACATTATTTCTCTCCTGGACAAGCAGTCCATTAAGGCAAGTTCGGACTTGCTTTTGTGGAAGCTCAACTTCGTTCTGAACCAGGATGATCCTGTTTTTCTTTTCACTTAAAATTTCGATGGCTGCCGGATCATATTCGGGCGCAATGACAACTTCACAAAAAAGTTTATTTATCTCGGAAGCAGTATCAGCATCTATTTTGCCGTTTGCAATAAGTACACCTCCAAACGCGGAAGTCGGATCGCCGGCAAGAGCATTTAAATATGCATTTTTCATTGTGCCACTTGTTGCTAATCCACATGCATTATTATGTTTTAGGATAGCAAATGTTGGTTCATCATTTTTAAATTCGAGTATCAGGTTGACAGCCGCATCAACATCAAGCAGGTTGTTATATGACAGTTCTTTTCCATGAAGCTTTTTGAACATAGCATCGAAGTCGCCAAAGAAAAAGCCTTTTTGATGTGGATTTTCGCCATAGCGCAACAGTTGCCCATTGCTAATACTGGCTTTGAAAATAGTTTCCTCCTGATTGAAATAATTAAAAATTGCACTGTCGTAATGGGAAGAAATATGAAAAGCGTGGGTGGCGAATTTTTTTCTGTCCTCAATTGACGTAGTTCCGTTATTTTCCTTGAGTAGGTCAAGCAATGGCTGATATTGCTCAACAGAAGCCACTATCAAGGTGTCCTTAAAATTTTTAGCTGCGGCACGAATTAAGGAAATTCCACCGATGTCGATTTTTTCAATTATTTCATCT
>DASWND010000166.1:0-9108 GCA_036399435.1 Flavobacterium sp.
AACGATCAAAGATTCGCTACAGTTCATTGCGATTAGAAACAACAATAAACTACCTGCGCATATTGATCCGACGATTCCTGAATATATAATAGGTGATAAACTCAGGCTTTCGCAGATATTCATGAATCTCGTCAGCAATGCTTTGAAGTTCACCAAAAATGGTGAAGTCATTATTATGGCAAGGCTTGAAAAAGCTGAAGGCAAGATGCATCACATCCGGTTTATGATCAAGGACAATGGAATCGGTATTGCCAAGGATGATCAGGAAAAAGTATTCGATAAATTCGTGCAGATCGAACGCAAAAATGATGATTACCAAGGAACAGGTTTAGGACTTTCAATTGTTCAGCGACTTATAACACTTTTCGACAGTGAGATTCATCTTGAAAGCAGGGAGCACGAAGGTACCACCTTCACGTTCACGATTGCTTTCGAAGTTGATGACGAGAAGTCAAAGGAAATTATCAATGATATTGAAGTCGATTTAACCTCTGGACATGTATTCTCAGTTCTTGTAGTTGAGGACAACAAAATCAACCAGATCGTTACAAAAAAGACACTTGAAAACCATAATTTCAGCTGTCGGATCGTCGATGATGGCTATGGTGCAATCGAGATCACGCGCTTAAATACGTTTGATGTCATCTTGATGGATATCAATATGCCCGGGCTCAATGGTTTTGAAACAACACGAAAATTACGTGATAATGGCATTCTAACTCCAATTATTGCACTGACTGCATTTGGCAAAGATGAAATTGCAGAAGAAGCAATGTCGTCAGGAATGAACGACATTATCGTGAAACCTTTTGAACCACATCAGCTGTTCAGGATCATAAGCCGACAGATGAACAAAGAAAAAAATGCGCTTTAAGATTAATACCAGCGTTTCTTATTAGCCTTTGAGGCATCTGACTTTCTTGATTTGTGTGCACCTCCGCTTCTGTTTGAATGTTTTTGAACGGCAGGCTCTGCTGATTCGCTTGATTTGCCAGCCCAAGGAAATGGATGCTCATCAATCTGCTGGACTTTCACCTTGATAAGTTTCTGAATATCCTTCCAATACGTCTCTTCATCACGTCCGCAAAATGAGATTGCGATTCCGCCATTTCCTGCGCGTCCGGTACGACCGATCCGGTGTACATATGTTTCAGGAATATTCGGCAAGTCGAAGTTGATTACATATGGAAGCTGATCAATATCGATACCACGAGCAGCAATGTCGGTTGCTACAAGTACGCCCACTTCTTTATTTTTAAAACTTTCTAAAACACGTTGACGCGCATTTTGAGATTTGTCGCCGTGAATGGCTTCAGCAGCAACGCCCTGTTTACGAAGCGCTTTCACAACATTATCTGCACCGTGTTTAGTACGTGAAAACACAAGTACGTCGGAAATGTTTTCGTTTCTGATCAAGTGATATAGAAGCTTTCGCTTGTCGCCTTTATCAACAAAGTAAACTCTTTGCTCAACAGTTTCCGCGGTTGAAGAAACAGGAGTGACTTCAACTTTTGCCGGATTTTTAAGAAACATTTCTGCCAGTTCACGTATTGCCATTGGCATTGTAGCCGAAAATAAAAGTGTCTGCCTGTTATTTGGAGTAAGTTTTACAATCTTTTTCACATCATTGATAAAGCCCATATCGAGCATCTGATCTGCTTCATCAAGAATAAGAGTGTGAAGATGATCAAGATCAATGAAACCTTGTTTATGAAGGTCAAGAAGCCTGCCCGGAGTCGCGATCAGAATATCAATTCCTTTTCGCAGCTGATCAACTTGCGGAATTTGCGAAACACCACCGAAAACGGTAAGTTGTCGTAAGTTGGTGTATTTTCCGTAAGTGTCAAAACTTTCACCAATTTGGACTGCTAATTCACGTGTCGGCGTGACAACCAAACATCTGATTTGTTTCGTCTTTTTTGATGATCCAACCATTCGATGTAAATGGTGGATGATAGGAATTGCAAATGCAGCTGTTTTGCCGGTGCCTGTTTGAGCGCATCCGATAATATCGCGACCATCTAAAATAATTGGAATTGCCTGTTCCTGGATAGGAGTAGGCGTTGTATATCCTTCTTCTGCCACAGCTTTAAGAATGCTGCTTGAGATTGCTAAGTCTTCGAATAACATGATGTATGAATTAAACCGAACTTTATTCCGAACGGCGTGCAAAGATACATCTTTAATTTTACCTGTTTTTGTGGACGTTGCTAACGTCTCTAATTACTTGCGAAGCAGTTTTGATAAAACTCCAAATGCACCCCGGATAAACGTTGCACTGGTTAATACTTTCACTACCGACTTAGTTGTGGGAGAAAAGTCACCTGATGTTTTTTGCTGCTTTTGCTGCCTGGATACTGGTTCCTGCTCAGGAACGGCTTGTGATAATTTTTTGTTCAGCATTTCGTAGGCACTTTCGCGGTCTAAGACTTCGCTGTATTTGCGCACTAATTTCGAATTTGAATTTATTGAATCAATTTCAGCGGTTGTTAAGATATCCATCCTGCTTTCCGGCGGGCGTACCATGGTTGCCGCAAGTGGAGTCGGAATTCCTTTTTCGTTCAGCGCAGTAACAAATGCTTCGCCTATTCCCAGATTTGTGAGGACTTCATCGGTTTTATAATAATCAGATAAAGGATAATTTTCAGCAGTTGATTTAATTGCCTTCCGGTCATTGGCAGTAAAAGCCCGCAAGGCATGCTGAATTTTCAATCCAAGCTGAGCCAAAACCTCGTTTGGCACGTCCATTGGATTTTGAGTGATGAAATAAATTCCAATGCCTTTCGACCTGATTAGCTTCACAATACTCTCGATTTGATCAAGAAGCGCTTTACTTGCTTCATTAAAAATCAGGTGAGCCTCATCAATAAAAATCACAAGCTCCGGCCGATCAGCATCACCTTGTTCAGGCATCTGCTGATAGATCTCGGCGAGAAGACTCAGCATAAACGTCGAAAACAGTTTTGGCTTGTCCTGAATGTCCGTCAAGCGTAAAATGTTGATATAACCGCGTCCTTGCTGGTCAATACGCATCAGATCCATAACGTCGAATGACAGTTCGCCAAAAAAAAGGTCGGCACCTTGTTGCTCTTGTTCAAGTATCTTTCGCAGAATAATTCCTGTTGTCGAAGTTGAAATCCTGCCGTAATTTTCTTCAATCTCTTTTTTACCTTCTTCAGAAATATAGTTAATGACCTTTTTGATGTCGTTCAGGTCGATCAGCGGCATTTTTTGGTCATCACAATATTTGAAAATCACCGACATAACGCCCGATTGTGTATCATTCAAGCCAAGGATTCGTGAAAACAGAACAGGTCCAAATTCAGAAATTGTAGCGCGAAGCCTAACTCCGTTTTGTTCAGATAAGCTCAGCAACTCAACCGGAAAAGAGGCAGGATTAAATGGAATTCCAATTTTTTCTGACCGTTCAGCAATAAAAGGTTTAAGATCGCCCGGCATAGCGATTCCACTAAAATCTCCTTTAATGTCCATCATCAAAACTGGTACACCTGCGGCAGACAATTGTTCGGATAGGACCTGAATCGTCTTTGTTTTTCCTGTTCCTGTTGCACCGGCAATTAATCCGTGCCTGTTCATGGTTTTTAGTGGAATCCTGACCTGCGCATTGGGTAGCGGTTCGCCATCAAGCATCGCTGCGCCAATAATTATTGCATCGCCCTTAGATACATAACCAGCTAAAATATGTGACGAAAATTCTTCTTGTCGATTCATAAGCTCTTTCTATAAACTACTGTTGGATTTTATAAAGTCGGTTACGAGGTATCCAATCAGCTTTCCGATTAAATTTGCCTGTTTTTCTTCAGCAAGATCAGGTGCGCCTTCGCAAATATGCAGATATGCCGCGTTTTCATGCGCAGCAAAAAAGGAGGTAAATCTACGAAGTTCTTCAACGCTGAAACCGCTGATCGTCATTGCACTGCTGGCTATTCCCGGAATGGCGTCCAAATCAATTTCAATTCCATATGAATCATGTTTGATAAAATCAAATGCATACTCAATTTCATCCCCGAAATCGCGCTGATTCCTGATTGCAATCTCATCGTAAGAATTAAATCTGATACGATCTTCTGCTTTTAACCTGTCGAGAACACTTTTTGGCGTGTAGTTCTCATGTAACCCAAAGATGAAGTAGCGTTTTAAAAAGCCTTCTTCGAAAGCATAGGAGAAGCCATTGCCACTGTGTCTTCCTTCGAGCATCCGGAAATCGGTATGTGCATCGAAATTTATTGCGTTGACTTGCCGTCCTTTAGCCAGTGCAGTGCCTTTTATATTTCCGTAAGCATTATTATGTCCACCACCAATAATTATTGGAATCTTCCCAGCTTTAACAATGACTGAGACAATATGTGAGACTTCTTTATCAATGACTTCAACTAACATCATCAATTGTTTTCTGTCGCTAGTTTTGGAAAGATCGAGCGATGCGGCTTCTGCCATTTCTTTTTCAACCATCAGATGGCCGAGCATAATGATGCGGCTGCCTTTACAATATCTGTTGTGCTGAACGTTGCACAAATGACGCACAGCACTTTCCCACGCAGAACTTGAACCAGGCCGTCCAAAGTTCGCGCGAATGCCAATATCTTCGGGAATACCAAAAATGACATATAACGCTTCGGATGACATGAGAAAGGAGTGGAGATCAGCATCCTTGGGAACAGTTTGCATTTTTTCCCCAAATTTGATTTCGCCGCTGCGGTGATTTGTGTACCTCGCAAGGTCGTTCGCAGTGTAGCGAATTAGCTTCTCCATCGTTAGTTTTTCCAAAAATAATATATTTATATAAAAGGCGTTCTTATTTAAAAATTATTATTTTTGTTAGAAATCAAACTAAATCTATGGAAAATCAACGAAGCAATTCAGGCCTTAAAATTATAATTGCTGTTCTGGCTCTTCTACTTATTGGAAGCTTAGTGTACATGTACAAAATGAGCAGCGATGCTAAAGCAACCGAATCTACTTTAGTCGATGAAAAGACTTCAGTGATGAATGATCTTAAAGCATTAAAAGCTACTTATGACAATGCAATCGCAGAAAACACGTCAATGTCTGACGAATTAATTGCAGAACGCGAGAAAGTTGTTAAACTAATGGCAGACCTTGAAAAATCTAAAGGTGATGCAGCTTCAATGTCAAAATACAGATCAAGGTTCTTTGCATTGGAGAAAGAAATGAAAAAAATGGTTGCTCAGGTTGAAGAGCTTAAAACTCAGAACCAGAAGCTTACAGTTGAAAGAGACAGTACAATTGTTAAACTAGATGAATCATCAAAGTTTAATCAGGTTTTAGTAGGCCAAAACGAAGAGCTTTCAAAAACAATTGAAAAAGGTTCAAAATTATCTGTCTTAAACCTAAAAACTGCCGCTTTTAAGCAGCGAAGTTCAGGTAAGCAAATCGCAACAGACAAAGCCAGCCGCGCAGATGTTCTACGCGTAAGCTTTACAATTGCTGAAAATCAAATTGCAAAAGCAGGTGATAAAACTTATTATGTTCAGGTGATCGACAGCCAAAACAATGTGTTGGGCGAAAAACAAACAACTACGTTTGGTGATCAGTCTCTGACCTATAGTTTCCCGACAACTGTTCAATATGAAAACAAAACGGTGGAGGTTTCTAAAGATCTTCCAGGAAAGAACTTTGCGAAAGGAAATTACTTTGTAAACATCTTCGACGGAAACGAGCTTGTTTCTAAATCTAGTTTCGTTTTAAGATAAAAACCATCTCAATATATAAAGAGTCCCGTTTATGCGGGACTTTTTTTATTAAATAAACTTGCCTTCAATAATTACCTGATCAATCAAATTGCTGCCAAACGCGTATGGAATCTGATAATACGATGAAATAGGTTTTGTAATGATAACATTGGCTTTTTTTCCAATGCTTATACTTCCGTGCGATTCAGATAGTCCCATTGCATAAGCACCGTTTATGGTCGCAGCGTTAATGGCTTCTTCGGGAGTCATTTTCATTTTTATACAGGCGGTCGCCACCACAAAGTTCATGTTACCAGATGGCGTAGAACCCGGATTGAAATCTGTTGCAAGAGCCAGAGGAAGACCGGCATCAATCATTTTCCGCGCCGGCGTATATGGAATACTGAGAAAATATGAACACGAAGGAAGTGCAACCGGCATGACATCAGTTCCTTTAAGAGCTTCGATGTCTTCGTCACGGACTACCTCAAGGTGATCCACAGATAATGCATTATACTTTGCGCCAGCCTGAATTCCGCCGATGGCAGTGAATTGGTTTACATGGATTTTCGGACGCAATCCTGCTTTTAATCCTGCTTCCAATATACGTTCAGTCTGATCAACAGTAAAATATCCCGTTTCACAAAAGACATCAATATATTCTGCAAGTTTTTCGGAGGCAACAACCGGAAGCATTTCCTTTATCAGATGATCCACATAACCATCTTTGTTTTCACGATATTCGGTCGGAAAAGCATGCGCACCGAGAAAAGTCGCTTTAACTGCAATGGGATATTCATCTGACAAGCGCTTTATTACACGAAGCATTTTTAATTCACCCGCTACTGTTAACCCGTATCCGGATTTTATTTCCACAGCTCCTGTGCCGAGCTTCATTACTTCTTCAATCCGCAGCTTTGATTGCTGGTATAGATCTTCTTCGGATGTGGCATTTAACGTCTGAGCCGAATTTAGTATTCCGCCACCGCGATTTGCAATTTCTTCATATGACAATCCGTTGATCCTGTCAACAAATTCCTGTACACGGCTGCCTGCATAAACGATATGTGTATGGCTGTCACACCAGGCGGGAAGAACAACCTTGCCTGAAGCGTCAATAGTTTGATCAGCATCGTAATCGGGAATCTCATCCATGGTTCCAAAAGCTGTGATCAGGTCATCGTCCATTAATAAAAATGCATTTTCAAGAAGAGGCAAAGAGCCCATTTCTGAACCGGAAAGTTTGTTAACGATTTGAGTTCTTACCTGGAGCAGCTGCTTGATATTGGTAATAAGGATGCGCATTGACTTTTTCTGTAAATGTAAAGAGGGAAAATGAAAAACCCTTATCTTTAATCAAATTATACTTAGTGAGAAGGATCAAGTACAAGAAGACGCGTCGGGTACAGCCCAACAACTATGAATATACAGGCGTTCATAAATTCGAGGCAGTTGCAATGCAATTGTTTATCTACAATAATGAAAAATTTGAGGAATTCACAGAATTGACCGTTCCCCAATTACAAGAAGTATTAGATAATCACCAAGGCGGCGATTATGTGATGTGGTTAAATGTTCATGGACTGCACGATGTTGAGATAATCAAGCAGGTAGGTGCAGTGACTCATCTTGATACGCCAATGATCAGTGATATACTTAATACTTCCCGACGTGCCAAATTAGAAGAACTGAATGATATGCTATTCTTTAGCATTAAATCCGTTTTGCCTCAGGACGAATCAGATACGGTGAAGGTTGAGCAGATCAGTTTTGTACTGCGTGAAAATTTTATAATATCCTTCCAGGAAAAAAGAAGTGATTATTTTACCCATATCCGCGAAAGAATCAGGACTCACGCAGGCATTGTCAGGACCAAGAAAAGCGATTATTTGCTGTACTTGTTGTTAGATGCCATCATGGAAAACTTTTTTATTACCCTTGAGCATTTTGAAGACAAGACGGAGAAGATGATCAACGATGCGAAGATTTGCTATGATCAGGAAATTCTTGAGCAAATAGAACACATCAGGGAAGATATCAACTTTTTGAAGCGTTCTATTTTGCCGTTACGTGACGCTTTATTCAATCTAAAAAGCATTCTCGATCATGTCAGCCATAGTGCAGAAAAGTCGAACAAGACCTACTTCACACGGCTTCATCAAAAGACATTTGAAATCCTGGAGCAGATAGAATATGATATGCATGCGGTTGATAGTGCATCAAGTTTGTTTTTTGCCACGCAAAGTCAACGCATGAATCAAATTATGAAAACCTTGACGATTTTCTCCGTCATTTTTATGCCGCTTACGTTCATCGTCGGCGTTTATGGGATGAATTTCGAAAATATGCCCGAGCTCCGCACTGAAAATGGATACTTTATTGTGCTATGGTCAATGCTGGCCATTGTTATTGTAATGATAATCTACTTTAAGAAGAAGAGATGGTTTTAATTTAATTTCTCGATGATGATCACTTCATTATGTTGCTCAACCCGGGGAATTGCCGTCGTCTTGTATTTTTCACAATCCAGAATTTGAAGGAATCGGCGATTACGTTCATTTTCTTCATTCTTTAAGATCATTGTATTAAAAAGAATAAATCCGCCTCCATGAAGAAGGAAGCATAACCTATCAATAAAAAACTTCTGAAAAAGGAACTGCGGCATGTGAGTATCCTGGAACACATCAACAATAATTAAATCGTACTTGTCTCTTGTCTTCAGGACGAAATCAAAAGCATCGTCAATGACAAGGTCTAGATTCGGCACTTTATCAAGGTTAAAATAATTTCGACCGATTTCAACGATTTCGGGATCAAGTTCAACACCTGTTATTTTACCTTTATACTTTACTTCTTCAATTAAAGTTTTAATTACGCTTCCGCCGGCAACTCCAAGAATAAGAACATGTTCCATTGATTTGACCCGATCAAAACCAATAAATACAAGTCCCTTTCGAAGGATCCGCTGAAGGCTTCCGTAAGAATAATTAGTATTCTTTGAATCAAGTACAAGTTGTCCGTTTGACCAGGTAACTTCAATGGTCTTGCTCAGCGTAGAATTTTTCTTGTATATATTAATGGGCACAAAATAGCTAAGGACGCGCTTGAGCATGTAAGTTTTTTGCAAATGTATTGATTTGCGGCAATTTCGCAAAGTAGGAGCTAAGCCTTGGGAACATATTCAGAAAAAGTACCATCATGATGAAGAAGTATAATTTTCTCACTCTTTGAAATTATCTGCGGATTGGAAACAACTTCGGTTTGATGGGATGATGTTGTAGGTTGTTCCTTCACTTCATCATTTGCAGCAGCATTATGCGTAAAAGAATCCTCAGCTTTTAGCATCTCTCCTTTACCAATTAACAGCCAATAAAGATCCACCTCGGGAAAGGTG
>DASWND010000167.1:0-7580 GCA_036399435.1 Flavobacterium sp.
CTGCAGCAAGAACTCTGACAAATTCTATAGAAACCATAAACCTATATTTACGATATATGACAACAAGTAGTCCGGCAAAATATAAAACGTATTGAATAAAGTACGCAATTCCTAATCCCGTCAATCCATAACGGTTATAACAAATGATATGCAGCAAAAGAAACAATGCGCTGTAGCTCACTTCCACCAATATAAATTGTTTCAAATTTCCCTTTGCAATAAAAATATAGCTCATCGGCCACGACGCAGCACGAAATAACATCCCGATGATACCGATTCGCAGCATGGGAAGAATCACAATGAATTTTGCGGAAAACAAAATTTTGATGATAAGGGGTGCAAATACAATAAAAAGAGCGATAATAGGGATCATTAACAAGACCGCAAATTGCATTTGCTCCTGAATAACTTTATGAAGCTTAGAATTATCGTTTGAAACAGCAAGCAATCGTGGTAAATAATCTGTTGCCATAGCCGTTAATACTAGTGCGGCGTAAGAATTTAGTAAGGTAAATCCAGCGTGATAATTACCTACGGCGGTCAGACCGTCAATCTTTGTTATATATATTTGGATCACGTAGGCAACAAATGCAGCAGTAAGGGATATCACACTAATGACGCCGCCTAGCCGTAACATCTCTTTACTTTCTTGAAGAAGCTGCACAGATGTTACTTTAACTCTGTGCAATGATGTCTTTCGGGAATAATGCCAACTCAAACAAAAGCCTGTAAAACTACTTATTATAATTGAAGGCAGTATGGCATCGATCTTAAAAAAAAAATATAACGGTAGTGAAATTAATAAGCCTAATACATTGCCTGTTAAATTAGCTTGTGCAAGCCACCTGAGTTTCTGCAGACCTTGCAATAATGCTAATTCACCAATACTAACTTGTCTAAA
Source organism: Flavobacterium sp. (assembly GCA_036399435.1). GTDB lineage: Bacteria > Bacteroidota > Bacteroidia > Flavobacteriales > Flavobacteriaceae > Flavobacterium. The sequence continues at coordinate 902 of DASWND010000167.1, forward strand.
AAGTACTGCCAGCGAAAGCAAGACGAAGCTCAATGTATGGGTAGAATTTCCAAAGGTCAGCATGCTTAAATAATGTGATAAACATGCAATCACTAACGCACCGCAGAGGCCAGTAATCCAAACTAATTTTCTTAAAACCGCGACTATAGTGTGAAGTTTATCCTTTTCATCATCAGCATTATGTTGTGAGATAAATTTTACAGCACTAGTCTCCAGTCCCAAACTAGTAAGTCCGCTTATAAAATTGATTGCAGATGTAAATAAACCTACCATCCCTATTCCCGCAGGGCCAATAAGCAAGGCAATGGCCTTATTACGTATCAATGAGATGGCAATATTCGCAACCTGAACGCCTCCAAATATTGTTGCAGATTTAATAATGCTCCGATATGATGTTTTCTCAGACATCAAGATTGTTTAAAACACCACATACTTGAGCAGCATCCGTAATAGTCATAACAGGGCTAATCGGCAAACTAAGCACGCTGTGGTGAATATTTTCAGTAATGGGCAGGCATAAACCATTTAGCTGCCGAAGAGCTGCTTGTTTATGTGGTGGAACAGGATAGTGAATCATCGTTTGAATGCCATTATCAGTTAAACGCTTCTGGAGCGTATCTCGAGATGGCGTCGAAATAACAAATTGATGAAAAACGTGAGCGGACATACTACCAACATTAGGTAAAGTAACTGCTCTGTTTTTAATGCCGGATAAATAGTACTTCGCTATTTCCCTTCGTTTTTCATTGTCTGCATTAAGATATGGTAATTTGACGTTTAAAAAAGCTGCCTGAAGTTCGTCAAGCCGGCTATTGATGCCAATACGTTCGCTGTAGTACTTAACCTTTGAACCATAGTTACGCATCGAAATGATTACATCCGAAAGACTTTTATCATTGGTTGTCACAGCTCCGCCATCACCCAGCGCGCCCAAATTTTTCCCCGGGTAAAAACTAAATGCTGCAGCATCTCCTAAATTCCCAGCTTTAACACCGTGTGAATCCGCAGCGCCATGAGCTTGTGCAGCATCCTCAATAAGTAAAATATTGTTCTCAGTTGCAATAGTTGATAAATGATCCATTTGGGCAAGTTGACCATACAAATGAACCACAATGATTGCCTTAGTGTTTTTTGTTATTGCATTTTTAACGTCCAGGGGTTTTATATTATAGGAATCTGCGCAGGGTTCAACTAAAACCGGTTTAAGACCAGCTTTTAATATGGCTAGTATTGTTGCGATATATGTATTAGCAGGAACTAACACTTCATCGCCAGCCTTCAATTTGCCAAGTTCTATATATCCATTTAATATAAGAATTAAAGCATCCAAACCATTGCCAACTCCAACGCAATGTCGGGATCCGCAAAAAGAGGCGAAATTATCTTCGAATGCTCTAACTTCATCTCCAAGTATAAACCATCCCTTTGCCAACACTTCAGATAGTTTTTGTTGAAATTCCGCCTCAAACCTAATATTGATCCTCTGAAGGTCAAGGAACTTTATCATAGTAGCACATTTTCTAGTTTCACGTAAGCAGCAGTTTCAATTGTGTAAAAATCCTGAACTACAGTTCTTGCTCCAAAACTCTCCTTCCAAAACGCGATTCCTCCGTTTAGCTTTTTACCATTCGATTCATTGGAGATGCCAAAATCAAAGTAGCTCTTGTCAAAGAAGACATTAGTAATAAGATGATAATGAAGGAAATCGAGCGAACCAAGTAGGTTCTTATTTTCATTTGCTGCGATGTATTGTGAATGCGCTACGTGATCTGTAACAAAAACAGTGGTGCCTGCTACAAGCTCTGCACCATGATAAACATTGAACTGACGAATATTTTCAGGAAAATATTTGTTTAAATTTATAATTTCATCCACGGAATGAACCGGCAGTGTATTATGCTTCCGCTGCAAGTTTGGAAGTAGTATCTGATTCCAAAATTCTGAAAACTTAGGTTCCTCGTTTACAGTCAAATTCAATTTTCTTCCTCGTTCAATCCCCTGTATTCTGTTTTTTGTTGGCTCAAAGGGCCGTCGTAGATCAATAACTGATAATGTATCTCTTCTTGTTAATATCGCATCAACTAAAAACATAATATATAATAGTTCGTCTGACGATTTTTTATTATATATGGATGGAACGGTTTTAATATGAATAATTTTAAAATTCTTCTGGTTTAAATGTTTTAGAAGCTCCTGAAACATCAGAATGGTTTCAACCAACTTAGCACTTCCTCCGACAATAAATCCACCATATGTAAGCCCTTTATGAGAGTGTAACTCATCATCAACAATGTGCGCCGGAATAGCTGCAACAATTGAATTGTTTTTTAAAATTAGGAGGGAATAATCATCAAATTTATCTGCGTGATATTCCATAAAGTCACGATGAAACAAAAAAGTGGCATTCTTAGCAACACCAATAAACGCGTTCCAGGCACTGTAGTCGGCCGGACTATACTTCCTGATTTGATATTCTTCCACTTCAGATTTTTGAATGGTGAAAAATACGTTATTTTTATTTTAGAACCTTCACCGGTTGTCCCAATTTTGGTGTTGTGATTTAATTGTTATCTTTAAAACCATTAATGATGACGCTGTGAAACAAAAAGCAGGTTGGGTTTTAATCAGCTTGATGCTACAATTTTTGCAAGTTCAGGCACAGGAGGTTACGCTGTATCAGCAATTTAACGGCCGATACGACTTTACAATCTTTGGAAATACGCTTAATTATGCCCCAAATGGACTCAATACTTTATGTAACATATCAACATCATCTACGGCGTCACTTGTTTTATCCCCTGATGACACTGTTGTAAAAGCTTATTTGTATTGGGCAGGTTCCGGAAGCGGCGATTTTGAACTAAAACTGAACGGTCAGGATATTACAGCCGACAGATCGTGGAATGTAATACAAAACTCTTCCGACCTGATTTTTTTTAGCGGATTTAAAGATATTACCAACCAGGTAATTGCAGAGGGAAACACAACATATACTTTGTCGGATCTTGACCTCACTAACGTTATTCTTGATTATTGTCCAAACGGTACAAATTTCGGCGGATGGGCAGTTATCGTTGTTTATGAAAGTCCAACATTGCCTATAAATCAGCTAAATGTTTATGATGGATTAGATTACGTTTCCAATGGGCATCCGATTGAGTTAGAATTAACCAGTCTAAATGTAATTGATAATGATGGCGCAAAAATCGGATTTCTTGCCTGGGAAGGAGATGAAAATCTTGCTCTTACCGAGAGCCTCAAATTTAACGGCACAACCTTAAGCAATGCGCTGAACCCGGGATTTAATGCATTTAATAATACCAATAGCTTTACAGGTTCAGATGAACTTTATAATATGGATATTGATGTTTATGACATTCAGGATTTGATTGTACCGGGAACCGACGCGGCCAGTATTGCACTTTCATCCGGTCAGGATTTCGTGATAATTAATGCTATTGCAACAGTGCTGAACAGCCAGTTGCCGGATGCGACGGTCAGTGTTGAAGATGTCGAAGTTGAATGTAATTCGCGAAATATTGTCGCACATTATACCATTTACAACCTTAATAGCACCGACGTATTACCTGCGGCGACGCCAATTGCCATTTATGCCAACGATGTATTTATCAATTACACAGAAACCCTGGCGCCGCTTGCGGTAGGCGAAAGCTATTCTGATGTAATTTCACTTGTTATTCCGCCTGAAGTTCCGCTCGAATTTAATCTTACGTTTGTAGTTGATGACAATGGTTCAGGCGAAGGCGATGTTCTTGAAATTGACGAAACTAACAATGGCTTTAATTTTCAGGTTTTAATTCCTTCCTCACCAACTTTTAATCAGCCTGCGCCGCTTTATTCATGTAATCTCGGATCTACGCGTGCGATTTTCGACTTCTCTGCATACGACGATCTGGTCCGGCAAGATGCATCTCATACGGTCAGTTTTCACGAATCTGAAGATGATGCTTTAAATGATTTTAACGAGATTTTGAATACTTCGACATATGAAGCTTCATCGACACCGCATCAGATTTATGTCAGGATTGAAAACAGTGATCAATGTTTTAGTGTGACAAGCTTTACATTAAATTCCCGCAATTGTCCGCCCACAGTTTATAATTTCGTATCCGCTAACAACGACGGACGCAATGACACTTTCTTTATAGAAGGTCTTCGCGATATCTTTATCCACTTCAAATTATCGGTTTATAATAGATGGGGCGTTTTATTATGGAATGGCAGCAACAATGTCGCAGATTGGGACGGCATTCCAACTAAAGGCCTTTTGATCGATAATAATCCTGCACCGGACGGAACTTACTATTATGTCCTAGAGTTGAATGATCCAGGTTATCCTGAACCACTTACAGGTTTTCTGTACCTGAACCGTTAGTTACTTTTGTTCAACCGGACGAAGGCTCCATTTAAACCTGATGGCAAGAAGACGGACGACGATCATGACAAGTGAAGTTATTAAGTACAAAATGTTGTCTGCAAGATTAAGTTCTTTCAGAGCAAAAAAGACGACTCCGCCCAACATACAGATGGTTGCATAGATTTCCCTTCGAAAGATAACCGGAATCTCATTGCATAATATATCTCTGATCACGCCGCCAAAACACGCTGTCATTGTTCCAAGTGCGATGCAGATAACTGGATGCAGGCCTGTTTCCAGCCCTTTTTGTAACCCGATCAAAGTAAATACACCAAGCCCGATTGTATCAAAAAGCAGTAATGAAACCCTCAATCTATCAAGCTTCTTTCGGAAAACAAGCGCCAGAAAAAATCCAAAAATAATCAGGTATACATAGTCGAGCTGCAGCATCCAGGCAACCGGAGTGCGGCCGATCATAATATCACGAAGTGTTCCGCCACCAACGGCCGTTACGAAGGCGATAACAAATACACCAAAAGGATCTAGCTTTTTGCTCATTGCAGTCAGTGAACCCGAAATGGCGAATGCGACAGTCCCTAATATTTCGATAATATGAAACAAGTTATAGCGTTTTCTGCAAAAGTACGTATCCATACAACGCAAGTTCATATATAGCCGAAATTATCGGTTTCAAAACATCGTATATTTACCAAAACTTCTGAAGTTGAAATATATAACCAGCATCCACAACAGTTTTGTCAAATCGTCGGCACTTTTACAGGACAAAGCAAAACACAGAAAGCAAACCGGCACTTTTTTAATTGAAGGACAACGTGAAATTGAGCTTGCGCTGAAAGGCGGATATGAAATTGAGACGGTGCTGTTTACTCCGGAAATTATTTCAGAAGAGACTGCACGTACTTTTCGATCAGAAGATTTGATTGAGGTCAGCCGCGAAGTATATTCAAAACTTGCTTATCGCGATACGACAGAAGGAATAATTGCTATTGCGAGATCAAAGGAGCACACATTGGATGCACTGAAATTGAGTGAAAAACCACTGATTTTAATTGCTGAAGCGCCCGAAAAACCTGGAAACATCGGCGCTCTTCTGCGAACTGCTGATGCAGCAAATCTCGATGCCGTGATTATTGCTAATCCAATCGGAGACTTGTATAATCCGAATATTGTCAGATCAAGTGTAGGATGTTTGTTCACCAACCAAATAGCTATCGGAACAACAGAGGAAATTATTGATTTCCTGACGAACAGGAATATTTCGATTTACTGTGCCGCGCTTCAGGATTCAGTTCCGTATTTCGAGCAGGATTTCACTGGTGCGTCGGCACTTGTTGTCGGCACCGAATCAACCGGATTAAGTGAAAGCTGGCGTAAAGCATCCAAAGCAAATATTATGATTCCGATGCAAGGGCAAATAGATTCGATGAACGTTTCAGTGGCCGCTGCAATTTTGATTTTTGAAGCAAAAAGGCAACGAAACTTCAAGTAATACCTGCCATTCTCGGCTTGCAGGATCGGATACTTCTTCCTACTTTTAAAACGTTCAAGAACACATTATGTTAGATATTGAAATAGAGAAGGAAAATAAAGCAATTGCACAGGAATATAAAGAATTGCTGCGCATCAGTTATCAAACTTTGTCTGATGAAGACAAGAAACTGATCCGTAAAGCATTTGATTTTGCTGTTGAAGCACATAAAGACCAGCGCCGAAAATCCGGTGAGGCATATATTTTTCATCCAATTGCAGTTGCGAAAATAGTTGCTTCCGAAATTGGCCTTGGCGCGACGTCAATTGCAGCTGCGCTAATGCATGATGTTGTTGAAGATACTGCAGTGACTGTTGAAGAAATTGCTAAAAAGTTCAATCCAAAAGTAGCGCAGATTGTTGAAGGACTGACGAAAATTGCTCAGGTAAAAAAGGACCTGAACATTTCAATGCAGGCGGAAAATTTCCGTAAAATGCTGCTTACACTCAATGATGACGTCCGGGTAATTCTGATAAAACTGGCCGACAGGCTTCACAATATGCAGACAATGGCTTCAATGCCGGAGGTCAAGCAGGTGAAAATTGCTTCCGAGACTTTATATATTTACGCACCGCTCGCCCATCGCCTCGGACTCTACAACATCAAGATGAAGCTTGAAGATCTTGGATTGAAATACACAGAACCTGATGTATATCACGACATCGTCAGTAAAATCAAAGAAACTAAAGAAGAACAGGACGCTTATATAACAGATATTTCGAACGTCCTTAAATCAGCACTTGATGCTGAAG
>DASWND010000168.1:0-11220 GCA_036399435.1 Flavobacterium sp.
ACATTCTCCTTTCGGTTGTAATTTCTGCCCTGTACTTACTTGCCATTCCCTTGATCCAAAGAATTGCAGCGCGGTACAACTCACGACTGCACTGGGTAAATATTTTGTTGCTGATAATTTTCTTAGGCTTATCATCGCTGGTTTTTGAGATGGTAGATGTCAACAGCATTAACGTCGACAGGTGGAGTGTTATATCCACATTTTGGGATGAAGTTTTTAAAGGTAATTATGCATATTATGCAAAATCAAACGATGGAAATGTGCCCGGTCCGATGCCATTTTATTTTTTATTGGCATTTCCATTTTATATCGTCGGTGAACTCGGTTATTTTTCTTTTGCAGGCGTAGCCGCGTTTTATTTTGTACTACGAATGTCACTTAGCAGTAAATCACAAACGTTGGGTCTGATTATGGTTATGTGCAGTCTGCCGTACTTATGGGAAATCGTCTGCCGAAGCAATATTTTTTTAAATGGTACTATTGTTTTATTCACAATCATATATGTACTAGGAATCGAAAAATTTACTACTGCCCGCATAATCTTAGCCGGAATACTTATAGGTTTGGTTTTGTCGACCCGAAATGTTTTTGTGATCCCATTTATTATAACTTTTGTGTTCAAAATTAAAAATGGTAACATGAAGTTTCTGCAAGTTATGGCCGTTGGATCTATTGCGCTTTTCTGTTTCGCCTTAACTTTTCTACCATTCGTATTGGGTCATTGGGACGATTTTTTAGTAATGAACCCCTTTATAATTCAAGGATCTTATTTCATGCCTTTGCATTTTACACTCTTATTCTTAGCCGCTTCAGTAATATTTGGCTTTTTTTGTAAGTCGGCTGCAGACGTACATTTCTACAGTGCAATGACGCTTTTCCTGACCATATCATTCTATCTCTTGTACAAAACATTTCTTTCAGGATTTGAAGCAGCTTTTTTCGGAATCGTGGCAGATATATCATATTTTATCCTATGCCTGCCCTTTGCAGTTTACTACTATTTGCTGGTCAATGATTCCACCCAAGATAAAGTCGCGGTAATAGAGCATTAGTAATAACTGATTATCACGAGCGGGACTTGCTAGTCGATCTTCAATGTCGCGATACTTTTCCACTCTTTCCCATTATGCTGTAGCAAATGAATTTCTGAAACTTCAAATGTCCGATCATAACTCTTTTGAGCAAAAAACGGCCACGCTTCCTTCAATCGATGAGGTAAAAGATCTTTAAAAGCAATTGTCATGTGCGGGTGAAATTCACGTTGTGGCAAGCTCGGCGGAGGAAAAAATTTGCTCGCGATAGCTTCTTCTTCTATCCATCGTTGCAATGCCGACAGCGAGTCATTTAGGAGCGGATTAATAAAAATGACCGGACGTTTGTTGGCAAACATTCCGAAATCTTTCAATTCCAATGCAAATTTCGACACTGGTGGCTTTAAACCGGCAAACCAATCTAATAACTTTTCATGTTGCAGCTCGCCAACTTTAAAAGGGGAAACAAGCGTAATGTGAGCAGGCGACCGCAAAGCTGCCTTACTTTCATACTGTTCAGCAAAAACATCTTTGAAAGCAGTGACTTCGTCCGCAATTTCCTGAGGTGGAATAACCGCAATGAAATATAACTTATCCATACCTAAAGTTATGCAATAGAAAGTATCAAGGCAACCTTCATTTTCAGGAGCTGTTTCCTGCTGTTGCTGCAATCTTTTTTTGCTTTCGTAATCGTCCATTGAACGGCTTTGGTGCGGCAGCAAAAAAAGGATTTACGCGCCATCAGGGCTAGGGTTTGGTCTTTAAATAATAATTCTCGCCTATTTCGACATAACGGCAATGCTACTTGATTTAAAAATAACTGCATAGCCTCTTAATGAATTTAACAATAATAAAATTTATAGCAAGTTCCAGCGTATATTTAGAAATCCTCAGCAAGGAAGCTCCGAATGAAGAACATCATCACCGCTGCCAAAACAAAGATCAGCGAAAACCGGAACAACAAATGGGTAAAGTACGTCCTGCGATCGCTAGGCATTCTTCTACTCATTTTTATATCCGGATATCTTGTGCTTGCCTGGTATATCAGTAACAACCAGGCCGCAATATTAAAATCAATAACATCTAAACTCAACGAAAATCTAAATGGCACCCTTTCAGTAAATAAAATGGAGCCCGCGCTGCTTGAAGGTTTTCCATTGGTTTCTCTGCATTTGCACAATGTGTCTATTCGCGATACGCTTTATGCTCAGCATTCCAAAGAATTGCTTCGCGCCACCGACTTCAGTATTTCAATAAACGCACTCGCTTTGTTAAGAGGCGCAATCGAGATCAAAAAAATCGGAATCAGCAACGCGTCTATCTATCTATTCACCGATTCTCTCGGCTACAGTAATACATCTGTATTTAAAAAAGGCAAGAAAACTGCGGGCGACGGCGGAACAGTTTATCCCGAGATCAAAAATGTTACGTTCAAAAATGTGCGTTTGGTTATAGACAACATTCTGAAAAAGAAGAACCATGATATCAAAATCAATTCGCTAAAAGGCAAAATCAACTATATCGTCGCAGGCTGGAAAGCTGATGTCGATCTTGATGCACACGTAAAAAGTCTGGCTTTCAACACCGGCAAAGGGAGTTTCATAAAAAATAAACCTGTCATTGGTGATCTCAACATAAGCTATGAACAAGAACTTGAGCAGATCCTGCTTGACGAAAGCGAACTCGAAATCGACGATGAGGATTTTACCATCGCCGGCCAATTTGGCGTAGGCAGCGGATCTTCGAAATTCATGATCAATATCGAAAATGATAAAATTATGTGGCAGAAAGCATCAGCCTTGCTATCGCCTAATATTTCATCTCGGCTTGATATGTTTAAAATGACCGAACCTATATCAGTCAAATGCAAAATAGCAGGTGATTTTGCTGTAAAAGGCGATCCAATAATTATTGTCGACGCAACAATCGATGACAATGATCTGTCAACTCCGGGCGGAATCGTAACGAATTGCAGTTTTACCGGAAAGTTCACTAATAACTATGTAACTGCCAACGGTAACAATGACCAAAATTCCGCTATTGTTATCAATAATTTCCAGGGCGAATTTGAGGAGATCCCAATTTCGATGAACAAATCTATAATTGTGGATCTGAAGAATCCAATTATGACCGGAGATTTCCATTCAAGCTTCGACGTAAATAAGCTCGCCAACCTCGTCGATAACGATTTATTGCTTTTTACTAAAGGAACTGCAAAAGTTAACTTGAAATATAAAGCCGACATTGTCAACTACGAGCTTGCCAAACCGATCGTTGAAGGTGTAGTCGAAATAAATTCGGCAGATATAGCCTACGTTCCACGAAATCTTGCTTTTAAAGACATTTCTGTTGCGTTGAACTTCGGACAGGAAAACCTGACGATAAGCAACATTCACTTGCGAAGCGGCAAAAGCATCGTCAACATGAAGGGACATATCGCAAATTTTTTAAATCTATATTATTCATCGCCTGATAAGTTGGTCTTGAATTGGGAAATCGACAGCCCGCAGCTTCATCTCGGAGAATTCCTTGGTTTTCTAGGAAGCAGGAAGACCACATTTCAAAAGCAAACAAACAAAAAGTCCGCAAATTTTACACAGGAGATTAATACTCTTTTCGAAAACAGTAATGTGAGCATGAAAGTTCGCGTGGCAAAACTATATTACAAGAAGTTCGAAGCTTCAAATGCTAAAGCGGACATTATTTTGAATAACAAAGGAATAATGCTGAAGAACGGTGGCCTTCGCCATGCAGGCGGAACAGTGGCAATTAATGGAACTCTTGTTCCAAATGGAAATACGAGCAATTATGAAATCAACAGCGTAATCCGAAATGTTGATATAAGTACCTTTTTTAAAGCGTTCGAAAACTTTGGGATCCAGGCTTTGACATCTGAAAATATACAAGGCACAATATTTACAAAGGCTGAGATCCGCGGTAAGCTTACAAATGCAGGTGGACTTGTTCCCAACTCAATGTACGGAAATGCCGCTTTTCACATGAAAGATGGCGCTTTAATTAATTTTAAAGCAATTAAAGATGTGGGCAAATATGCGTTTCCAAACCGCGACTTCGACAAAATCACAATTAGCGATCTTAATGGAGGCTTCGGAATCAGAGGCGAAAGCGTCATCATCGAACCCATGAAGTTCAGTTCAAGCGTAATCAATATGGACCTCGAAGGCGTCTACTCGTTCGGAAAAGGAACAGAAATATTTATCGACGTTCCGCTCCGGAATCCCGAACGGGATAAAGAAATCACCGACGATGAACAGCTTGCCAAAAGACGAAATCGGGGAATCGTACTGCATCTGAAAGCAGCCGATGACAAAGATGGGAAAGTTAAAGTGAAGCTTGGAGGCAAAAAAGATGAGGACGAGTAGCAACTAATTACTGCTTCTCAGTCAAATACTTCCAATATCTCTTCGGAACGTGCTGTATGTGAAGCTTCATATTTTTTCGGGCTGGAATGTTGGTGCTTTTAAAGTAGTCGTTCCACAAAATCGAATACAAAGTTTCTTTTTCATCAAGTACCTGCGGCTGGAGAGCAGAGGATTCCTTTACTTCATCAACAAAATCAAAAGTGACTTCGCTGACTTCCTGCAGATCGTAGTATAAACCATACTTTCTCTTGACATCATATATGATCCATTTCTGGTCCGCATATCGGTTTTTAAAGAACGTTGCAATCAACGGAAGCACATTGTAATCAGGCTCTACAGGCGCATAGAAAGTTCCGTCAGCGGTTTCCTGAAACCTGATGAATGCCTTCATCCGATGACGTTCGCGATTGACGCTTTTGTCGATTTTGGTAAGTGCTATTACTGCCGGATGTCCGTAATTGCTTTCAATGCTGATGTTACTGTCAAAAGCATATCTCATGAAGTCAAACAAATGTTGATAAGCTTCAGCCAACTCCGACAGATATACTTTGAACAGTTTGTTATACCAGTCCTTAGAGAGTTTCTTTTTGAGTCCGTCCAATACACGGCGTGATTTTACTTCATCTGAATTCACTTCATGCAGCTCTTCAAGCAATGCCGGAGCGTGGTGTATTTTTGCCTTTATGAAAATGTCATTGTGCTTATATTCATAAGATTCAAAAACAGAAGTGAGCAAACCTTCAAAAGATCCGTCGAAAATATAAGTGATCAAAATAAAGACAGTTGATTGACTGCGGTTTTTAAGTACTTACTACTACTTTCAGATAAGATGTTCTGTTTAATAAGAAATGGCTCCGGTTCGCGAAGCTGAATTTCACTATCTGCATACCTGATAAAGTACTTCGCGCGATTAAACGCAATACCGATCTTTCGCAATTGATCTGACCTAAGCATACCAAATTTCCTCGCCTGTACGATTTTTTTGGCAGATCCTACGCCGATTCCGGGTACGCGCAAGATCATCTTGTAGTCGGCCGTATTGACATCAACTGGAAAATAATGCATGTTCCGCAGAGCCCAGCTTAACTTTGGGTCTATTTCAACATCAAGATGAGGATTACTTTGATTTAGAATTTCAGAAACATCAAATCCATAAAATCGCATTAGCCAATCGGTTTGATAAAGCCTGTTCTCGCGCAGTAGCGGCGGCTGGCTTCCGATCATCGGCATTCGATTATCGTAACTGATCGGAATATAACCGGAATAATAAACTCTTTTTAGGTCGTAAGCTTTATAATATTGATCGGCGCTGTACATGATCTCCATATCCGTTTCCGGCGTTGCTCCAATGACCATCTGGGTACTTTGGCCCGCGGGAACGAATTTTGGAACGCTCCTGATCAGCTTTTTCTCGTCGGCAAACTGAATCTTCTTTTCCCTGATAAAACTTAAGGGCTTTTTTACATCATCATGAGACTTGTCTGGCGCGAGTAATTTCAAACCGGCTTCTGTTGGCATTTCGAGATTGATGCTCATCCGGTCAGCATATAGTCCGGCTTCTGTCAGTAATTCCTCACTTGCACCGGGAATGGTCTTCAAATGGATATAGCCATTAAAATTATTTTCAAGCCTCAGCTTTTTTGCAATACGCACCAGCCGTTCCATCGTAAAGTCTGCATTCTTAAAAATTCCTGAACTCAGAAAGAGGCCTTCTATATAATTACGCCGATAAAAGTTCATCGTCAGATCAACTACTTCATCAACTGTAAAAGCCGCACGTTTTACATCATTACTGACCCTTGATACGCAAAATGCGCAGTCAAAGATGCAATGATTTGTTAGCAATATTTTAAGAAGTGATACACAGCGCCCGTCCTCTGTATAGGTGTGGCAGATGCCGGAAGCGCTGCTGTCGCCTAAACCTTTACCAGTATTTTTTCGGTTACTTCCGCTTGATGAACAGGAAACGTCATACTTAGCGGCGTCAGCAAGGATGTTTAACTTTTCACGAATGCGATCAGACATTGAAATATTAGATTTAGGGGCTTTTAAAGATACACAGTAAGAACGGATAACCCTGAAGAACAATAGTTAAGAATTACTTTTTAATTGAAAATATATTTTTATTTCCCGCCTGAAGAACTAAACTGGTACTATTTTCGTTAATGGGAGATGCGCCGATATCAATCCGCCGTCGCACCAGAAGAATTTTTGATGCAATAATTTATAATAGCTGCATTTTATCGGTTATTTAGACGGTTTTATATCGAATTCTTGCTAATAAATCAAATTTGACTTATTTTGCCAAATAATTTTGCTGAAAAGATTTTTTATTTACTTTTACACCCTATGAAAATTGTCCCAAATAGCTTACTTCCGTTGTTGGCTTTTTTATTTTCAGTAGTTAACTGCCATGCAGCAGCTGCTGATCCGCCGCCTCCATCGCCGCCGCCTCCGCCGGGTCTTCCTATTGACTCCGGAATAGTCGTGTTGTTGTGTGCAGCCATAGTTTTTGGAATATACAAATTGAATCAGATAAGACTAAATAAAACTTCGCTCTAAGCGGAGTTTTTTGTTTTTAGCGATTTCTCAACTCAAAAAGACGCGATACATATTTTCCAATAACGTCGAACTCAAGGTTTACAGTGTCGCCCACCGACAATTCTTTAAAATTTGTATTCTCGTAGGTGTACGGAATTATCGCAACGTCAAAACTGTCTTTCTCTGAATTGACCACAGTTAGACTCACACCATTTACAGTTATTGAGCCTTTTTCAATCGTGATATTGTTGTGGTATGAATTATACTTAAAAGTAAAGTACCAGCTTCCGCCGGCATCCTTTATTGAAGTGCATTCTGCGGTTTGATCAACATGCCCCTGAACTATGTGCCCGTCGAGCCTGTCGCCAAATTTCATGGCGCGTTCCAGGTTGACATGTTTATTTTCTTTCCAGGTGCCGATGTTTGTCTTTTCAATGGTTTCGCAAATTGCTGTAACTTCATATTCATCAGCTTCTATTTTGGTTACGGTCAGACAAATGCCATTGTGCGCAACACTTTGATCTACTTTAAGTTCAGGCGTAATTGGAGAAGCGACCCTAATAATAAGGTTGCCCTGATCTTGTGTTATTTTTCTGATGAAACCTCTGGCTTCAATAATTCCCGTAAACATCTTTTAATTTAGTAAGTTTGCACTTCAAAATTACAATAAATAACATCTTTAACCGTGAAGCAGACAGAAAATGTCATAGTGGGAATTTCGATCGGCGACCTTAACGGCATTGGCGGCGAAGTCATACTTAAGACCTTTGAAGATGCGCGGATGCTTGAGCTTTGTACGCCCGTAATTTTTTGCAATGTCAGGGTATTATCATTTATAAAAAAAAGTTTTGAATCGACCTCTGCATTACATGGCATTGACACAATAGACCAGGTAATACCCGGGAAAATTAACGTGCTCAATGTCTGGAAAGAAAATGTTGAAGTAAAGCCGGGAGAAAATTCAGCAGCAGCTGGAACATACGCTATTAAATCCTTCATAGCCGCAACAGAAGCATTGAAGGCAGGTGATGTAGACGTGTTGGTCACGGCTCCAATAAATAAACTTAATATACAGTCTGAAGATTTTAAATTTCCGGGACATACAGATTATCTAAATCAGCAACTCGAAGGAAACGCCCTGATGCTTATGGTTGAGGACAATCTTCGTGTAGGTTTGCTCACCGATCATATTCCGGTTAATGCTGTGGCATCAAAGCTTACTGAAGCTCTGATCAGGCAAAAAATTGAAACTGTAAAGTTATCACTGACGAAAGATTTCAGCATTCATAAACCTAAGATCGCAGTTCTTGGACTTAATCCGCATGCAGGTGACGGTGGCGTAATTGGCAATGAGGAGAATGATATTCTAAAACCTGTAATTAAAAAAATGTTTGAAACGGGAACGTTAGTGTTTGGCCCGTTTCCGGCTGATGGTTTTTTTGGAAGTGGTGCATACAATAATTACGATGCAGTAATCGCAACATATCATGACCAGGGATTGATTCCGTTTAAGACACTGGCTTTCGGAAAAGGTGTGAATTACACGGCCGGACTAAATAAAATACGAACATCACCTGATCATGGCACGGCATACGATATCGCCGGAAAGGGCATTGCAGATCATAATTCATTTAGGGAAGCAGTTTACCTTGCTCTTGATATATATAAATCTCGTTCTGAATATGCTGAAATAAGCGAAAGGCCATTAAAAATTAAGATTAAGCCGCTGTAAAAAAAGCCAATAAGCTTTTACCTTTGTATTTATTTTATATCTTTGCACGCTCAAATTGTGGTGAAATGAAAAAGCGTAATGAATACTTAATTCCGTTTGTCGGATTAAAGTTAGGAAAACACCAGTTTGAATATCATATTGATAAAACGTTCTTTGAGATCTTTGATTATGACGAATTTGACGATTCCAATATCAAAGTAGACTTAATATTAGAGAAGAGAAGCACCATGTTGGAGCTGAACTTCAAGCTTAAAGGCACTGTTCATGTTCCTTGCGATGTCACTAACGAAATGTTCGATCTTCCGGTAAAGGAAGATTTCAGGCTGGTTGTTCAGTTTGGGGATGAATATAACGATGACAATGATGAATTGCTCATCTTACCGCACGGTGAACATCAAGTAGACGTTGCTCAATATATATATGAAACGATCGTCCTGGGCGTGCCCCTAAAAAGGGTTCATCCCGGAGTAGAGGATGGAACTCTGAAAACAGAGGCGCTGACGATACTAAACGAACTGGCAGTAAAAGAAATTCAGCCGAAAGAAGCTGAAGAAGAAGAGACTGATCCCCGATGGGACAAATTAAAGAAACTATTATAAAAAGACGGCAAAATGGCACATCCTAAAAGAAAAATCTCCAAAACAAGAAGAGATAAAAGAAGAACGCATTACAAAGCAACTGTTGCGCAAATCGCAACCTGTCCAATAACAGGTGAGGCGCATTTGTATCACAGGGCATACTGGCACGAAGGCAAGATGTACTACAGGGGACAAGTTGTTATTGACAAGCAAGTTGCTGTTGCATAATATATTTTTCTGTACAAAATTCTAAACTCTCACCGCGTGGGAGTTTTTTTTATTGTTACAAACTTTCGATAAGCAAGCGGCCTCACAGGTTTATTTTTTTTGTAATTTCACCTCTTATGCAATCTGCGGATTTCATAAGAAAAAAAGAGTTCTATGAATACAATCACAGCTGCAATTACCGCTGTTGGCGCATATGTTCCTGATTTTGTACTTACAAACAAGATGTTGGAAACGATGGTAGATACAAATGATGAATGGATTACCTCTCGTACCGGAATTAAGGAACGCCGAATCTTAAAAGACGATGGGAAAGGAACTTCATACCTCGCAACACAGGCTGCGAAAGATCTGATCACCAAAAATAATATTGACCCGCTAGAAATCGACATGGTTTTACTGGCGACCACCACTCCTGATATGCCGGTTGCTGCCACAGCTGTACAAGTAGCTACAGATATTGGTGCAGTCAACGCATTTGCATACGACCTTCAGGCCGCCTGTTCCAGCTTTTTATTCGGCATGTCAACCGCCTCAGCATATATCCAGGCAGGCAAATACAAAAAGATCTTAGTAATTGGCGCCGACAAAATGTCGTCAATAATCGATTATACCGACCGCGCTACATGCATCATCTTCGGAGATGGCGCAGGTGCTGTTCTCTTTGAACCAAACTTCGAAGGGCTCGGAATGCAGGACGAATATCTTCGTTCAGATGCGATCGGACGGGAATTCCTTAAAATAGATGCAGGCGGATCGATGCTTCCGGCCTCAAGAGAAACTGTTGAGAACAGACAGCATTACGTTGTGCAGGACGGAAAAACCGTTTACAAATACGCAGTAACGGGAATGGCAGATGTAAGTATTAAAATACTTGACCGAAACAATTTAACCAATGACGATGTCGATTGGCTTATTGCACATCAGGCAAATCGAAGGATCATAGATGCAACGGCTTCGCGTATGAATCTCGATCCATCCAAAGTACTTATCAACATCGAAAAGTACGGAAATACTACTTCTGCAACTCTGCCGCTACTATTAAGTGACTTCGA
Source organism: Flavobacterium sp. (assembly GCA_036399435.1). Lineage (GTDB taxonomy): Bacteria > Bacteroidota > Bacteroidia > Flavobacteriales > Flavobacteriaceae > Flavobacterium. The sequence continues at coordinate 10,546 of DASWND010000168.1, forward strand.
ACATAAATTCAAAAAAGGTGACACTTTGATTTTTGCTGCTTTTGGTGGCGGATTTACCTGGGGTGCCATATATTTGACGTGGGCATATAATAAAAATTAAAAAAAAACAACCAAAACTCGACCATATGGATATTAGAGAGATTCAAAACCTGATAAAGTTCGTCGCCAAATCGGGAGCTACAGAAGTAAAGCTTGAAATGGATGATTTTAAGATCACCATCAAAACTACAAATGAACCTAGCGCACCTGAGTTCACTTATGTTCAGCAAGCGCCAATGGCACAGCCTCAACAAGTTCAGCAAGCCGCTCCACAAGCGCCAGCCGCTTCTGCCGCTGCTCCGGTTGCAGATGAGACTTCAAAATACATCACCATTAAGTCACCAATTATTGGAACCTTCTATAGAAAACCATCTCCTGATAAGCCAATGTTTGTCGAAGTTGGGTCGACAATTTCGAAAGGTGATGTTCTTTGCGTGATCGAAGCAATGAAACTGTTCAATGAGATCGAATCAGAATATTCAGGTAAAATTGTAAAGATATTGGTAGACGATATGTCGCCGGTAGAATTTGATCAGCCATTATTTTTGGTTGACCCGTCGTAATTGAATTACACGCTTTACAATTAACAACTTACTCTATGTTCAAAAAAATACTTATAGCTAACAGAGGCGAAAT
>DASWND010000169.1:0-8065 GCA_036399435.1 Flavobacterium sp.
ACACCGTAGCTCGCCAAAATTTCCTTTCCCTGGTATTCGTGTATATCCATAATGAAGTTTTTGTACTTAAAAGTGGAACAAAAATAACATTTTCTAAACAATTAAACGAGGTCCATCTGGCGAATTATTCGGAGATTCAGAAGCTGGTTCCCGCTTTCGCCTTTATCTTTTTTGCCATTGCTCCAATCGTTTTTTGGTGTCACCCCGAGCGCAGTCGAGGGGCAACAGCTGCTTTCGAAGCAAAAAAGGATACCGGCTGCAACCGGGGCTAGGGCACAAATTTCTGATTATTGCTTTACTACTTTTAAAACTTCCACCAAACCAAATGAATCTTTGACATGGAAAATATAATTCCCTGGCATAAAACTTCCAACATCTACGACATTTTTTGAAGGAGATAGACTTCCGCTTCCTATTTTACGTCCGGTGAGATCATAAACAATATAATTGGAATCCATCTGAACGTTGATCGAAACAATGTTATCGGTCGGATTAGGTACTGCTTTCAGCTTACTTGCGCCGGTAAAACCTTCAGTTGAAAGGATGCACGAAGGCGTTATTTGTATTGGTGTAAGCGCACCAGTGGTCGTTCCATTGCCAAGCTGGCCTGATGAGTTGTTGCCCCAAGCCCATAAAGAATGATCTGCTGCTATTGCTAGTGTGTGCGTTTCTCCACCTATTACCTTCAACCATTGATTTGCAGTGCCAATAGCCACAGGGGCATTCCTGTTAATATTAGTATTATCACCAATCTGACCATTACTATTGTATCCCCAGACATATAATTCTCCTTCAGTATTTATAGCTGCTGCATGATAACGCCCTGGTGAAAGTATAGACCAATTATCTGCGACACCGATCTGAGTAGGAAGTGCAACTACAGGGGAAGTGATGCCTTAATCCAATACCCATTCCCAGTTGATGTAAACTATTACGACCCCATCCCCATAAAGAGCCATCAGTTTTTAATGCGAAACTATAATCAAATCCTAATGATACTGTTTGCCAATTGGTATCGGTTCCGATCTGCACGGGCTCATTTTTATTTACTGTAGTGCCGTCACCAATCTGTCCGCGGTCATTGAGACCCCAACCCCAAAGAGTACCATCACTTTTTATAGCAAGTGAATGGCTTCCACCACCGGCGACGTAAATCCATCCGTCATCGGTACCGATTTGTACGGGGCTATTCTTATTTATATTTGTCATATCAGCCAACTGACCATACTGATTTTGACCCCAGCTCCATAACGTGCCATCAGATTTAATTGCTAGAGAGTGATTATAACCTGAAGCTACGCTTGTGAAACACTGTGCAAAGACTGGAAATCCACAAATCAGCGAAAAAAGTAAAATTCTAATTCTCATATTTCTAAAGTAAAGTCCAAATATGCACCAAATTTTTAGCATTATCCTAAAATCACAGTAAAGAGTTAATTGCCTTGATGACAACAACATCATCGTATACTTTTGCAAAAAATTCAAAATGCAATCATCGCAACTTTTACAACTCGCACAGGAATTTGGCAGCCCGCTTTATGTCTACGATGCCGAAAAGATCCGTTCACAATATAAACGGCTCACCGATGCTTTCTCAGCCATTGAAACACTTCGCATCAACTATGCTGTCAAAGCACTTTCAAACATTTCAATCCTTCAGCTTCTGAAACAAATGGGCAGCGGACTCGACACTGTCTCAATTCAGGAAGTGAAACTTGGACTCCACGCGGGCTTTTCACCTGAAAAAATTATCTACACACCAAACGGCGTCTCATTCGAAGAAATTGAAGAAGCTGCTAGTCTTGGCGTTCAGATAAATATTGACAACCTTGTCATACTTGAACATTTTGGCACAAAGCATCCTGAAGTTCCAGTAACAATCCGGATCAATCCACATGTGATGGCTGGTGGAAATTCAAATATTTCTGTTGGCCACATTGATAGTAAATTCGGAATCTCGATTCATCAGATGCCGCATATTCTAAGAATTGTGGAAAACACCGGAATGCATATCAACGGAATTCACATGCATACCGGTTCAGACATTCTGGATATCGAAGTTTTTCTTTATGCAGCCGAGATTCTATTTGAAGCTGCTGCAAATTTCAAATCCTTAGACTTCATCGATTTCGGAAGCGGATTTAAGGTTCCTTATAAAAAAGACGATATTGAGACCAATGTCGAAGAACTTGGAGAAAAGCTTTCGATGCGATTCAATGAATTTGCTGCTTCCTACGGACGTCCGCTTGCTCTTGCTTTCGAACCGGGAAAGTTCCTTGTTAGTGAAGCAGGTTATTTTCTGGCTAAGGTCAATGTTGTAAAGCAAACAACATCCACGGTATTTGCAGGTGTCGACAGCGGTTTTAATCATTTGATCCGCCCGATGTTTTACGGGTCGCAGCATCACATCGAAAATATTTCAAACGCTGATGGCAAAGAAAGATTCTACACCGTCGTCGGCTATATCTGCGAAACCGACACATTTGCCAACAACAGGCGTATTTCCGAAATCAATGAAGGAGACATTTTGTGTTTCCGAAATGCAGGAGCTTATTGCTTTTCGATGGCATCAAACTACAACTCGCGATACCGACCCGCCGAAGTACTTTTTATCGATGGCAAAGCCATCCTGATCAGACATCGCGAAACATTTGAAGATTTGATTAAAAATCAGGTAATGCTGGACACCGAAATAATCTGCTCTTAACATAAAGCAGTTATTACTTTTTTACCTTTGGCTTCTAATCATTTGATATGAACAGAAGAAAGTTTTTCAGGAACGGTTCACTTGCAGCTGTCGGCGCAACTTTTATCAATCCCTTTCAGGCAATAGCAGATGAAAGTGGTTATGAACTTGCAGCAAAAGGCAAGAAAGCAAAAAACATCATCTTCCTTGTCAGCGATGGAATGAGCAGCGGAACACTGAACATGGCAGATCTGTTCCTCAGCCGAAAAGAAGGCCGCTCGAGTAACTGGATTCAATTATATAAAGACAACCGCGTCACTCGTGCTTTAATGGAAACAGCTTCAGCAAGCTCGATCGTAACCGATTCGGCTGCGGCGAGTTCAAGTTGGGGCGGCGGTGTTCGCGTTCCAAATGGTTCTTTAAATGTTGGTGCAAATGGTGAGGAATATCTTCCAATTCTCCAAAAGTTTAAGCGCGCAGGTAAAATGACAGGCTGTGTTACAACAGTCCCTATAACACATGCGACACCGGCAGGTTTCTGCGTCAGCACCAAAAGCCGCGGAAGCCAGGAGGAAATTGCCGAACAATACTTAAATCTTGATTTTGATGTGATGATGGGCGGTGGAAACCAATATTTCTCCGCAGAAAAACGCAAAGATAAAAAAGACATGTACGCCGCTTTTAGGTCGAAAGGCTGGCAAGTCGCAAGAAACCGCAACGAAATGCTTGCTGCCTCTCCAAATCAAAAGATTCTTGGGGTCTTTGGTGAAGACTCACTTCCTTACTACGTTGACAGAAATAGTGATGCAGTACTGCAAAACGAAAATCCATCTTTAGCGGAAATGACCCAAAAAGCGATAGACCGAATGAAAAGCCACAAAAACGGATTTGTGCTACAGGTTGAAAGTGGAAAAGTCGATTGGGCGGCGCATGCAAATGACATCTCGGGACTAATACATGACCAGATCGAATTCGATGAAGCTATTAAAGTCGCCATTGATTTTGCTGAAAAAGATCAGGATACACTTGTCATCATTACAACAGACCATGGAAATGCAAATCCGGGTGTTATTTACGGCAAAGAAGCTGATAAAAACTTCGACAGTATCCAGAAGTATACAAAAACAAACGAATGGATCCTAAATAACATCCATTCAACTTCAACAGTTGCACAAGTACGGGAAACCATTGATTTTGCTAACGGCGGAACAATATCCGAAGAAGATGCAAAGACTGTATTAAGTTTTTATGACGGCCTGCACAAAGATGAAGGCGGACTCTACAATTACAAAAAGCTTCCTTATAAAGCGTTTGCGGAAATGCAGAAGAAGCGCAACTCTGTGGGTTGGATCAGCATGGATCATTCATCAGACCATGTAGAATTGGCTATGTTTGGCCCCGGAAGCCAGTTGCTGAAGCCTTTTATAAAAAACACCGACCTTCATCTACTGATGCTTCAGGCGACTTTTGTTGAAAACAGATTATAGTCGATAACCTAAACTTTAACTATTGTCATCAATTTAAAACCGTCTTTAAGCGGTTTTTTTTGATTTTTATCGATATTTTTGGCGGCACTAATTAATCTAATAACCTACATGAAGAAAAATTCCTTTTTTGCAACATTGCTTTTGTTATTCATTACAACCGCAAGCAATGCACAAACACTACTTTCTCAGAATTTCGACACAGCGTTGAACTGGACTGTAGCACATCCTGTTGGAGCATCAACAAATGCCGGATGGACTCAAGTATCTGAAGGCTTTGATCCTGAAACCACGCCTTTTGCCGGTGCCGGAATGGCCATGTTCAATTCGTACAACATCAATGTTACGAATTCTTACAGCCTAACATCACCTGCAATTAATTTCACTGCAGGTTCATACCGAGTGACATTCAGTATGTATCGTGATGTTGATTATCTTGAAAACGCTGACAAAATCGAAGTGTTCTTAAATACAACCGCATCATCTACCGGTGGTACTTTATTGGGAACCGTAAACCGCTCGATCGAACTTGCGCCTGCAGTTTCTCAGGAAGGTTGGTATATGTATTCATTCAACATTCCTGCAAATACAACAGGAACGCGTTACATATCTTTCCTTGCCACAACTGCGTATGGTAATAATATGTTTATCGACGAAGTTCTGGTTGAAAGTGTTCCAACAACTGCTCCGGCATGCGCGACTAATTTTGTAGCTAGTCCGAATGCTTGTGGTAATTTTGAAAACTCTATCTCATGGAGTGCTGCACAGGGTGCATCTGGTTACCACATAAACGTTGGTTCAACCCCCGGCGGAACTGATATCGCGAATAACGAAACGGTTATCACACCTTCGTATCAATTTACAGGATCTCATTCAACTGTTTACTATTATACTGTAACTCCGTACAATAACATAGGATCTGCATCTGGATGCTCTGAACAAACGATCACAACATCGTCAACTCAGTGCTATTGCCCTTCGGTGCCTCAAAGTGTCGATAACTTAGGAATTACCCAATTAACTTTAGGATCTACAATCTTTGAAAGCGCTATGGAGACATATGTAGACTTCACTGAAGCTACTGTTGATCTGGGCGCCGGGTTAAATACTAATCTTCAGATTACATTTGAAACAGGCTACACTTATGATACAAACGTATGGATAGATTTCAACAACGATTTTGATTTTAATGATGCAGGCGAACTGCTTATATCGGCCGAATCAACCGACGATGATGAAACAACATTGAACGCTTCGTTTATTCTTCCTGCAAATTCTCCAGTGGGACCACATAGAATGAGAATTGGTGCAGCAGATGGCGGTCAGGAAACACCTGATCCATGTTTCTCAGGTTTTTATGGTGTAACATTAGACTTTACAATAAACATTGTTGCAGCTGATTGTACTCCTGCTTCAGCTACTGCCGAAATTACTGCTGATTGTGATGAAGACAGGTATTACATCACTGTTGATGTAACTGATCTTGGAAGTGGAACTCCATCGCTTTCTGACGGAACTACTGAATATCCTATAACTACTGTCGGAACTATAACCGTTGGGCCATACGCTTCAGGATCTTCAACCATTTTAACGTTATTACATGGTGGAGACGACGTTTGTGATATTTTACTTGGAAACTTCGCATACACTTGCCCTCCATCTAATGATGATTGTTTGAATGCAGTTTCCCTGCCGTTAACTGCAACCTATCAGGAAGGTACCGTCGGTAATGTTGAAGGTGCTACCGATTCTGGTGAAACTGAAACAGATTGTGCAGGTTATGAAGGCGCTGATGTATGGTATTCTGTCGTAATTCCACAAAGCGGAAGCGTTACATTTGAAACCGGTTATGCTGAGTCTGATCTAAATGATGGTGAAGGAGAAGATCAGGACAATTTTGATACTGTAATTACAGCTTACTCCGGCACTTGTGGTAATCTCGTTCTTATTGATTGTGATGATGACACTGCAGGCGCTGGTTTCTCATCACTGTCGCTAACAGGCCAGACTCCTGGTTCAACAGTATTTTTAAGAGTATTTGAGTATGGAAATGACGAGCCTGGTGATAATTTTACGATTTCTGCGTTCGATGCTTCACTAAACAATAATGACTTTACTTCTAATTCATTAAAAGTATATCCAAACCCTGTAAAGGGACTTCTGAATGTGAGCAATAGCGCGAACATCAAGAAGGTAGTGGTATACAACGTTTTAGGACAACAAGTCAATGTAGTTGAAGCCAACAGCACAGATACTCAAATTGACCTGTCTGCTTTGACGCAAGGAACATACTTTGTTCAAATTACGAGTCAAGATACTATTGAAACCGTAAAAGTTATCAAACAGTAGCTTTTTAATTAATTGTAAATGAAAAACCAGTGGTTATGCCACTGGTTTTTTTATTTAAATTCATTTCCTAACATTTAGATTTTACATGACAACTTATACTGTGAAATGATCGCAATATATGGTTCGGTAAAGTACTCTTGATTTAATCTGAGGATTGCATCTTCTTTGTTAGCTTCTGGAATGTTTTTGTCTTTCTTGAGTTCTTTTAACCGGACATCAAGCTTCTTCTTTTCTTGTTTCCACTTTTCTACATTCATGAATTCTGCAATATTAGGATTGACTGCCTCACATTGATTAAAGACATGCTTTAGCATTATCGTGTAGGATTCCTTCATTGTATCTGTACTTGGGAAGGTTTTATCAGTCGGTTTATAAGCGTTAATATTATCACCGCTGATATAAACGTAGGTGTTAACAAACCTGTTATTGATAAATAAATTAAAACCATACAAGCTGAATTCGTCTCTTTCTTCTAGAAGCGGCAGCCAGACTTTTCTGTTTAGATCAACTATCTGTTTATTTTTTCCAACTGTTTTGATATTTAGTAGCCGAAAAGACTTCTCACCACCATTCTCCATAACGGTAACCTGTTGTAGATCTTTCTGCTGCAAGACTATCGCTTTACCATTTTCCTCGGTTTTGAAGTAAAACTTCTTGTCATCTAAATTAAGCTGGCTTTCAAAATTGTCGAAACTGGTTGATGAGCCAAATTCAATAAAATTATTTTCAAGAAAGCCGTTAATAAAACCTTGCTTGACCGAGCCATCAGCAAATTCTACTTCCGCAGGTTGGTATTTATCGCCAATGTTCAGTTGGACAAGACCACTACCAACTTTTGTTTGTGCAGTGAGCAAAGTGCTGCACAGGCTTGTTACAAATAAAAAATACATTTTCTTCATCATAATCTATACATCTTTATTAATATTCACTGGTATTATTTAAGGCTGAATGCCAGGCTATTTATTGGTTACCACGATACTGTTTGCAATGTATCGAATATTTCGTTAGAAGGCATCAAACAGATTTACCTGTCAGTTCCTCAAATTTTGCAATCATCGTCGGATTGCCACGGGTCAACTTTTTTACAGTTAGTTCATCAGCTTTGTTGTTTGCTAGGCGCAGATTGTTTTCAGATGACAGCAAAGCTTCTTTGGTTTTCTGAAGATGATCAATAGTTTTGTCGATTTCGTCAATAGCTGTTTTGAACTTCCGGCTTGCCAATTCGTAATTCTTTGCAAAGCCTTCTTTGAACTTGTTGATGTTGTCCTCGAAGTTTGTAATATCAACATTCTGATTTTTTATCATTGTCAACTCAGCTTTGAACTTCATTGAAGTCATCGCCGCATTTCGCAACAGCGTAATTATTGGAATAAAAAATTGCGGCCTGATCACATACATCTTATTAAATCGATGCGAGACATCAACAATTCCAGCGTTGTAGAGTTCATTTTCGGCTTCTAAAAGAGAAACAAGAACTGCATATTCACATTTTTTTTCAAGCCGGTCTTTGTCAAGTTCCTTAAAGAAATCTTCGTTTCTCTTTTTG
>DASWND010000170.1:0-9826 GCA_036399435.1 Flavobacterium sp.
ACCGACAGCTCCATCAATAGTATTCACTGTTACAAATTCAAGTTCCTGCGCCGGCCAGCCATTTTCTTTTGCATTGACGTAGGCCATTAATTGTGATCCTGATCCCGGTCGGCTGATTGCAACACGTTTGTTGCGCAAGTCTTCGACTGATGTAAAAGGTGAATTTGCCGCAACATGTATTCCCCATATTAGAGGCGACTGAACATAAATCTGAACGATCTTCGACGGATTTCCGTCGATGATATCGCGGATGATGCCTTCGGTCAAGATGACTGCAACATCGGTTTCGCCATTGCGGAGCATGCTGCACATTTTCCCGGTACCTTCAGGCACGTCAGTCCACTTCATATTAATTCCCTGCTCTGCGATTTTGCCACTTTCGAGCAGTAATTTCCATGGAAGGTTAAAATGTTCGGGGACGCCTGCTATACGCAATTCGGTCATGGCTTTTGATGTTGTTGATTTGTGGTTAGCCCTGATGGCAGCGGTATCCTTTTTTTGCGGTCTCCAAACGGCCTCGAAAGGAGGTTGTTTAAAGCAAAAAAAGATAATAGCGAACAGCAGGAACAGCTTCTGATTATTCTTCTGAGAGTTTTTTTAGCGAATACATAATAATTTCATCTACAGCTTTATATGCGTCGTCACTAAAAGTTCCTGTTGCACGGTTTGCAATAATGGCGTTGAGCGACAAAGCCTGATGGCCAAGTAGTGCTGACAAGCCTAATATCGCAGCTGTTTCCATTTCGAGGTTTGTAATTCTCATACCATTGAAATTAAAGTTGTCCATTTTGGCGTTAAGCTCAAAATCGCCAAGCGGAAGCCGAAGAACGCGACCTTGTGGACCATAAAATCCGCCTGCAGTTGCCGTAATTCCCTGATGCATTTGCTCGCCTTCGAAACGTGAAGCGAGAATTTCGGAAGCTGAAACAGCGTACGGCCTGCCTTTTCGTGCATCCCAACCTGTGTGTTGTATAAAAGCCTCTTCAATTTCAACATTAGAGACAGCATCGATCTGATAGGAGCGGAGCATGTTATCTAAACCGAGCGCGTATTTTGACATCACAAAACTATCCACCGGAATGTCCTGCTGGAGCGACCCCGAAGTTCCGATCCTCACGATATTCAGTGAAGTCAGATCTTCTTTAGGTAACCGCGTTGTAAGATCAATGTTGACAAGTGCGTCGAGTTCATTTATAACAATATCAATATTATCAGGGCCGATTCCTGTTGACATAACTGAAATTCGCTTGCCATGATAAAATCCGGTTTGCGTTTTGAATTCACGTTTTTGTGTCGAATATTCTATCTTTTCGAAGAACTGTGTGATCTTTTCGACCCGGTTTTGATCGCCAACGAATATGATGTCCTTTGCAATATGTTCGGGACGTAAATTTAAATGATAGACGCTGCCATCGGGGTTGAGTATAAGCTCGGAAGGTTTGATCATAAGTTTTTGTTTATCCGCCGACACGTTTAACGACGTAGCCTTCAGCTTTCAGAATTTGCATGATTTTGTCACGGAAGTCGCCCTGGATGATTATTTCATTGTCCTTTGCAGAGCCGCCAACACCACATTTAGTCTTCAGCATTTTGCCAAGTGTTTTCAGATCGTCATCGGATCCCTGAAATCCTTTTATTATCGTCGCTATTTTTCCACCGCGATTTTTTCTGTCAAGATGTGCTTCAAGCCGTTGTTTATTAGGCGGCAGTGTTTCTTCGGAATTTTCTTCCCTGTCAATTTTAAAATCGGAGTTTGTAGAAAACACAAAGCCGCCCAGATCATCGAGGCTGTTGATCTTTTTTGCCATGAACACTACTTTTTAATCAAACCAAGATCTACAAGACGCTCGTGCAGGAATTCGCCGGCAGTAATATCTTCATATTGTTTTGGATGATTTTCATCGATACAGCTATCAAGGCAGTCGAGCTTCATATCGCTGACAGGATGCATGAAAAAAGGCACTGAGTAACGTGAAGTTCCCCAAAGTTCACGCGGTGGATTTACGACCTGGTGAATTGTTGATTTTAATCGATTATTCGTGTGGCGTGAAAGCATGTCTCCAACATTGATAACAAGTTCATCAGGTTCTGCAATGGCGTCGATCCACTCGCCGTTGTGATTTTGAACCTGTAGTCCACGGCCCTGAGCGCCCATCAATAAAGTAATTAAATTAATATCTCCATGAGCGGCAGCGCGAATTGCGTTTTCAGGTTCAGAAGTAATTGGTGGATAATGAATAGGGCGAAGGATCGAATTTCCTTCATGAGCGTATTGATCGAAGTAAAATTCATCCAGTCCAAGATGAAGAGCAAGTGCACGAAGTACATAAACTCCGGTTTTCTCGAGCATTTGATATGCTTCTTTTCCAACTTCGTTAAATCTTGGAAGCTCGCTTACTTCAACATTTGCAGGATATTCAGACGCGTATCTTGAAGTATCGTCTACATATTGGCCAAAATGCCAAAATTCTTTAAGGTCACCTTCTTTTCTGCCTTTAGCATGTTCTTTTCCAAATGATACGTAACCGCGCTGGCCGCCAATTCCCGGTATTTCATAGCTGTGTTTAACTTCGGACGGAAGCGAAAAAAAGCTTTTGATTTCTTCGTAAAGTTCATCTACAAGACGGTCATCAAGGAAATGGCCTTTTAAAGCAACGAAACCAATGTCTTCAAATGCCTTTCCGATCTCACTTACAAATTTGGCTTTGCGTGCAGGATCACCGGAAATAAAATCCCTAAGATCTACGCTTGGAATGTTTTGCATACTATTCATTTTTTGTTAATAACTCAAAGCTCTGAAAGCCCATTAAATACAAATGTAAAGAATAAATTGGGACTCGATTTTTAAAAGTTATCAACATCAAAAAAGAGATAAAATTTAAATTCCTGAAGATGGATTTTTTCTTACTTTTGACGAGCTCCATCAAATATTGTCAGCCAAATGAATTTCGAAAGAAAAAACCTTTCAGACGCACAATTACTTGAACTATATCGTCGTCTTCTGAAGCCAAGGCTGATTGAAGAAAAAATGCTGATCCTGATTCGTCAGGGGAAAGTTTCAAAATGGTTTTCCGGCATCGGGCAGGAAGCGATTTCTGTTGGTGTTACTGCAGTTCTTGAAGACGATGAATACATCTTGCCGATGCACCGAAACTTGGGTGTGTTTACAGGCCGTGATATTCCACTTTACCGACTTTTTTCACAATGGCAAGGTAAGGCAAACGGTTTTACAAAGGGCCGTGACCGTTCATTTCACTTTGGAACGCAAGAATATAAGATTGTTGGAATGATTTCACATCTTGGTCCGCAGCTTGGCGTTGCAGACGGAATCGCTTTGGCGGATAAGCTAAAAAAGAACGGGCACGTTACAGCAGTATTTACAGGTGAAGGCGCAACAAGTGAAGGTGATTTTCACGAAGCATTGAACATTGCGGCAGTTTGGGATCTGCCTGTTTTGTTTGTCATTGAAAATAATGGTTACGGCCTTTCAACACCTACCAATGAACAATATCGATGTGAAAATCTCGCAGATAAAGGTGTTGGTTACGGAATGGAATCACATATTCTGGATGGCAATAATATACTTGAAGTCTTTAATGAGCTGACGGAAATTGTCACGTCGATGCGGGAAAATCCAAGGCCTGTGCTAATCGAATTCAAAACATTCAGGATGCGCGGCCATGAAGAGGCGAGTGGGACGAAATACGTTCCACAGGAGTTAATGGATATGTGGGCTGAAAAAGATCCGGTTGAGACGTTTAGGACATATCTGATGAAGATCAATGTGCTGACTCAGGCAAAGGACGACAGGTGGCGTGAAGATATTAAAGCTGAAATTGAAGATAATTTATTGATTGCAAACACCGAAGCTGATATTAAAGCTGATCTCGAAACTGAACTGAATGACGTTTATAAGCCCTATGATTTCGAAGAGTTTGAGCCTGAAGGTGAAACTGCTGATATTCGTTTTATCGATTCAATTTCCCAAGGACTCAGACAATCAATGGAACGTCATCCGAACATGGTCATCATGGGTCAGGATATTGCTGAATATGGCGGTGCTTTCAAAATTACGGATGGATTTGTCGAAGCCTTTGGCAAGAGCAGGGTTTTAAATACACCAATTTGTGAATCAGCAGTAGTTTCTGCAGCAATGGGGCTTTCTATAAATGGATACAAAGCTATTGTTGAAATGCAGTTCGCTGATTTTGTATCAACGGGTTTTAATCCGGTTGTTAACTATCTGGCGAAAGTCCATTACAGGTGGAATGAAAACGCAGATGTAGTTGTTCGAATGCCTTGCGGCGGTGGAACACAAGCGGGACCATTTCACTCTCAGACAAATGAAGCCTGGTTTACAAAGACTCCGGGGTTAAAAGTAGTTTACCCTGCGTTTCCGTATGATGCTAAAGGTTTGCTCAATGCTTCAATTAATGATCCGAATCCGGTAATGTACTTTGAACATAAGCAGCTTTACCGAAGCATTCATCAGGACGTGCCTAAAGAATATTATACGATTCCACTTGGAAAAGCTACCCTTTTAAGAGAAGGCAGCGAAATTACTATAGTTGCTTTTGGTGCCGCGGTTCACTGGGCGCTTGAAACTCTCGCATTAAACCCTGATATATCAGCCGATCTTATTGACCTTCGAACACTTCAGCCTTTGGATAAAGATACTGTCTATGCTTCGGTGCGAAAAACCAACAAGTGTATCATCTTACAGGAAGATTCAATGTTTGGTGGAATTGCGAGCGATATTTCTGCAATGATCATGGAAGACTGTTTCAAATATCTCGACGGACCGGTTAAACGTGTTGCCAGCCTTGATACGCCAATACCTTTTACAAAGGCGCTTGAAGATCAATATCTGCCGAAGGGTAGATTTGAATCAGCGTTAAAAGAATTAATGGCTTTTTAGCTAAATACCAATTGATCCGTCAAATTGGCCAGGATTCTTAGCTTTCTCGTCTTCGGCACTACTGGTAAAAGATGGCTTGTTGGCAACCTGATTGGGATTGGTGTTACCTGATTCCTGGATTGTCATTGACTTTCCATCTTTGTTGGTCACAGATTCGCCGGTATTTATGGTGCTGTCAATTTTATTTTCAATATCTTCTCTTTCTTCAGTAACAACTTTGATTGGATTTTTCATGGTATAAGTTTTTAGTGCTCCTAATGTCGGCAACAATAGGTTGAAGATTGTTACAGAATTGCTGCCGATGTTATAGAACTTTAATATTGAAAATATAATTCATAAAAAGAGCCGACAAAAGCCGGCTTGTGATTAGGTATTGTGCTCGTGATCTTCGAGGTTGTTTGACTTGTCGCGAAGGTCAAAATTTTGGTTTGTTCCTTCAGGATTGTTTAAGTCATAATTTTCATCATTGGTCACTTCCTCTTTGTTTTCGTACTGATGCTTTTGAGTGTTTCCTCTCGGGAAATTCTGATTCCTCTCATTAGTACGAGGTGTTGAATTCTTAACGGGCTGGGCACCTCTGTTGTTTTGGGGCCGGCTACTTTGATTATTTGCCATGATATTAGTTTTTATTTAAACCAAGTTACATTACAAAGCACTGAGACCTTTTATGAAGGTTCTAAAAAATTTTATACAATCTGCACGTTTAGAACATGCCAAGCAGCCAATAAATAATAATAAAAACGATGATAGTTCCGAGGCAGCCGCCACCAAGTTTTTTGGCTCCGTAGCCTGCGATTAATGTTTTAAAAAATCCGTTCATGTTATTGGTCTTTAGTTGTTAGTATATTGATTGATCTTGCGATTCGTATTTTGAACCGCTTTATTGTTTTTATAATCGATCCACTTTTGACCCCGAAGTTTGCGCATCAAGCCGTCATAGTGTCGCATGACAACGATATTATACGCTGCTTTTGAAATATTCGTTACTGACCTTGGCAGTGCACGAAGGCTCATTGAGAAGCCAGGTGTCAAATATTTCATATAATGCCAATATCCTTCAGGCATGTAAAGCATTTCGCCGTGATTGAGAGTAGTAATCATTCCTTTAGCCTGACGTAGAGCTGGCCACCTTTCAAAATCAGGATTGTCAAAGTCGATGTCTTCACGGGAAATTAATGCATGAGGTACTTTATATAAATATTGTGTCTGATCAGGCGGAAAAATCATGCACTGCTTTTTTCCGTGAAAATGAAAGTGCAGGATATTTGAATAATCGATGTCAAAATGCATGAACACTTTCGAATTTTCACCACCAAAAAACAACATTGGTAGTTGTTTAATCAATTTGAGACCGATATCAGGCCATCGAAAATCGTTCTTCAGTGTTGGTACCTCTTTCATTAAATTGTAGAGGAAGATTCTATAGTTTGTTGGCTTCGATTGAAGAAGATCTATATAATCAGACATCTTCATCTTTGCATGTGCTTCATTAAAACCATCCCGATAAGAAACCGGACGATCATCATAAAGAGGTACTGTTTTACCGCCTGCTGTATGTTTGATGTACTGAAGATTCCATTTTTTAAAAGCCGGCCAGTCTTCGGTTAATTTCTCAACAACTACAGGCTTTTGATGTTTAACATAAATGTTTAGGAAATCTTCTTTTGAAATAGTTTCTACTCGTTCAACTTCAGTTAGGTGTAACATGATTGAATAATTTTCAGACTAAACTAGGAATCCAGCAAGTATATAAATTAAAAAAAGCTGATAAATCAGCTTAATTTTTTTCGTTTGCCAAAGCGTAGTACATTTCGTTTGGATCGTAATCAAAATCGTAATCTAGTTCATCTGAATCTGGTTCACCGACATTGATCAAGATGATATTTTGAAGATCCGCATCAATTTCGCTATAGTTTTCTGTCGAGTGTAATGAGTTAGTCATGAGTCCGCGTTGTTAAATGTTGTTTTGTCAAATTTCACAAAAACGCGCGCGCCAGTTCTTATATGGTTTAAAGTAAAAGTTATATAATTACTTATTGCCTAATACCGGCCTGACAGCAAGCTGCCGCCAATTGGTGATCTTGCATCTATTCCAAGGTGCTTCATCATTTCATAAGCAGTACATACAGCAGCTGATGTAACTGGAATTCCTAACTCGCTTTCTAACAAGTTGATAGCTTCAAGAGAAGGCATTTGAACACATGCTGAAACGACAAGTACATCAACATCTGTTAAATCAAGTTGTTTGTAGATTTGCATCAAATTCATAGGATCTTGTGCAGCAACTTCTAAGTTATCGGGAATTTCCAATGCTACAGATCCTGTAACTTCGAAACCTTCATGTTGAATATAATCAACAACCATGTCGGTCAACGGACGCATGTATGGCGTGATAATCGCTACTTTTTTAGCACCTAAAACTTTTAAACCTTTTATCAAGGCGCCGGCACTGGTAACAATTGGTGTGGGAAAATTATTTGCTATGGTTTCCTGATGAAGATTAACTTCTGAAACGCAGTGGTAACCGCGCCCCATGCTCATTATGGCGACAAGACAAGCATAACCCATAACATCAACGTGAGCATCTGAAAGTTCCTGGGCGCACTTTAAACTCATTGCATCCATGGCTTCGAGTTCTTCTTTGGTCACTTTTTTCATGCGCATGCGGCTTGAATGGAAAGTAAAACGTTCTGGCAATATGGTTTCGCGGGAGCGGAAGATTGCCGGAATCTCGGTTTCCATTGTTATGTTTGAGGAAGGAACTATTTGGCCGATTCTGTATTTCATTCGGTGTTGGGTTTTGGGTGTTGGGTGTTGGGTGTTGGGTAAAAGGTGACAGGTCTACTACGGTAGGTTTACAGCTTTAACGGTGTTTATGAGGGTTCCGATGGATTCGACGGTGGCTTCGATGACGTCTCCGTCTTTGAGCCATTCCTGTGGATTTCTGCCTGCGCCAACTCCGGATGGTGTTCCCGTTGCGATGATGTCGCCTGGTTCAAGGGTGAAAACAGTACTTAAATCAACAATAAGGTCATTAATATTGAACAACATGAACTTCGTATTGGAGTTTTGCTTTTCGACCCCGTTTACTGTTAATGACAAATTAAGATTATGAGGATCTTCAATTTCGTCTTTGGTAACTAAAACAGGTCCGAGTGGCGCGAAAGTATCCTGTCCTTTGGAGACGATCCACTGGCCGGCACGGCGGCAATCACGGGCTGAAATATCGTTGATAACGGTATAACCGAAAACATGATCAAGCGCATCTTCTTTGGCAACGTACTTTCCTTTTTTGCCTATGACTACAGCTAGTTCAACTTCCCAGTCGAGTTGTTGCGTGAGTTTTTGGTTTAGGATGATGTTTTCGCCCGTTCCGATTACAGTTGTAGGGGGTTTTGAAAAGATGACCGGCTGTTGCGGAAGTTCGTTCGATGTGTCTAATGTTCGTGCGCTTTCGGCCACGTGTTCGGTGTAATTTAATCCGATGCCAATGATATTTTTCCGCGGATGCGGAATGGGAGCTAGAAGTTTTACTTCATTTAACAAAGCTGAACACGAGTCAAGAACATCTTTGTCAGATGCTTTTAAAGCTGCGGCGATCCGGTTGAGGGCTTCCTGACCTTCATCAATTAGTTCAAGCATGGTTGATGGAAAAGGAAGATGTGTGTGCTGACCGAGCTGTTCGATGTCGACAACATGCTCGTTGTGAACAACGCCGAGTCGGCTAGTGGAAGTAGTTGTTGAAAAGGTAACAAGTTTCATTTATCTAAATAGTTTGTTGTTAGGTCAGCCCCGATGGAGCCGGTATCCTTTGCTTCAGCAAAGATATAGGCGAGAGCGGGAATAGCTGCCAAATATTAATCGATCAAAATCTGATGTCCGCTTTCATGCGCTTTCTCCTGATATAGTCCGAGTTTTTCGATCACAGGAAGGTCGTTGAATGAAAATAAAACGGCATCTTCACTCTCCGAAAGATTGACATGCTCGTGCCATTCCCATGATGGAAGGCAGAAAATATCACGTTCTTTCCAGTCGAAACGCTTGCCGCCGATGATCGAATATCCGTGGCCTTTCGCACATTGATAAACAAAAGATCCCGTGTGGCGATGTGCCATAGTATGCTCACCTGCACGAAGAAGCTGAATCGACGCGCTCATGGTTTGCATCACATGACCGCCTGTCAGTGGATTTGAATATTGCATTATAATTCCGTCGAAAGGCGAGCCTTCATTGACCTTTGCGGCTTCAAGAAGTGCGGGATAAACGTTCTTCCAAGAATATTTAAATAGCGGTGAATAAGGTTTGTCCCAGACAACATCTGCGAGGATTGTTCCCGGTGCGGCAAACGACATTGGTGAATAATTTACGGGAGTTTTAAGAGGCTGCTTTCCGTCAAAAACTGCGTAGTCATTAGCTTCGAGTGCGTTTATAAGCGGAATATCGAGTCCGTCTTGCCAGATGCAGGTCTTTCCGTTTTCATCAACGCCATGTTCATGCCAGGTTGAATTCGGCGTGATCACAAAATCGTTGACTTCAAAAGTGATTTTATTTCCGTCGACAACTGTATAACCGCCTTCGCCTTCCATGATAAAACGTAGGGCAGAGGCTCTGTGCCGATGTGCCGAAGTACTCTCGCCCGGCCGCGTAACCTGAATTCCGGTGTAGAGCCAGCCAACTGCGGCGCTAACATCTTTGCGTTTATCATTGACAAGATAAACTACGCGGCGTCCGGCTTTTTCAGGTGTGACTAAAGTGGAAGATTTTATGACGAGATCGCGCAGATCGTCGTATCTCCACAGCATTGGAATAGATGATGTTCGTGGTTCCCAAGGCTCGATGTCGTTTGCAACGGTCCATAGTGCGCCTGCGCCGAGGCTTGCGAGCTCTTTATAGTATGATTCGAGTTCG
>DASWND010000171.1:0-37070 GCA_036399435.1 Flavobacterium sp.
TTTATCAAACACCATCGCGATCGCAACCGCATGACGTTTTTTAGATCTCGCATAACTTCCCGAAGCCGGCGCGCTGTAGGCTTTTAAGCCAGCATACCTGAACTTGACTTCGCAGAAATTCATCAGCATAAAGCTGTAAGCACCCATATTTTTCGGCTCTTCCTGAGCCCAAACGTAATCGTTGGCGTTCGGATATGACGCGATAATTTCTTTTAATTGCTCTGTCGGAAGCGGGAATAATTGCTCGATCCTGACCAGTGCAATATCGGTTCTGCCATTAGTTTCACGTTCGGCAAGAAGATCATAATAGAATTTTCCGGTGCAGAAAACAAGCGATTTTACATCAGCTTTGTTGACTGAGACATCATCAATAACTTCCTGGAAATGGCCATTTGCAAATTCATCGACAGTAGAAACGACAAGTGGATGACGCAAAAGGCTTTTCGGCGTAAACACGATAAGCGGCTTTCTGTATGTCGTCTTCATCTGACGTCGCAACAAATGATAGAAGTTGGCGGGCGTTGTACAATCAGCTACAAACATGTTCTCATTCGCGCACATCTGAAGATAACGCTCCATTCGGCCTGAAGAGTGCTCGGCACCCTGACCTTCATAACCGTGTGGAAGAAGCATCACGAGTCCGTTTTGGTTGTTCCATTTATCTTCAGCAGCAGAAATATACTGGTCGATCATAATTTGAGCACCATTAGAGAAATCTCCAAATTGTGCTTCCCAAATTGTAAGCACGTTCGGATTTGCCAAGGCATAACCGTAATCAAAACCTACAACTCCGTACTCTGAAAGCAGCGAATTGAAGATATTGAATTTGCCTTTCGCGCCCGGAAGCTGCTGCAGTAAAATGACTTCTTCTTCAGAATCCTCGGATTTTATAACAGCGTGACGATGCGAAAATGTTCCGCGTTCAACGTCCTGTCCTGAGATACGGACGTCGTATCCTTCGGTAAGCAATGTTCCATAAGCAAGATGTTCTGCCATTGCCCAGTCGAGCTTGTCGTTCTCGAACATAGATTTCCGGTCGTTGATCAGCTTCTGGATCTTGCTGATAAATTTTTTATCTGATGGTAGTTCAGATATTGCTCTGGCAATGTTTGCCAAACCTTCAAGTGAAAAGGTCGTGTCAACACGCTGAAGCATTTCTTCACGATCTGCCTGTTTAAAACCTTGCCATTCATTTTGCATGAAAGGAGTGATAATTGTCAGATCTTTTTTACGTGAAGCCTCGAGATTTTCCTCAAGAACAGCTTTATATTGATCTTCAAGTCCTTTTACGAAGTTCTGATCAATGATTCCGTCTGCAAGAAGCTTCTCAGCATAAATGTCACGCGGATTCTTATGTTTTGCAAGTAATTTATAAAGTTTCGGCTGGGTAAAACGCGGTTCGTCACCTTCGTTGTGGCCGTATTTTCTGTATCCTAAAAGATCTATGAAAACGTCGCGACCGAATTCCATGCGGAAATCAAGCGCAAACAACATCGCGTGCACCACAGCTTCGGCATCATCGCCATTTACATGAAGAACCGGCGAAAGCGTCACTTTTGCTACGTCGGTTGCGTATGTTGATGTACGTGCATCGAGGTAATTTGTTGTAAATCCAACCTGGTTGTTGATCACAATGTGAATCGTTCCACCGGTTTTATAACCGTCAAGCTGCGCCATCTGGACAATTTCGTAAACGATTCCTTGTCCGGCAACGGCTGCATCACCGTGAAGCGCAATTGGGAGGACTTTAGAAAAATCATCAGGGAAATATTTATCCTGTTTTGCCCTCGTGATTCCTTCGATAACAGCCCCGACAGTTTCGAGGTGCGACGGGTTTGGAGCAAGGTTGATGTTGATGCTTTTTCCGGTTTTTGTTCTACGGTCTGATGTGAGTCCGAGGTGGTATTTTACGTCACCATCAAAAAGCGCATCATCATCATAATCTTTTCCATCAAACTCCGAGAATATATCCTGGGTTGGTTTACCGAAAATGTTAGCAAGAACGTTTAATCGACCTCGGTGTGCCATTCCCATTACGAATTGCTCCACGCCTTTCTCGGCGGCAGCTTCGATAAGTGCGTCAAGTCCGGGAATAATCGATTCTCCACCTTCAAGGGAAAAACGTTTTTGTCCAACGTATTTTGTGTGAAGGAAGTTTTCGAAAGAAACCGCTTCGTTTAATTTTGCAAGGATGTTCTTCTTTTGGTCTTCAGAAAACCTTGGCATGTTGTCGTTGTATCCGATTTTATCCTGAATCCACTGAATGATTTCGGGAGTTCGGATGTACATATATTCGACACCAATCGACTGGCAATAGATCTTGTCGAGATGACCGATGATTTCGCGAAGCGTACACGGAGCGAGCTTCATCGCTTTCGCTGCATCAAAAACCGTATCCATGTCGTTTTGCGACAGGCCGTAATTTTCGACATCAAGTGTCGGTTTGTACGTACGTCGTTCCCGAACAGGGTTTGTTTTGGTAAACAAATGCCCACGGTTGCGATATGCGTCGATCAGCCGAAGAACGTTAAATTCTTTCTGAAGTTTTTCAGATATCTGTCCGTAGTCTTGTTGTGAAATTGTTCCATTTGAAGCTGCGGGCGCTTCTGTTGTGCCGCCATAGCTGCTGCTTCCGAAGTCAAAGCCCTGAAAAAAGCTTCTCCAGCTTGGCTCTACGCTATCGGGATTCTCAAGATATTGATCGTATAAATCGGCGAAATATTCGGTATGTGCTGCGTTTAAAAAGGAAAACCTATCCATAGTAGTAAGTGAATGTCCTAAGGTTGTTAAATAGTCCGGCAAAAGTACGATAAATGCACAAAAAACTTAAAAATTTTAGATACTTTTATGTTTATAAACACCTTAATCCGTGTGCGATGAAAAGCATTTGCCGAGTGAACATGATAAGAGATTTTTTAGCCGCATTACTTTTGCTTTTGGCGGTCAATTCTGCGGCCCAAACTGATGGCGCGCAGACGAAAAGCGACTTTTGGAAGAGAGTACAATTTGGCGGAACCGCAGGCCTGAGTTTCGGGAACAATTATACAAATATTGCGCTTGCTCCGGGAGCCATTTATAATTTCAATCAATATTTAGCAGCCGGTGTTGGACTCCAGGGCAGCTACATCAAAGTTCGGGACAGTTATAAAGCATATATCTACGGCGGAAGTGTTGTCGCACTCTTTCATCCTATAAATGCTATTCAACTTTCTGCTGAGCTTGAACAAGTGCGTGTAAACACTGAATACGAGCTTGCTGATGGCAATACGTTTGATGATGATTTTTGGAACACTGCACTTTTTTTGGGCGCAGGTTACAGAACGAACAATGTTACAATTGGCGTAAGGTATAATGTGTTGCATGACAATGAAAAGAACATCTATTCAGATCCGTTTATGCCATTCGTCAGGGTGTACTTCTAAAACTTGGTGCGGAACCAAACCTTTTGCCATTCCCTTTTTAGAACTAAAAAAGCAACTTCGCCTGCAAGTTCAGCAATGTCAGAGCCGTCAAGTTTCTTAATTTGGTCTTCAGGTACGTCAATGATATAAAGCAGATTTAGATATTCAGCAAAACGGTACTGGATCAGGCGATAGATCTTTTCATGCAACTGAATCTTTAGATCTTGCGGAGATGTGCTTTTAGGAAAATCTACAGGTTCATTTGCCAGATTGAAATCCTTATTGATCTGATCCAATAGCAATGGATATAAATTATGCTGTTCTGCTTCCTGGAGCAAAAGATCGGTTGATTGTGGGGCAATAAACATCAGACAGTTCTTTTCATTAAGTTTTCGCCAAACGCGTGAAGAATTGCAAGACGGTCGTCGGATATATCTATCTGCGATAAAGTAGAAAAGGCTTTTTCAGTGAATTGTGAGATGGCAACACGAGCGGCATCCGCGGCGCCCGATTCCTGAAAGATCTTTTTTACTGAATCAATTTTTTGAGTATTATCGGCGGGTTTAACTGAGTACAGATGAAGAAGTTGTTCTCCATCAACAACGGTTGAAAACTCGTGAGCTTTGAGATATAAGTATGTTTTTTTGTTCTCAATGATATCACCGCCAACCTGTTTTCCAAAAGTTAGTGGATCACCAAATGCATCAAGGTAGTCGTCCTGGATTTGGAACGCAATGCCTAAGTTAACACCGAATTCATAGATTTTACGGCAGTTTTCCTCTGAAGTATCGGCTACGATCGCACCCATTTTCAGCGCTGCCGCGATTAACACAGCGGTTTTGTATTCAATCATTTTCAGATATTCGGCAAGCGATACATCGTCACGATTCTCGAAATCGACATCCATCTGCTGGCCTTCGCAAACCTGAAGAGCCGTTGTGCTGAATAATTTGGCGAGGCTTTTAAATGTTGCCGCGTCGTACTGCTCGAAATATTGGTATGCCAGGATCAGCATTGCATCACCCGAAAGGATTCCGGCGTTTAGATTCCACTTTTCATGAACTGTTTCTTTTCCTCGTCTAAGCGGAGCATCGTCCATTATGTCGTCGTGAACAAGTGAGAAATTGTGAAAAACCTCAACGGCTATTGCTGCTGCCACTGCTTTGGAATAATCTGCTCCAAATACTTCGGCCGATAATAGCGTGAGGATCGGACGCATTCGTTTCCCACCTAACGAAAGAATGTAGTTGATTGGCTCGTAGAGGTTTCTAGGCTCTTTTACCGTAATTTCTTTTTCAAGATTGGCAACAAATAAGTCGCGGTAATCAGCGATAGCACGCATCTTTTTTCTGCTAATTTACGGCAATCATCGCTGTCAGGAAAGTCGGTTTGTAAATGAAATGTTAAAAAAACGTAAATACTTTGGAAACTATATTTGTATTCAAAGTTTCCTAACTACTTTTGCGCCTGAAATTAGGGGAGACGAATGATGAAAGATAAAATAATTGCAAAGGCCACCGAAATGTTCTTAAAGCTTGGATTTAAGAGCATTACCATGGACGATATTGCCGGGGAAATGTGTATTTCTAAAAAAACGATCTACAAGTATTTTATAAATAAAGAGCTTCTTGTAACGGAAAGTGTTGATACGATGCACAGAACCATCCATCAGATAATGGAGACAATAATCAATCAGAATTTCAACCCGATCGAAGAGAATTTTGAGATTCGAAAAATGTTTAAAGGAATTTTCCAGTCGGCCGAAACATCGCCGCTATATCAGCTTAGAAAACACTACCCGGAAATATATGATAAGGTTCTGGCGCAGGAATTTGAAGAATGTAACAGCTTTATGATCCAAAATATTAACAAGGGAATTCAAGATGGCTGGTATAGAAAAGACATTGATATTGAAGTATACAGCAGGTTTTACTACATGCTGATATTCACCATAAATGAAAAAACAAAACTTGAAAAGGAAGCCCAAAAACTGGAATATGCTGCAATGGAATACCACATGAGAGCTATGGCTACCGAAAAAGGAATATTAGAACTAGAACGCCAATTAAAAAACCTAAACTAACCAATCATCAATGAAACAATCACTAATATTAATTCTGTTTCTGTACTCGATTTGCAGCAATTCTCAGGAAAAATCCGCAGCAAATCAAACCGCACAAGAATACACTTTTACACTTGAGCAGGCAATAAGCCACGCAATTACAAACAATTATTCTGCGATAAACGCGAGCCGCGATATAGAGATAGCGCAGCAAAAAAAGCGTGAGACAACAGCTACCGGGCTTCCTCAAATTAATGCGGGTATTGATTATACGAATAATATCGAGATTCCGCTAAGTGTGGTTCCTGCCCAATTTTTTAATGAAGATGCGCCAGAAGGCACATTTGCAGCCGTAGCATTTAGCCCAAAGCAGACAGTTAATGCAAGGGCTACACTAAGTCAACTGATTTTCGACGGATCTTATATTGTAGCACTCCAGGCTTCGAAAACATATTTGAAATATTATGAGAACGCCAAACGAAAGACTGACGTTGAGATTCGTGATATGGTCATTAATTCTTATGGAAATGTTTTACTCGCAGAAGAAAGTATTATTATCCTCACAAGAAATAAAAGCATCCTCGAAAAAACATTGAATGACACCCGCGAGACTTTTAAAAATGGGCTCATCGAAGAAGAGAATGTTGAACAACTTGAGATCACACTTGGAACTTTAAACAGCAACCTCAACAACTCACTCCGCGTTTTAGATATTTCCCGGAAAATGCTGAATATCGCTTTAGGAGTAGATATTGATTCTAAAATCACCCTCACGGACAAACTTGATCGACTCACCATGAGTAATCTTGCTCCTTCTGCAACAACTGGCGAATTTAATGTTTCGGGAAATATTGATTACCTGATTGCACAAAACTTTACCGAGCAACGCACACTTGAGCTAAAACTTCAAAAAAGCCGCGCTTTACCTTCTTTATCCGCAAACTTAAATGTTGGATACAATGCATTTAACCAAAATTTCGAATTCCTTAATAAGGGGCAGCAATATTACGATTATGCAACAATGATGGTAAGCCTGAACATTCCGATTTTCAGCGGTTTCGGACGTAGCGCACGGACACAGCAAGCACGCATAGCCCTAGATCAGGCACAAACGCAACTGACAGAAACTGAACAGCGTTTAAAACTTCAGTACGAAAGTGCGCGAAGTGAATATGAATTCAGCATTGAGCAATATAATACAGCCAAAAACAATCTTGCACTTGCAGAGCGTATAGAAAGAAAGCAACAAATTAAATTTACTGAAGGGCTTTCATCAAGTTTTGATTTTAGTGAAGCTCAGCGACAATTATACGCTGCCCAACAGACGTACCTGCAGTCGATGATAAATATTATTACAAGAAGATCAACTTTAGAAAGCGTAACAAACCAATAACACTCAAGCTAATTTTATAAAAATGAAAAAACTTATTACATTCTTATCCCTCGCTATAGTCCTTGCCTCTTGTTCAAACAAAGAAAGCAATGACAACGTTGACGCGCTGATTGCATCTAAAGACCTAAAGGCGATGCAGCAAAAGAAGACTGCTTTACAAAGCGAACTGTCGAAGCTCGACGAAGCGATTGCATCGCTTGATACGATCAGCAAAGAGGAAGCTTTGGTCTCTGTTTATACAGTGAAAGACACGGTATTTAATCATTATCTTGAAGTACAGGGAAATGTTGAAACCAAAGAAAACCTCATCATTTATCCACAATATTCAGGAACGCTTTTAACACTGAATGTAACTGCAGGCCAAAAAGTATCAAAAGGACAGGTTATTGGAAAGATTGATGACGGCGGGCTTGGACAGCAAGTTGCACAGCTTCAAACGCAGGCGGCGCTTGCTAAGACGACGTTCGAAAGACAAAAAAGGCTTTGGGATCAAAAGATCGGTTCAGAGATTCAGTATCTGCAGGCGCAGACAAACATGATCAGCCAGCAGAAAGCGGTTTCTCAGGCAAAGGCTCAACTTGCAAGGACGGTCATTACAGCTCCAATCTCAGGTATCATTGATGAAACAATGGCCGAACGCGGACAAGTTGTTGCACCGGGACAAGGAATAGCACGAATCGTAAACCTATCGAACATGTTTGTCTCTACTGCGGTTCCGGAATCATATATCGGAAAGCTAAAAGTGGGAATGCCGGTTAATGTTGCACTGACATCGCTTGGTAAAACCTATACCGGAAAAATCAGGCAGGTGGCGAATAACATCAACCCAAGCAATAGGACTTTTGCAATTGAAGTTGCCGTTCCAAATACTGATAAACTATTGCGCCCGAATCAGGTTGCACAGCTTCAGGTTGTAGATTATACAAACACAAAAGCTATTGTAGTGCCTTCTAATGTAGTGTTGGAAGATGCATCAGGTCAAAAATATGTTTTCGTTGTTGCCGACGCCAATGGCAAAACAGGAACAGCGAAGAAAGTACCGGTTACATTGGGAAAATCAGCTTCTAACTTTACAGAGATCACATCAGGGCTTCAGGCAAATGATGTTATTGTTGCTGAAGGAGCCAATACATTGTCTGAAGGAATGAAGGTTAACTTCTAAGAACCTTCAACTAGAATATTACCGGCTACGGAAAAATTTAAGCACTAAACAAACAAAATGAGTCACAAAAATAAAGAATTTGGAATTTCAAGTTGGGCTGTCGAGAACAGGGTCACTGTCTATATTCTGACACTAATGATCGTTATAACCGGCATAATAGCCTATGTAACGATGCCGCGGGAGGATTTTCCCGAAATTATTGAAAATAAAGTATACATCTCTTCCATTTTCCCTGGAAACTCGGCAGAGGATGTTGAGAAGCTGATCGTTGAACCCCTTGAAAAGGAAATAAAAAATATCAGCGGCGTCGACAAGATCACTTCCAGCTCATTTCAGGATTATGGAATGATCATAGTCGAATTTGACGATGATGTCACCATCGAGCAGGCCAAACTTAAGGTAAAAGACCAGGTCGATATCGTAAAAGCTGATACAGACTGGCCAAACCTTGATAACGGCAGTAAAGTTGAGCCAAATGTATTTGAATTAAATATTTCTGAGGAAGTTCCAATTCTAAACATTAACCTTCAGGGAAACTACACTACGCAGCAACTTAAGGATTATGGCGAGCTGCTTCAGGATGACCTTGAGGAAATAGCGGAAGTCAAAAAAGTAGACATTCTTGGTGTTGATGATAAAGAGGTCGAAATTGCTGTAGACATCTTCAAGATGACGGCTGCTCAGGTATCTTTTGATGAAATTCAAAACGCAGTCCGTTACGAAAATATGACCATCTCCGGTGGTAGCCTGATCTCGCAAGGTTCGCGAAATAACATTCGTGTAGTGGGTGAAATCACAAATCCACAGGAACTTGAAAATATCATCATCAAGTACAACGGCGGAATTGTTTACCTGAAAGATGTGGCAACCGTAAGCTTTAAAGAAAAAGAAAAGACAACATTTGCTCGCGAAAAAGGAAACGAAGTCGTGATGCTTTCAATAAAAAAGCGCGCCGGCACAAATATGATTTCTGCTATTGACCAGATCAAGGAAAGACTGGAAGTTGCGCGGGATTCATATTTGCCGGACAATCTGAAAATGGAGCTGACAAACGATCAGTCGTCACGCGTTGAGCATCAGGTGAGCGAACTTTCAAACCATATCATTTTCGGAATTGTTCTCGTAATGATTGTCCTCATGTTTACTATGGGTTTACGAAACTCGCTATTTGTTGGTGCTGCAATTCCACTTTCAATGCTTATGGCGTTCAGTATCCTTTCGGCATTTGGACTCACGCTGAACACAATGGTTTTATTCGGACTTGTAATGGGTCTCGGAATGTTAGTCGATGACGGAATTGTGGTGGTAGACAACGTGTTTGCCAATATGAAGAAAGGAATGGACCGCGTTACTGCTTCGAAAATCGGTATTGGCGAAATTGCATGGCCTGTAATTTCATCAACAGCGACGACACTAATGGCATTCTTACCATTTGCGCTCTGGCCGGGAACGATGGGTAAGTTCATGAAATATTTTCCGATCACTCTGACGGTCACCTTAACAGCTTCACTTTTTGTTGCGATGGTTGTAAATGCTGCGATGACTGGTGGGTCGATGGACATTGAAGATAAAAATGTTACAAAAAGGTCTGCGAAAAGATACTCGATCATATTTACAGTAATTGCTGTAATATTTGTGATCATTGGAAACGTCTATGATGTGACGGCAGCACGTGCAATCGGACACCTTTCAATAATTTCGCTATTGCTGATGTGGCTTTACCGATTGAAAATCTACCAATGGACGCAGGATTTTCAACACAGTTTCTTTCCAAAAATGGAAGATAAATATAAAAACTTCCTTGGTAAGATCCTCTCCGGCAGAAGACCATGGATAGCACTAGCAAGTATCATTGGTTTGCTAATATTTTCATTTGTACTTCTCGGAATATTCCCCAGAAAAGTACTGTTCTTTCCTGAAAATATACCAAATCAGGTTATAGCATACATCGAATATCCGCAGGGAACAGATATCAGCAAGACCAACAAAGCAACGCTTTTTGTCGAAAAGCAGGTAATTGGTATTTTGAAAAAATATATTGACCCGTCTACAAATGAGAGTTACATAGCGGAATCTATTGTTTCACAGGTTGGTGTTGGCGCCGGAAATCCAAATGTCGATGCCGGATCTGCTTCAGAGACGCCATACAAAGGTAAGGTAACGGTTAACTTTTCTGAGTTTAAGTTCAGACGTGGCGTAAATACAGCTGATATCCTTGAAGAGATCAGAAGCAAAGTTACTGGCATTGCAGGTGCTTCAATTACTGTTGAAAAAGATGCAAACGGACCACCTGCAGGTTATCCTATCAGTGTTCAATTAACAGGACTTGATTATGATCTCATGCTGAAGGAAGCCGATAAAATGATTGCGTTTATCAATTCTAAGAACATTCCCGGTATTGAACGATTAAGCATTGATGTCAATAAAGAAAGCCCGGAACTTGAGGTAATAGTCGACCGGGTAAATGCAGGAAGTGTAGGTGTTTCAACCGGACAATTAGGAATGAACCTTCGCCGATCGGTCTACGGACAAGAGATTTCTACATATAAAGAAGGCGACGACGATTACAATATAGTAATGCGTTTGAAGGAAGATCAGCGCAAGAATGAAAGTGTACTGTTTAACCAGTCATTGACGTTTAAGAATCAGAGCAACGGACAGACAGTGCAAGTACCAATTTCGGCAGTTTCTACAACTGAGAAATCTACAACCTACAACCAGATCAAGAGAAAGAACCAGAAAAGGATCATGACGGTTTATTCGAATGTGCTTACCGGCTTTAATGGTGACGAGATCACCAAGCAAATTCAGGAACAATTAACGAACTATAAACTTCCAAAAGGTGTAACATATTCGTTTTCAGGTGTGCAGGAAGAACAAGGTAAAAATCAAAGTTTCCTGATGTACGCACTTTTCCTTGCGCTTGCAGGAATCACACTTATTATCGTCCTGCAGTTTAACTCGGTTTCGAAAACAGTAGTCATCTTATTTACGGTAATTCTGAGTTTTAGCGGTGTGTTCTACGGATATGTGATCGCCAACATGGATTTCGTAATTCTGATGACCATGATGGGAATAATATCGCTCGCGGGAATTGTTGTGAAAAATGGTATTGTACTAATGGATTTCTTCGTGTTGTTACTTGACAAGGAAGTAGAAGACCGCGGACTAAAAAGTCATGATGATCTGCCTTTACCTGTTATTAAAGAAGTTATTATTGAATCAGGAAAATCAAGGCTGCGTCCCGTTCTGCTTACAGCCTTGACTGCTGTATTAGGATTAATTCCCCTTGCAATTGGTTTGAACTTTGACTTCTTCTCGCTGATCACTGATCTGAATCCACATGTATTTATAGGTGGAGATAATGTAGTATTTTGGGGTCCGCTTGCATGGACAATCATTTTTGGATTAACCTATGCAACAATATTGACCCTTGTAATGGTGCCGGTTATGTTCTATCTGGTTAAGCGAACAAAATATAGTTTGCGGGACCGCAGAAACAGAAGAGCAGCACTGATCACCGAATAAGTAATATAATTTTGTATCCATAAAAAAAGCCTCAACAATTGTTGAGGCTTTTTTTATAGAGTTTATTTAATTCCTATCGGCGACCGTTGACTGAGTCCATGTTTTAACTGTTGCGATACGGCTTTCGCTATAATCGACTTCACTTAGATTTGCGCCATTCCAGAACAACCATTTCCCTGATTTCATTCCGTTTGAATATTCACCGATTGATTTCTTATTACCTTCAGCATCGTAAGCGGCCCATTTTCCTTCTGGCTTACCGTCAAGAAAGAAGCCTTCTTGTTGAATGTTCCCATTTTCATGGAAGTAAGTTACTTTGACATATTTACCTTGAGCTTCAAGTTTTGGTGCTGTTTCCTGTGCAAAGATTACTCCTGAGGCGAGAAGCATTCCCATGATCATATACTTTTTCATAGCCTTAATTTTGAGGTTATAGATCAAATATAAAAAAATTTTTACAATTAACAAACATTCGCTTAACAATTTGGTAACATTGAATGTCGGGACATAAAAAAGCTCCGTCATGCGGAGCTCTTAATATTATTTTTTTGTCAGTAGCGCGTCGAGCTGCGAGATCAAACCTGGATCTGAAGGTCTTTTCGCATTTGCATCGATAACATTACCATCAGGCCCAATTAAAATGAAACGCGGAATCGAATCTATGCTGTAATCCTTTGCAAATTGAGAGCTCCAGGCATTGTCGGCAATAAGCTGAACACCGCCGAGTTCTTTGCTCACAACCATCTTCTTCCATTTTTCGTAATCTTTCTTTTCGTCTATCGAGATGCTGACGAATTCGATTTTTTTACCGTGGTACTTTTGTTCAACACGCTTAAGATGCGGAATCTCTGCAATACAAGGTCCACACCATGTTGCCCACGTATCGATATAAACATATTTACCTTTTAGATCTGCTAGTTTGGTTTTTCCACCTTTATGATTTTCAAAATCAAAACCTGGAGAAGCTTTTCCTATCAGAGATGAGACTTTAAGATTTTTCGAAAATCCTGCCGCCTGCTGCTGTTTTTCGCCTTGAAGCATCATGCCTGCGATGGTTTTAAAATCTTCATCTTTTGACAATGAAGCCATCAAAGATTCAAGTTGCGCAGTTTTTTTATCCAGCGCAGCCATATAAGCTGCCTGGTCTTTTATACCCGCCGATGATATTTCAAACTGTTCATCAATCAGCATTTTTTGTGCGAGGAAGTTGTTTTCACCCATTCCTACTCCACTATACTTGATTGATTCGTCAAACATCTTTGCGTCCATTTCGAGTTTCAGGTCGTAGCCATTTTTAAGATATAAAAGTGACGATTCGGTTCCATCAGAAAATTGATGTGGTCCGGCTGTTACCGGAAAAGTTGCTGTAAACATGCCATTTTTATCGATCGGAATGACCTGTTTAAATTTCCGCCCGAGAATCATAATGGTGTCGCTGTTTCGGTTCGCAATTTTTGCGGTGAACTTGACTACGTCGGCTTGTGAATAAACAGAACCGACTGCAAGCAGAAGTATTAGAAAAAGTTTTTTCATGGGTATGCGTTTTTTGTTGAAACGTAAAAGTATGGTTTTTATTGAAAAGTCGGCGTTGTCCGGAAGAAGCTCATTGAGAAGTTGTCGGTCGTTGGAAGAAGATTGGTTATAAATAATAGTAGTTAGATGTTAGTTTTTAGATCTGGATGTTGACTACAAATCAAGATGTTGGTAAAAAATAATCCATCAACCGACAAACGACAACCATCAACTCTTCTGCAACAACCATCAACTCCTCCCGCGTTAGCGATGGACGCGGAAATCCTTTATTGCGGCGAAGCAAGCGATAAAGATTGCAGCAAACAGCGCGGCCGATTTGGCGCGTTATCACATGAATGGGTGAAAATACACTTCGCCAAAGGGGAAACGCCCAAACAAAAAAATGCATTATCGGGGAAATCATCTTGAAATTGACTTTATCTAATTAAATTTGCCGCTAAAATTTTACTCATGTACAGGAGCCATAACTGCGGACAATTAGACGCATCGCATATCAATTCGGAAGTAACTTTAGCGGGCTGGGTTCAGAAATCGCGCGATAAAGGATTTATGATCTGGGTCGATTTGCGGGATCGCTACGGTGTTACGCAATTAATTTTTGACTCCGAACGCACGCAGGCGAACGTTTTTGAAATGGCGAAAACACTTGGACGCGAGTTTGTTGTTCAGGTGAAAGGTACTGTGATCGAACGGGAATCGAAAAACCCGAACATGCCGACAGGTGATATTGAAATCCTTGTTTCGGAACTGACAATTTTAAATGCAGCTTTGACGCCGCCTTTTACAATCGAGGATGAAACCGACGGTGGTGAAGACATCAGGATGAAATACAGATATCTTGATATCAGAAGAAATCCTGTCAAAAACAACCTGCTTTTCCGTCATAAAGTGGCAATGGAAGTCCGGAAATATTTATCTGACCAGGATTTTTGCGAAGTTGAAACTCCGTATCTGATAAAATCGACTCCGGAAGGCGCGCGGGATTTCGTTGTTCCTTCGAGGATGAATGAAGGACAGTTTTATGCCCTTCCGCAATCGCCGCAAACTTTCAAACAGCTTTTGATGGTTGGCGGAATGGACAAATATTTCCAGATCGTAAAATGTTTCAGGGATGAAGATCTGCGTGCAGACAGGCAGCCTGAATTCACACAGATCGACTGCGAAATGGCATTTGTTGAGCAGGAAGATATTTTAAATGTTTTTGAAGGTTTGACAAGGCATTTGCTGAAAGAGATAAAGGGAATTAATGTGGAGAAATTTCCGCGGATGACGTATGAGCATGCAATGAAAACGTATGGAAATGACAAGCCGGATATCAGGTTTGCAATGGAATTTGTGGAATTGAAGCCGGAAGGCGCAACATTTGAACCGTCGGGATTCCCTGTTTTTGATTCGGCTGAACTTGTTGTTGGAATCAATGCAGAAGGATGCGCCGAATATACAAGAAAGCAGATCGATGAACTGATTGACTGGGTGAAAAGACCGCAGGTTGGCGCTACGGGATTAGTATATTTTAGGCATAATGCAGATGGCTCATTAAAATCATCGGTGGATAAGTTTTATGATGAAGCGGTTTTGAGAAAATGGTCGGAAGCATTTGGTTCAAAACCCGGTGACCTTGTTTTATTGATGGCTGGTCCGGCTGATAAGACACGTTCGCAGCTGAGTGCTTTAAGAATGGAACTTGCAACGCGCTTAGGTTTAAGAAAACCGGATGAGTTTGCGCCGCTTTGGGTCGTTGACTTTCCGTTATTGGAATTTGATGAGGAAAGTGGAAGATATCATGCGATGCATCATCCGTTTACTTCGCCGAAGCGTGAGGATATGCATTTACTTGAGACAGATCCGAAGAAAGTTCGTGCCAATGCTTATGATATGGTGTTGAACGGAAATGAAATCGGCGGCGGTTCGATCAGGATTCATGATAAGGCGACGCAGCAGCTGATGTTTAAATATCTAGGATTTTCGGAGGAAGAAGCGAGAAATCAATTTGGATTTTTAATGGATGCTTTTCAGTTTGGAGCGCCGCCTCATGGTGGATTGGCCTTTGGACTTGATAGGCTGGTTGCGATCTTAGGCGGACAGGAGACGATTCGGGATTTTATTGCATTTCCGAAGAACAATTCGGGACGCGATGTAATGATTGATGCTCCGTCGGTGATTGATGATAAACAATTGGATGAGCTTCATATAAAGTTGAACATAGGCTAAAATAATTCGTCCTAATATTACAGCAGCTATTTGTAAAACGAATAGCTGCTTTTTTGTTTATGTTTGTGTTTAATAGACACAATTTTGAAAAAAGCAATAATTACTCTGCTGATCTTAACCTCGATTACGACCAGGCCTCAAAACTCCGGTGATTTAGATCTAAATTTTGGGGTTAATGGAAAAGTAACTACAAACTTTGGACAAAGTAATTTTAAGATTGAGAAACAAGCAATTCAATCGGATGGTAAAATTGTTCTAGCTGGCGAAAAAGTCTCTTCTCTTATAAATTCAAGTGCAGCAATTATTCGTTTAAATGAGGACGGAACCATAGATACTAGCTTCAATTTTAACGGGGTTGTTTTTAATATTAACATTGATAAAATATATGCTCTTGAAATAGACTCGAATGGTAAAATATTGGTTGGCGGAGATAATGCTTTGGCACGTTACAATCAGGATGGAAGCCTCGATCTTACTTTTTCTGAAGATGGAATGATTGATTTGACAACATTTGAATTGACTGCTTTTGTTAATTTTGACCTGCAGTCTGACGGCAAAATTGTAACACTTTGGGAAGATGATGGCTACTCCTATGGCGTTTCCCGTTTTAATACTGATGGCACATTAGACATGTCATTTGGAAATTTTGGCATAGTACATAATACTATAGTGATTAATAATTTAGGGGCTACATTACTTGCAACTGCAGTTAAGGTACTGTCGGACGATCGCTTAATTGTTGGTGGAAGTAGGAATAACGATTCTTTTATATGCAGACATTTGCATAATGGCGATCTTGATACAACTTTTGGCACAGATGGTCATCGAATCGTAGGTTTTCAAGGCTCGACGTCTTCCTTTATATCCGCCATAGCTTCCGATGAGAACGATAATATTATTTTCTCTAATAGAGTTCATTACGGTTCCGAGACTGCCGCCAGCATCAATATAATAAAATTAAAACAAAATGGATCCACTGACAATCTATTTGCATCAAACGGTGTTGCTGCAACCTATTTTTCACCAACTGATTATTCAATTGAAAGCCAGTACACAAAATGTGGCCAATTAAAAGTCCAGGCTGATGGCAAAATTGTTTTAATGGATTACGTGATGCAGTCTTCGAACTATAACTATGACATTTTCGTCAGAAAATACAATTCAAACGGATCGCCTGATATCACATTTGATGAAGATGGCCTGTTGATATATTCGTATTACAGTTTAAATGATTACGGTGCAGACTTTAGCATCATAGGTGACAAAATATTAGTTTGCGGAAATACAGAAATCGCAGTTAATGATAATAAAATTGCATTATCCAAAATTATGAGCGATGGTTCTTTTGATCCAACATTCAATTTCAATGGGAAAGTGCTTTTTACTTTGCCTTATGGTTCTTTTGATGCAATACGAGCTTCAGCTTTGCAGCCTGATGGTAAAATTATCGCAGCCGGAACAGCGGACTTTAACAATAAAAGCTTTCCTATTATTGCCAGATACCATTCCAATGGTGCATTAGATGATACATTTGGCATTGGTGGTTATGTACTTATGGATGTGCTTCCAATGCAGGAGGTTCACAATGTTGGAATAGATGGTAGTGGCAGGATTATAGGCCATACTATATATCCATCAAATGTATTTCGATTAAATTCGAACGGCGTTTTAGATTTTACATTTGGAATAAATGGTATAAAAAATCTTTCAAGTCATATGACTATCTTTAATCAATACGTCCTTGATGACAATAAAATTTTGATTGCAGGCCACAACTCAACAGATGGCGGAAATGGCGGAAATAATTTAGATTATGCTTTGGCACGACTGAATGAAGATGGATCATTGGACGCATCATTTGGAGTGAATGGGGTTTCAAATGCTGGCGCGATGGGTACGTCAACCTTAAATGAACAACTAAACAATGTCAGCATTTTACCAGATGGAAAAATAATAGCATATGGAATTACTAACGATGACGTCAAGTTGTTAAGATACAATATTGACGGATCGCTGGACACGTCGTTTAATCAAAATGGAATGGCAGTATTTGGAGATTCTTACTCCAACATTCCATACCACATGGAAGTCAGTAACGGATATATTTACATACTATATGATTCGTATTTTGAGAACCATCCTTTTACTATATCGCGAGTTACTTTAGATGGTCACCTTGATACTGCGTTTGGCGAGAATGGTCTAGTGGTTACAGACCTACCATACTATACCAACTTCCAGAAAATGAAAGTTCAGACTGACGGTAAAGTCTTGCTGGCCGGAAGATTT
The DNA here is from genome assembly GCA_036399435.1 of Flavobacterium sp. Taxonomy (GTDB): domain Bacteria; phylum Bacteroidota; class Bacteroidia; order Flavobacteriales; family Flavobacteriaceae; genus Flavobacterium. The sequence continues at coordinate 17,580 of DASWND010000171.1, forward strand.
ACAGTAGACAACTACGACTTATCAGTTTTTACATTAGTACGGTACAACGGTGAAGGAAGTATAGATTCCTCGTTTGGAAACCAAGGTGTAGTAATCACCGATTTTAATAATGGCGAAGCGCTTGGATATTCTTTGTTAATCACTTCTGAGGATAAAGCTTTGGTTTTCGGTACGGCCTACAGTTCTTACGATTCAGACAATGATTTTGCTATCGCACAATATTATTTAAGCCCTAACTTAAGTAGCGCAGACCATACTGAGGAAGCCGCTGCCTTTTATCCAAATCCAGTGAGTCGCAGCTTGTATTTACAAAACGAAGTAAAGTTATTCGAACTTTATTCCTTAGATGGTAGAAAGATATTTTCTGTAGAAGGTCATGTTATCGATCTTTCCAGCCTGCCATCAGGAATGTATATAACAAAATCAACTTTTGATTCTAATGTGGTTGTCACTAAAAAACTAATCAAAAATTAGAGATGCATTTCGATTGTTACAGTAGAATTCTTTGAATATAAGGAAATCATCTTTAAATAGTAGAAAGACCCGGCATCATCCGGGTTTTTTTATGCTTTAACATTATCTACGGATTTTCCTCCGTTTTGACTTTTTGATGTTGGTTAGCTTTACGAAACAATTAATTAAAAAATATTAATAATGGAAGCAAGAGGCCAACCGGCATAGTGATCAATATTCTATCCGCCACGAAAACTAAAATTTAAAAAAACGTCAAAACCCGCGGGAATTTCCTGCACAAAATTAATTATCATGAAAAATTTATTATTATTGTTTGCTGTTGTAATCAGCACTAGCTCAATTGGACAGACTTTCGTTAAGATGGAGTTGCCGGCCTCGATGAAGAGTACTTTGACAACACGGACAACAACCTATGAAACAATTACAAGGGATGTTACGGTCATTTCTAAAGATGGAAAGGTGAAGCAGAGTGCGAAAATTAGAATGGTAATACCTGATAAAGGTGAAGGCCTTATTAGTATGGAGTTTACTGAAAACATTTTAACTGTTGCCAACATCAAACCTAACTATTTTACAACCATCAATACCACTTCCGTATTTGACTCACAACCATCAAAATTTTCAGACTGTATAAAATGGTGTAACGAGACTTACACTGACGCCGAAGGCAATAAAAAGCCGGGTCGTGGAACCTGTAAATTTGGTTGTTGGCTGGGCGGAACCATGCAAATAATGGAAGCGGTGGCCTCGTTAGTAGAAACACTTAAATCATTTTAAAATGAAAAAAATCCTGGCAGCTTGCCTAGTTAGTCTTCTTCTTCAATCTTGTACCAGATCGCTTGTAGCACTACAAGGCAACATTATGAACAAGAATTATCAAATTGTAAAGTTATCTAATGGTGACAAAACGGTTGCGTTTGTTGGTGTAATGCACATAAATAAGCCGGAGTACTACCATAAGATAAAAAAAGATATAGATTCTTTACGAGCTGCCGGATATTTTGTAATGTATGAAGGTGTCAAACCTGACAGTACATTAGGAAAAGAACAAACTGAACTCTTACATAAAAAACTTAGGAAAATAACCGGCTTTTACCTGACCTCCTATTTAGATACACTTAATCAGGATATGGCACGCTTTAAAGTCAAGGGATTTATTAATCAGTCGCAGGAAGTAACCGGTATAGATCAGTTTACTGATATTCGCGCAGATTTGACCCTCGACAAATTGATAAGTGTATATGAAGAAAAACGTGGTTCAATTGTACTAAGCAAGTGTGACATTGAAACGAAATTGGGAGAAAAATACAAATGTGGAGAAAAGAATAAAGAAAATTTCAACTATTTGGTTCTCGATCTTCGAAATGAATATCTCGCAGATCTTGTTTTAACGCATCAAGGCAAGAAAATTGCGATTCTTTACGGTGATAAGCATAAGTACGGGTTACTGCAAAATTTAAAAAACCACGATCCGAATTGGGATCTTGTTCCCTTCTAGCAGACAACAGCAGCCGAATAATAATTTGAGTTTCAGCTTCTTGTACAAATGCATAAAATGCTATTCGTCCACTTATTTTCATATAAATGTTTTTCGTACTGTTTTAAACCCTACATTTGCCGCATTATAAATTATTATTACAATTACAATGCGTACAGGTACAGTTAAATTTTTCAATGAGTCAAAAGGTTACGGATTCATTACAGATGAAGAAACAGGAAAAGACATCTTCGTTCATGCTTCAGGAATCAGAGCGGAAGAACTTCGTGAAGGTGACAGAGTTAGTTATGAAGAAGAAGAAGGACGAAAAGGTAAAGTTGCCGCTCAGGTAACTACCATGGAAGACTAAAAATATATATTTTTTGTTGCCAAAGAAAAATTTAAACGTTCCTTAATCGGAGCGTTTTTTTTTGCTCAATACTTTTTGACAGTGCAGAAGCAGCTTGAAAGGAATTAATGATTTGCGTTGTATTTTAAAGTTTGTACTTGTATCTTTGCGGTTAATTTTCATCATTATTCAATGCAAACTAATCAAGCGGATTACTTTCCAATCTTAATGCAGTTCCTGCTTGCAGTTGGATTTGTGGTCACTACCATTATAATCTCAGGATTTTTAGGTCCACGACGTAAGTCGGTGATCAAAGACAAAAACTTTGAATGTGGAATCGAGTCAGTCGGAAATGCACGTATTCCATTCTCAATAAAGTACTTTCTGGTCGCAATCCTTTTTGTTCTTTTTGATGTCGAGGTGATTTTCTTATATCCATGGGCAGTCAACTTTAGGGAAATGGGTGTTGACGGAATGATCAAGATGGTCATTTTCATGCTTTTGCTATTGGTAGGATTTTTCTACATTATCAAAAAGAAGGCGCTGGAGTGGGATTAATGTCGGTTGAAATGGCACTTTCTGCCAATAAATAGGGGCTTTTGACGTTTAAATCAGGTACAAAAGTTCTGGTTTAACTAAAGAGAAAACAACATGAGCGATATAAAACATAATATAGTCGAACCACCTGAAGGATTTTCAGGAGAAGGCTTCTTTGCCACAAAATTAAATGATGTCGTCGGACTCGCGCGTGCCAATTCGCTTTGGCCATTGCCATTTGCAACATCATGTTGTGGTATTGAATTTATGGCGACCATGGCTTCACATTATGATGTGGCGCGATTTGGTTCTGAACGAATGAGCTTTTCACCACGACAGGCCGACATGTTGCTCGTCATGGGAACAATTGCGAAAAAAATGGCTCCGATTTTACGGCAGGTTTACGAACAAATGGCTGAGCCCCGATGGGTTATTGCCGTTGGAGCATGCGCAACTTCTGGCGGTATTTTCGATACATATTCAGTTTTGCAAGGGATTGATAAAGTGATTCCGGTTGACGTTTACGTTCCGGGTTGCCCGCCACGGCCTGAGCAGATCCTGGATGGTATCATGGTTTTACAAGACCTCGTAAAATCAGAATCGGTTCGAAGAAGAAGCTCACCGGAATACACCGAACTTTTAGCTTCTTATAACATCAAGTAAAATAATGGCTTTAGATAACCTTCAGATACAGAATTCACTCACCGAACAATTTGGAAACGTAGCAAACAATTTTTTGCAACAGCACGACATCCTCGCTTTTGAGGTAGATGCCGATTCCATTCTCGAAGTAATGCTGTTTTTGAAAGAAGATCCCGAAATGCGTTTTAACTTCCTGACTGACTTGTGTGGAATCCATTATCCGGATGCGCCGCTCGAACGTCAGTTTGCCGTTGTTTATCATATGCACAACTGGATCGATAATGTTCGTATTAGAATTAAGTGCTTTTTAAACGGCGTTATGCCCGAAATTGATTCAGTATGTGAACTTTTCCTAAGTGCAAACTGGCAGGAAAGAGAAACATACGATTTTTACGGAATCATTTTTAAAGGCCATCCACAGCTTAAGCGTATCCTGAATATGGATGAAATGACTTCTTTTCCGATGCGAAAAGAATTTCCTCTTGAAGATGGAGGCCGTACCGACAAAGACGACCGCTTCTTTGGAAGAACAACAGACAATTGCTAATAATGCCCCTGAATAATATATAAATGTCAGACTTATTATTACCTCCTGAATTGCGATATGCCGATGTTATCAAACAACGGCAGAACGAAGACGGAAGCGAACTTTCAATATTAAACCTTGGTCCGACGCACCCTGCAACGCATGGTATTTTCCAAAATATCCTGTTGATGGATGGTGAACGGATCGTTGATGGTGAACAAACTGTCGGCTATATTCACCGTGCCTTTGAAAAAATTGCGGAGAACAGGCCATTTTATCAGATTACACCGCTAACAGACCGAATGAATTATTGCTCCTCACCGATCAATAACATGGGTTGGTGGATGACACTTGAAAAAGCATTAAACGTTGAAGTTCCAAAGCGTGTTCAATACCTTCGGGTAATTGTAATGGAGCTTGCCCGTATTTCGGATCACATTATTTGTAACTCGGTTCTTGGCGTCGACACCGGTGCTTTGACCGGTTTCTTATATGTGTTCCAATACCGTGAAAAAATATATGAAATTTACGAAGAGATCTGTGGAGCGCGACTTACAACAAATATGGGACGCATCGGTGGATTTGAACGTGAATGGAGTCCGCTTGCTTTTAAGAAGATCAATGATTTCCTTGAAGAGTTTCCAAAAGTTTGGGCTGAATTCGAAAGCCTTTTGCTTCGAAACAGGATTTTCATGGATCGTACAATTGACGTAGGTCCAATTTCTGCAGAACGAGCAATCAGTTACGGATTTACAGGTCCGAATCTGCGCGCAACCGGAGTCGATTATGATATCCGCGTAATGCAGCCATACAGCTCATACGAAGATTTTGAATTTAATATTCCCGTTGGAAAATCAGGTGATACTTATGACCGCTTCTGCGTAAGAAATGCTGAAGTTCATGAAAGTATCAGCATCATCAGACAAGCACTCGCCAACTTACCTGAAGGTCCTTATCACGCAAATGTTCCTGATTATTACCTTCCGCCAAAAGATGAAGTTTACCATAATATGGAAGCTCTAATTTACCATTTCAAAATCGTGATGGGTGAAGTTCCTGTTCCGGTTACAGAGGTGTATCATCCTGTTGAAGGTGGAAACGGTGAGCTTGGATTTTACTTGGTTACCGACGGAAGCCGTACGCCATATAGATTACATTTCAGAAGGCCTTGCTTTATATATTACCAGGCTTTTTGCGAAATGGTAAAAGGCCAAATGCTATCGGATGCGATTGCAACATTGTCGAGTTTGAACGTAATTGCGGGCGAATTAGACGCTTAAAACATTAATCCCGGAAGCTTCGGCATCCGACTGATATAGAAAATGGAAGTTGTACAACACAAACAGGAGATCAATTTTACTCCTGAACTTTTAGAACGGATCAGCGAACTGATCAGCCATTATCCTTCAGATAAAAGGAAGTCGGCGCTTTTACCCGTACTTCACGAAGTGCAGGATGCGCATGAAAATTGGCTCAGCATTGAGCTGATGGATAAGGTTGCTGAAATCATGTACATCAAGCCGGTAGAGGTTTATGAGGTTGTGTCGTTTTATACGATGTTTAACCGTAAGCCGATCGGAAAGTACATGTTCGAGTTCTGCCAGACATCTTCATGTTGTTTGCGCGGCGCCGAAGATTTAATGGAATATACATGTGATAAATTAGGCATCCAAAAAGGTGAAACAACAGCTGATGGTAGTTTTACCGTAGTCGGCGTTGAATGCCTTGGCGCCTGCGGCTATGCACCAATGATGCAGCTCGGAGATTATTATCAGGAGCATCTTACGAAAGAAAAGATCGATCAGCTCATCATAGACTGCAAAGACAACAAAATCACTTTACACTAGGATTTACGAATGTCAAAGAAAATATTATTAGATAAAATAAACGTTCCGGGAATCAAGACCTATGAAGTTTATCGTCGTGAAGGCGGCTATGCTTCGGTTGAAAAAGCCCTGAAATCGATGACTCCAGAGGAAGTTGTGACCGAGGTCAAAAATTCTCAACTTAAAGGTCGCGGTGGAGCAGGTTTTCCAATGGGAATGAAATGGAGCTTTATCGACAAGAAATCTGGAAATCCGAGACACCTTGTTTGTAACGCTGACGAATCTGAACCGGGTACTTTTAAAGACCGTTATTTGATGGAATACATTCCGCATCTACTGGTTGAAGGAATGATCACAGCAAGTTTCGCACTTGAAGCACACTTGTCATACATCTACATCCGCGGTGAATACATGTGGATATACAAAATTCTTGAAAACGCTATTAAAGAAGCTTATGCTGCGGGCTGGCTCGGAAAAAACATATTAGGAACGGGCTACGATCTTGATCTTCACGTTCACGTTGGAGCCGGAGCTTATATCTGCGGAGAAGAAACTGCGCTAATTGAATCGCTTGAAGGTAAGCGTGGGAATCCACGTATTAAGCCACCATTTCCTGCTATCAGCGGTTTATGGGCAAACCCAACAGTTGTTAACAACGTCGAATCAATTGCTGCTGTGCCTTGGATAGTCAACAATTCAGGTGCTGAATATGCTAAAATTGGAACTGAAAAATCAACAGGTACGAAGTTAATTTCGGCTTCAGGACATGTGAAAAATCCAGGAGTTTACGAGATCGAACTTGGAATCAGCGTCTATGAGTTCATCAATTCTGATGAATACCTTGGCGGAATGATGGACGATCGTCCTCTAAAAGCATTGGTTCCCGGAGGTTCTTCGGTGCCGATCTTACCTGCAAACCTGATCTATAAAACAGCAACCGGTGAAGACCGCATGATGTCGTACGAATCATTAAGCGACGGTGGATTTGCAACAGGTTCAATGCTTGGTTCAGGTGGATTTATTGTTTACAACGACACTTCCTGCATTGTCAGAAACACATGGAATTTCGCTCGCTTCTACCACCACGAAAGCTGTGGACAGTGTTCACCTTGTCGCGAAGGTACAGGATGGCTTGAAAAAGTTTTACACAGAATTGAAAACGGTCACGGCCGTGAAGAAGATATCGATCTGCTTTGGGACATCCAGAGAAAGATTGAAGGAAACACGATTTGCCCACTCGGTGATGCTGCGGCATGGCCTGTCGCTGCGGCAATCAGACACTTTAGGGCTGAATTTGAATATCATGTTCGTTTCCCTGAGAAGATTAAGAATAGAGATCATTATGTCGCAGAGCCTTTTGAAAAGGTAAAACACTTAATGGCACAAGCAGTAGTGTAGCAGAGCTCCGTAGGAGCGAAATATTTATAGATGGAATTATTGCAGTTAGTTTGAGCTCCGTAGGAGCGAAATATCTATAGTATCGACAGCATTTCATTATTTGAGCTCCGTAGGAGCGGCATCTCAATAACAAATAAATTACAATTCATTTGTGCTCATAGGAGCGACATATTTAGAATTATCAACATGAAAATAACAATAGACGGCCAAAGCATTGACGTAGCACCGGGGACAACGATCCTGCAGGCTGCGCGTATGATTGGCGGCGAATCAGTTCCACCTGCGATGTGCTACTACTCGAAGCTAAAAGGAAGCGGCGGAAAATGCCGTGCCTGTTTAGTGGAAGTAGCCAAAGGAAGCGAAGCTGATCCGAGGCCAATGCCAAAATTAATGGCTTCATGCGTTACCGGCGTAATGGACGGTATGGAAGTCAACAGCATAAAATCAGAGCGCGTCACCGAGGCAAGAAAGTCGGTGACCGAGTTTTTACTTATAAATCATCCGCTCGACTGTCCGGTTTGTGATCAGGCTGGAGAATGTGATCTTCAGAACTTAAGCTTTAAGCACGGAAAATCGCAAACACGGTTCATCGAAGAGAAAAGAACATTCGAACCGGAAGATATCGGCCCGAATATTCAGCTTCATATGAATCGTTGCATCCTTTGCTACCGCTGCGTAATGGTCGCTGATCAGCTGACCGACAATCGTGTACACGGAGTTATGGATCGCGCCGATCATTCGAACATATCGACAGGCCTTAATAAAGCGATCACGAACGAGTTCTCAGGAAATATGATCGATGTTTGCCCGGTTGGAGCACTGACTGACAAAACGTTTAGATTCAAACAACGAGTTTGGTTCAACAAGCCATACAACGCGCACAGAGATTGTTCTAAATGCTGTGGAAAAACAACACTTTGGATGTTCGGAAACGAGATCCAGCGTGTAACAGGACGTAAGGATGAATTTCATGAGGTCGAAGAGTTTATCTGCAACGAATGCAGATTCGATCATAAAACTCCGGCTGACTGGGTAATTGAAGGTCCACGTAAATTTGAAAAAGATTCAGTTATCAACGCGAACAATTACACAAGACCATTAGAGACTGTTCACATCGATACTGAAACGGGAATCTTAAAAGGCCGCGAACAGGACAGAAAAAAAATCAGTATGCCCGCAGTTCCGCTGAAACCTGAAGAAGAAGAAATATTTAAAGAAGGGAATCTTTAGCCATGAATGAAGCAATTATTATAGAAAAGGGAATTTTCATCCTTGCCATTTTTTCGCTAACGATGGTGATGGCGATGTACTCAACGTTGGCTGAGCGAAAAATTGCGGCGTGGCTTCAGGATCGCGTTGGCCCGAACCGTGCTGGAAAAGGCGGGCTTTTACAACCGCTTGCAGACGGATTAAAATTATTTTCGAAAGAAGAATTTTTACCAGATACGCCGAATAAATTTTTGTTTATTGTTGGACCAGCGATCTCGATGAGCGTTGCCTTGATGACAAGTGCCGTTATCCCGTGGGGCGACAGGCTTCATATAAATGGACGTGATGTTATTTTACAGGCGACTGATATTGACGTAGCAATCCTTTACATTTTTGGAGTTCTTTCTTGTGGCGTATACGGAATCATGATCGGTGGCTGGGCTTCGAACAATAAATTCTCTTTGATGGGCGCCATGCGTGCTGCATCTCAGATGATCTCTTATGAAGTTGCGATGGGTCTTTCGATCATCGCACTTTTGATGATGACAGGAACTTTGAGTTTGCGTGAAATTTCGGCTCAACAAAGTGGAATGAACTGGAATGTTTTCTATCAACCGGTTGGGTTTATTATCTTTTTGATTTGTTCGTTTGCTGAAACTAACAGGACTCCTTTTGATTTGGCAGAATGTGAAGCGGAACTAATTGGAGGTTATCATACAGAATATTCATCGATGCGAATGGGTTTTTACCTATTTGCTGAATATGCGAGCATGTTTATTTCATCTACCATTCTGGCTGTTCTTTATTTTGGTGGATATAATTATCCGGGAATGGATTGGGCCGAAGTCAACTGGGGAATCAACGTTGCAAATATCATCGGAATGCTTGCGCTTTTTGCTAAACTGTGTTTCTTTATCTTCTTCTTTATGTGGGTTCGCTGGACGATTCCGAGATTTAGATATGACCAGTTGATGAGATTGGGATGGAAGATTTTGATTCCGCTTGCGATCGCAAACATTATGATCACGGGAATTTGCATTCTGGTGTTCGATAGTTAAGAAAACATAATAGAAAATCGGTGGTTGTAGAATAGCCCCGGTTGCAGCGGAAATCCTTTTTGGCCTCCCCCAGCCCCTCCAATGGAGGGGAGACGAACCAAAAAGATTGCAACGAAAAACGGGACAAAAGTTCCAAAGAATACGGGAGTTGTGCTCCTAAAACAAAATAAAAATGTCAATAGAATCTATATCATTATCGGGTAAAAAACAGGTGGTTTCTGACAAAAAGATGACTTTTTGGGAGAGCCTATACCTTGTTGCCATTGTGAAAGGGCTGTGGATTACGATCAAACACCTTTTCACCAGAAAAGTTACTGTGAAATATCCTGAGCAGGTTCGGGAGCGAAGTGCGGTTTATCGTGGGCAGCATATGCTGAAGCGCGACGAATTGGGCCGTGAGAATTGTACGGCTTGCGGATTATGCGCATTATCTTGTCCGGCTGAAGCGATCACGATGACAGCTGCCGAGCGTAAACCTGACGAGAAACATTTGTATCGTGAGGAGAAATATGCATCGGTGTATGAGATAAATATGCTGCGTTGTATTTTCTGCGGATTGTGTGAGGAAGCGTGTCCGAAAGACGCGATTTATCTGACAGAATCAAAAGTACTGGTACCTTCAAGCACGAAACGTGAAGACTTCATCTTTGGGAAAGATAAACTTGTGATGCCGCTTGAGATGGCGCTTGCAAATAGTAAAAACAAAAAAGCGGAACAAGTATGAATATATTAATACTGTTTTATATTCTGGCTGCCGTTACCTTGGCGACTGCAATGCTGACGATCATCAGTAAAAATTCAATTCACAGTGCGATTTATCTGGTGATCTGCTTCTTTTCTGTTGCGGGCCATTACCTTCTTTTCAATGCACAATTCCTCGCTGTCGTTCACATCATTGTTTATTCGGGCGCGATCATGGTGCTTTTCCTGTTTACGATCATGCTTATGAACCTGAACAAGGAAGATGAGCCGCATAAACCCATGTTGACCAAAATTGCAGCTGTTGTCTCGTTCTGCCTGTTAGCTTTTGTACTGATCGCTGTGTTTGTAAAAGCGCAGCCTGAAATGGTGAATAACAATGTTTCCGGCGGAGACTTCCAATCTATAAAGGTTTTAGGAAAAGTTTTGTTGAATGAATATATGGTTCCGTTTGAATTTGCATCGGTATTATTGCTGGTGTCGATGATCGGAGCTGTGTTATTGTCTAAAAAAGAAACTACAGCGTAATGCAGAACATACTACAGGAAATTGGTATTCATAACTATATATTGCTTTCGGCTTTGCTGTTTTCGGTCGGCGTGTTTGGTGTACTTTACAGAAGAAACGCGATCATCATGTTTATGTCGATCGAGATCATGCTGAATGCTGTGAACTTGCTGTTTGTAGCATTTTCTACATATCATCAGGATGCTGAAGGACAGGTTTTTGTATTTTTCTCAATGGCTGTCGCTGCTGCGGAAGTTGCCGTTGGATTGGCGATTCTGGTTTCGATCTTCAGGAATTTGAGTTCGATTGATATTGATAATTTAAAGAATTTAAAAGGATAACCGGGAATGGAGACAAGCTTGATTTTAATTCTGTTACTTGCCCCTTTCATCGGGTTTCTGTTTAATGTGTTCTTTGGAAAAAGCGTCGGAAAAAGTATTTCGGGAATTGTCGGAACGCTGTCTGTCGTTGTTTCATTTGTGGTGACATTGTATTTGTTTCTTCAGATTTCGAACGGCGCTCAGCCGATCAAAGTTTCTTTGTTTGACTGGATTTCACTTGGCAGGTTCAACGTCGACTTTGGGTTCTTGCTTGATCAGCTTTCATTGCTATGGCTGATGTTTGTAACCGGAATCGGATCATTGATCCACCTCTACTCGATCAGTTACATGCATGATGACGAGAATTTTCATAAGTTTTTTGCTTATTTGAATTTGTTCATCTTCTTTATGATCACGCTTGTCACCGGAAGCAATTTGCTTATCATGTTTATTGGATGGGAAGGCGTTGGATTGTGTTCGTATTTGCTAATCGGGTTTTGGTATAAAAATCAGGATTATAATGATGCGGCGAAGAAAGCTTTTATCATGAACAGGATCGGAGACCTTGGGTTTTTGATCGGAATATTTATACTGGCTTCCATATTTTCTACACTGGACTTTAATGAAATGAAGGCTGCTGTTTTAGCCGGCACTGAATCATATTGGATTGGCGCCGCAGCTTTAGCTTTGTTTATTGGTGCTTGTGGAAAATCGGCTCAGATTCCGCTTTATACATGGCTTCCGGATGCGATGGCTGGACCGACTCCGGTTTCGGCTCTGATCCACGCTGCGACAATGGTAACTGCGGGAATCTTTATGGTGACAAGAATGAATTTCATTTTTGACCTTGCGCCGGATGTCCAAAATATTATTGCAATTGTTGGAGCTGTAACGGCTTTAGTCGCTGCCACTATCGGACTTGTTCAAAATGACATCAAAAAAGTCCTTGCATATTCTACTGTTTCACAACTCGGATTGATGTTCCTGGCTTTAGGCTTAGGAGCTTATGAAATTGCCGTTTTCCACGTAATCACACATGCATTCTTTAAAGCTTGTCTGTTCTTAGGTTCAGGATCTGTGATCCACGCTTTGCATGGCGAACAGGATATGAGAAAAATGGGTGGGTTGAAAGGTGTGATGAAAATTACGTTTATCACGTTCTTGATTTCATCACTTGCAATTTCAGGTATTCCACCTTTTTCAGGATTCTTCTCGAAAGATGAGATCTTGATGACTGCGTACCACCAGAACACAGCTTTATGGGTTATCGCTTCACTTGCATCTTTGATGACTGCGTTTTATATGTTCAGGTTGTTGTATCTGACGTTTTTCAAAAGTTTCCGTGGAACTGAGGAGCAGAAACATCATCTGCACGAAAGTCCGGGTTTGATTACGTTTCCATTAATTGTTCTTGCAATATTGGCAGCGGTCGGCGGTGTAATCAGTTTACCGGGAAACAGTTGGCTAAGCCATTATCTTGCTCCTGTCTTTGGTGAAAAAGCTCATGTTGCACATCATTTTGGAGCGACAGAATATATGCTGATGGGAATTGCGGTTGCAGGCGGATTGATCGGAATTGCGATCGCTTATGTTAAGTACATAAAGCAAGCTCAGGTTCCTGCTGATGATTCGCAGATCACCGGAGTTTCAAAAGTCCTTTACAATAAATATTATGTTGATGAAGTATACGAACTTCTTGTTGTGAGACCTCTTAACGCACTTTCACTTCTTTTCAAAAATACACTTGAACCGGCATTGTCAGGACTTGTTTACGGTTTTGGAAAAGCTGCGGAAGCGATCGGAACACAAGGAAGAACGCTTCAGAATGGAAATGTCGGCTTTTACCTTTTTGCTTTTGTACTCGGCATCGGCGGCATTTTAATCTATTTATTTTTAGGACAATAACTTTCTCATAATGGATGTATCTTACATACTGATTATACTTTTACTTGGTTCAATTGCGACTTATTTTGCTGGAAACAAAAACGCTTCATGGGTTGCGCTTGCCACTTCACTTATAGCTTTTGTTGCGACTCTGTTCATGGTAAATCAACATCTTGCTGGAGTTGATTTAGATACTAATATGTTATGGATCTCAAATCCGAAGACATATTTTGCACTTGATGCCGACGGACTTTCACTTGCGATGCTGCTTCTTACTACAGCGTTAATTCCAATTATCATTTATACGACTTTTGGAAACATGTTGACAAACGCCAAATCTTTTTACGCGTTGATCATGTTTATGGCTTTCTCTATGTCAGGAACATTTCTGGCCTCTGACGGACTTTTATACTATGTTTTTTGGGAGTTGTCTCTCGTTCCCATATACTTTATAGCTTTGATTTGGGGCAATGGTGATGCCGATGTTAGAAAGAAGGCAGTGGTAAAATTCTTCATCTACACATTCGCAGGTTCATTATTCATGTTGGTTGCTTTTGCTTATCTCTACTATAGAACAGGAAGCTTTTTAATCGCTGATCTAAGCCGTGCAATGCTTTCGGAAGACGAACAATTTTGGATATTCTTTGCGTTCCTTTTAGCTTATGCCGTAAAAATTCCGCTTATACCTTTTCACACATGGCAGGCTGCAGTTTATCAGAAAGCACCCGCAGTTGGAACTATGTTGCTGGCAGGAATTATGCTCAAAATGGGACTTTACAGTGTTATCAGATGGCAAATTCAGATTGCGCCACTCGCAGCAAATAAATACATTGATTTATTGATCGGATTAAGTGTAGCCGGTGTCCTTTATGGATCTATTGTCGCACTGCGTCAGACGGATTTGAAACGTTTACTAGCTTATTCTTCACTTGCTCACGTTGGATTAATTGCAGCCGGATGTTACACCCTTACTGCTGATGGATTAACCGGAGCTGTTCTACAGATGATAGCACATGGATTTGTCATTCTTGGATTGTTCTTCGTTGCTGAAATTATTTATAGAAGATTACAAACTCGCGAAATTGCGCAGATGGGCGGGATCAGAGTTCAATCGCCGAAGTTTACATCGATGTTTATGATTTTGCTGCTGGCATCAGTTGCGTTGCCGGGCACTTTCAACTTTGTTGGCGAGTTCATGGTCTTGTACAGCCTTTCACAGATTGATCTGATTTATGCAATTTTAGGCGGAATGACAATCATCCTTGGAGCTTACTACATGTTACGGATGTTTCAGAATGTGATGCTTGGCGAAAAAAATGTCAGCGTCTTTGCAGATGTCACCGTTAAAGAAGCGATTACTTTAGTTATCATCATAGCTGTGCTGCTATTTTTCGGATTATATCCAAAGCCGATAACGGAATTAATTAAGCCAAGCATTGAAAATATATTAGCCAACATCAACCGGTTTCAACCACTACGATAAGAAATGAACACATTATTAGCAATTACGGGTTTAGGAATATTGGTCCTTTTGTTCGAGATCCTGAACTTCAGGAAAGCAATTGTTCCGATGACGGTAGTAGGTTTACTTGGTGTGCTTGCGCTCAATATTTATGAATTTAACCTTGTGGGCGGACATTACAATAATATGATCGTAATCGACAGATTTGCGACCTCATTTACAACATTGTTTATCGTTCTGACTATTTTCCTCATCGGATTGAGCAGCGATTTCTATAAAGCCATTCCCGGTAAATTATCCGATTTTATCGCAACGAAAATATTTCTGCTTGCAGGTGCAATCGCAATGGTTTCTTTTGGAAATTTAGCAATGTTCTTCCTTGGAATTGAAATTCTTTCTATCGCGCTTTATGTTCTTGCGGCGAGCAATCGCCTTGACATCAGAAGCAACGAGGCCGGAATGAAATACTTTTTAATGGGTTCATTCGCATCCGGATTTATATTGTTTGGAATCTGCCTTATTTATGGAGCAACCGGCTCGTTCAACGTTGCTGAAATACATGCTGCTTCCGCTGCGTCGCAAACACCTGAGTGGTTTTTTATTGGTTTGGTGATGATGATCGTTGGGATGCTATTTAAAGTCGCGGCTGTTCCGTTTCACTTTTGGGCACCTGATGTGTACGAAGGTTCGCCGACACTGACTACAACGCTTATGAGTACTTTGGCCAAGGTCGTAGCAATTGCAGCACTGTATAAAATTGCAAGTACACTAATCATTGATATGCCGTACGCCTTTGAGATTCTCATCGTTATAATTTCAATCGCATCGATGACAGTTGGAAATATCATGGCGCTTCGTCAGACGAATGTTAAAAGAATGCTTGCATTTTCCGGGATTTCGCATGCCGGATTTATGTTGATGGCCTTGCTAAGCGCAAAAGACGCCGGCGGAACATTACTATATTACGCTTCAGCGTACGCTTTATCAGGAATAGCGGCTTTTTCAGTTGTGATCTACATTGGAAAAAGCAACAAAGGTGAAGATATCATCAACTTCAATGGCCTTGGTAAAAGTCATCCACTACTTGCGGCGATATTAACAGGCGCTTTGTTATCAATGGGCGGAATACCAATTTTTTCGGGATTCTTCGCAAAATTCATGTTGTTTACAGAAACAATTAATGCCGGATACATGGTTGTCGTAATTGCGGCAGTTATCAATTCGATCATCAGTATCGGATACTACTTTAAAATTATATTGGCGATGTACACAAAAGAATCCGATGAAGTAATGCCATCGGTTCCTCTTTCACTGCACATTGTTGCAACGGTGTCAATTTTGCTGAATATTGCGATTGGTCTATTCCCTTCAATGGTAACGGATTTGTTACTAACTTAGAGCTAGCGAGTTTGGCTACGAGAATTTCTCTGATGTAAGTGTTTGCTATAGCGACCTGCAATTGTAGAAATAAAAAACAACATGAAAGCTTTAGCTTCAATTAGGCATGTCATGATTATATTCTTAAGTATCATAGCCTTTTTGGCCGCGATTGGTTTCCTTTATCTGCAACAACCGCTGTTTGGTAAAGCACCTTCAGGCAAGCGCCTTGAAGCAATGCAAAAATCTCCAAATTTTAAAAATGGAATATTCCATAATAGAAGTTTTACACCAAGCTTAACAGAAGGATATACGATTCCGGGACTTTTATTTGATTTCCTTTTTACCAAATATCCGCGGACGAGACCAACTGATGTTATTCCATCGATCAAGACCGATTTACATAAATTATCATTAAATACAGATGTATTGGTTTGGTTTGGCCATTCATCATACTACATGCAGCTTGCAGGAAAACGCTTTCTGGTCGATCCGGTTTTCAGCGGCAACGCCTCGCCCATACCTGGGACAAATAAATCCTTTAGCGGTACTGACGTATACTCAGCCGCCGACATTCCGGAAATCGATTATTTACTGATCACTCACGACCATTATGATCATCTGGATTACAAAACAATACTCCAATTAAAACGAAAGGTCAAGGTTGTTATCTGCGGATTAGGTGTAGGCTCGCACTTTGAACGCTGGGGCTTTACCACGCAAAATGTCATTGAAAAAGATTGGGATGAACAAGTTAGTCTAGATAATAATCTTACAGTCTATACGGCGACCGCTCGACATTTTTCCGGAAGAAGTTTTACCCGGAATAATACTTTATGGCTTTCTTTTATCCTTAAAACTCCGGAGCTGAAGATTTACATCGGAGGCGACAGTGGGTTTGACAAACATTTTGCTGAAATCGGGCAGAAATATGGAGGATTTGATCTGGCAATTCTTGAAAATGGCCAATATAATAAAGCTTGGGAAGCTATACATCTCTTTCCTGAGAGTGGACTTCAGGCGGCAGACGATCTAAACGCAAAACGCCTCTTCCCTGTTCATTCTTCAAAATTCAAATTGGCTCACCATCCTTGGGATGAGCCTCTGGTCAGGATAACAGCAGCCAATAAAAATTCAATACCATTGGTTACACCCATCATAGGTGAAGTAGTCTACCTGAGAGATGAAAAACAGCCGTTTGATCAGTGGTGGTTAGATATCAATTGATGATTCAGGAATTAGGCCGAAATAGAATCTTCTTTAACTTCTCCGTTGTAATGCAACAAATATAGATGAAATGCAGTTTTTCGCAATTTTTGCCTCATTTACCTGTAAGATTAATCTGAGATCTAAGAGCTAAAGCAGACCGTTCATCGATTATGTCGTCTAATAAAATTTCGGTCATCGATTCCTGCTACCTTACTGGTTCCAAACACCTACTTATGTCAAACATTATATATTACGCAGATGATACCGAAGACAAACTCGATATCCTTCAGGAAGTTGCTGTTTCTATGGGCAGCAAGATCGATACTTGTGCAACCGAAGTTGAATTAACTGACGCTCTTGATAATCCGCCACCGGTTCCTGATATTATATTTGTTGATCTATGCAAAACCAAAGATGCATATAATGCAGTCGACGAGATACGACATTCAGAAAATGCGAATGTTCCAATTGTAATAATATCTGAAAAAAGCAATTATAAAATCATTCAGAAATTTAAAGATTTGGGTGCTAACCTGTACATTCAGAAATCAAAGTCATATCTAAAGTTACGTACAGCAATTTCGTATGCGCTACAGATCAACTGGCGGGTTGAAAGAACTAGTTCAAAAAACTTTTTTTACAACAGTTGGTTTTGAGAAGTAAGATGAAATTGCTATTACTACTATCAGGTCTTCTGCTAATCACAAGTTATAGCAGCAATGCAACGGTGTGGAATGTTGGAGCGACGCAAACCTACACCCTTCCAAGCCAGGTCAGGCTGTTAGTCCAAGATGGTGACACCATCTATATTGATGGTGGAATCTATGCTAATGATGCAACAAAATGGACAAAGAAGAACCTGAAGTTTATCGGCCTCGGAACAGGTAATAATCGCACAATTTTAAAATATACAGGAAATATCCCCAATGGAAAAGGCATTTTTGTATTTGAAAATAATGGCATCAGTGACAACCCGTACATCGAAAATATTGTCTTTGACGGCGCACAGGTTTCGGATGCAGACGGTGCAAATGGCGCAGGAATCCGTTTTCAGGCTAACAATATTACCATCGTCAACTGCAAATTTGTAAACTGTCAGAATGGTATCCTCGAAGGGAATAATAATGTAACTACCAGTAATACCATTATCGAAGATTCCGAGTTTCAAAATAATGGTTATCAGGAACAAAACAATTCCAGCCATTCCGGTTATGAACATCATATTTATATCGGCGCCAGCACAGACACGTTAATCGTCAAAAACTGCTATTTCCATCACCCACGAGGCCAGGCTAATTCAATAAAGACTAGAGCACAACGCAGTTACATTTTATACAACTTTATTGATGAAGGAGATTCCGGTTATGGAAGTTGGGAAATAAACATTGCCCAAGGAGGATTGAATGTGATCATAGGCAACGTTATAATTCAAGGGACTTCCGGAGCGAATCACGGAATTATCGGCTATGATGCTGCTACTAATGCATTGGAAGATTTTTATTTCATAAATAACACGGTAATCAACAAATACGTTGGAAATATTAAATATTTCAACATCTCGCCAGCGTCAGGAATAAATATTTTTAAAATCCAAAATAATATTTTTGCCTCAGTATCAGGGGCGACAAACACAATGTATGGTGGCAACATACCTGTTGCCTTAAATAATTCAAACAATTATATCTCCAGTAATTATCTTGCATTAGGCTTTACAAATCCTGCATTAAATAATTATTCCCTTACTGCAGCTGCGACTAACGTCATAGATACGGGAGCTTCGCCAGGTTTTACAAACCTTTCCTATCCTTTAACTCCACTCAGTATGTATCAATCTTATGATTCTGAGTTAATGCCACGAACAACAATAGGAACGGTCGATATAGGAGCTTACGAATATTCTGGCGCTTTAGCTACCTCGGAAAACCACCTTCATCCACATATTGCAGTCTACCCGAACCCATCTGATGGAACTTTTAAAATCTCGATCGAGAATGCACTCTTAGTGGATACCTATAATTTGGAAATTTATAATATTGACGGCAGGAAAGTATACTCTTCAACTGACATGCATTTTCAACAGCCAAATGAAGTTAGTTTGGCGAACAATACAAAAGGTATCTACTTTTTGCGTTTATATAATAGTGCAGGTAACTTTTGTCAAAAAATAGTTGTTCAGTAATCCCAGCGGAATCAGCTACAAACTTTTATATAATCACTTTACATCAGAAAGCTCTTCATAAAGTGCTCCCTGCCAATCCGGCAAACTTAAAATAGTCTGATCTCAGCTCACGGCAATAATAAGTTACTTCGTTTAAAGGACATCGTAATACCTGGAGCGGTCAATTTAGATAAATTTGATCTCGCCCGCAGCACCCGGAGCCGCCAATTGAAAGTTTGACCTCGACTGCAGCCACAAAAAAAGCCCCTTCTTTTGAAGGAGCTTTCAAGTACCCGGAGCCGGGATCGAACCGGCACGGTTTCCCACTGGTGTTTGAGACCAGCGCGTCTACCAATTCCGCCATCCGGGCGACTTAGCA
>DASWND010000172.1:0-25866 GCA_036399435.1 Flavobacterium sp.
TGCCAATTCGTTAATGTACAGCATTTACAAGATGCTGCCGAACGACACCGACCTCACAGTTTTCAGAGAACAGGGTAACATTCCCGGTTATAATTTTGCATTTATTGATGATCATTTTAACTATCATACTGCGCAGGACGATGTCGCGCATCTTGACCATAGGTCATTAGCCCATCAAGGAACCTATTTGATGCCGTTGCTTCAACATTTTTCAAATGTAGATCTTGCAAATCTTTCTTCAGATGTAGATTATGTATACTTCAGCACTCCATTCGGATTTATAAGCTATCCGTTTTCATGGATTTATCCAATGATCATTGTTGGTGCAATTCTGTTCTTGTTCCTCGTTCTTATAGGAATTGCCAAGCGAAATTTAAGCCCGCAACAGATCGGAAGAGGGTTTCTAAACCTGATTCTGGCCACGGTTACTTGTGGTATATTGGGATTTTTCGCCTGGAAGGCCATGCTGATTATTTATCCTCAGTACGTTGATATTCTGCATGGTTTTACTTACAATGGACATTGGTATATTTTTGCTTTCTGCTTCCTTGCCCTGGCAATCTGCTTCTTCTTTTACAGCAGGCCATCTACCGCCCTTGATGTTATCAGCCAGGCAGTTGCTCCTCTTTTTATATGGATCGTCATCAATATTATCCTTGCAATCTATCTTCCCGGGGCGGCCTTTTTAATCATTCCCGTTTTTGCGCTGCTTGTGATGTTCGGCATCTTTATATTTACGCAGCGTACAAATATCCTTGTAAATTTAATTTTGACGATACCAACACTTCTTATCGTTGTTCCGTTTATTTGGATGTTTCCGATCGGACTTGGTTTAAAGATATTGTTCGGAAGCATGATTCTCACTGTTCTGACATTTGCTTTATTATTGCCAGTATTTGGATTGTTTAACCGAAAGGCAGTCCTGGGCGCATTGTCTTTAATAGTATCTATTGGATTTTTTATTAAAGCTCATATTGAATCTGATTATGCGGCCGGCAAGGCAAAACCAAATAGCCTTGTGTATTTTTTTGATGCTGACAGTGGAAAAGCAAATTGGGCAACCTATGATGTATCTGTAGATCCGTGGACAAAAAATTATTTAGGGGATCAACCTCAGGACGCTTCACAATTGAATCGTCTTCCGATGTTCAGTAAATATAATTCTGGTTTTACTTTTTCCTCTGTTGCAAAGGCTACCAAACTAGCCGCGCCAACAATTATATTTTTACGAGACAGCATCATTGGCAACCAACGACACCTTAAGATCAGCATCACACCGAACAGAATTGTAAACCGCTATGATATTTTTGCTCATCCTAACCTAAGAATCCACAATTTCAAGGCAAATGGTGCATCGGCTGTAAATCAAAAGGGCTCAGCATTGCAGCGTCGAGGGCCAAAAGTACTAAGCTATTACGTAGTTGACAATGAACCCCTACTAATGAGTTTCAGCATCAATAAAAATGCGCCTTTAAACTTCGAGCTGCTAGAATCATCGATGGATTTAATATCAAACAAATTACTGAACGTTACTAAAAGGCCGGCGCATATGATGCCGAAGCCATTTATATTGAATGATGCTGTGATTTTACGAAAAAAAATTATTCCAAAACCTGTTGTGATCAAAGCGGTTCCTCCTCCAACAATTCTCTTGCCGATAACCCGTCCTGTTCCGGCCATTCAAACTGTAACACCTAACGATACTACTTCAGTTGAAAATTAGTGTGTTAGGTTGCGGCTGGCTTGGACTTCCACTGGCGCAGGAACTGGTTATGAGTGGACATTCCGTTAAGGGTTCAACCACTACGGCGGATAAATTGCGCACCATGAAGGATTATGGAATTGAGCCGTACATGGTCGATTTAAATGATAGAAAATCCAACAACAATGTATTTCTGGACAATTCTGATCTTCTAATTATTAATGTTCCTCCAAAAACATCTTTAGCTCATCAACCAAATTATCTGGAGAAAATGACACGCTTGGCGGACGATGTTTCAATAAGCTCCGTAAACAAAGTCATATTTGTAAGCTCCACCTCTGTCTATAGTGATAATAATGCGGTTGTAACCGAGTCCACTTTACCTGATCCTTCAACAGATTCCGCAAAGCTGCTTCTTGAAAGCGAAAACGTTTTTATCAGCAATCAGGATTTTGTTACTACTGTGTTGAGATTTGGCGGCCTTATTGGGAAAGATCGACATCCAGTGTTTTCGATGGCAGGAAAAACGCAACTTAAAAATCCGGACGCGCCTGTGAACTTAATTCAGCAGGAAGATTGCATCCAATTAATCTTGGAAATCATTAATAATTCAGCTTTCGGTGAAGTGTTTAATGCGGCTGCACCCGATCATCCCACAAGGGAATATTATTACAGTAAAAAAGCAAACGAACTCGGATTATCCATACCAATCTTCGACCATTCTGCAGCTTCTGTTGGCAAAACCATTAGTTCCGAAAAAGTGACAGCGACTTTCAACTTTAAGTTCTCTACAATATAAAAAATCCCGGCGAACCGGGATCTTCTTACCAAATTTTCACTCTTTTTGAAGGATCTAGATACATTCCATCTCCAGGTTTGATGTCAAATGCACGATAAAATGCATCGACATTTTGAAGCGGAACATAAGCTCTATACATTCCCGGTGAATGCGGATCTGTTTTGACCTGATTCTTTACGGCTTCATCCCGCATTTTTGTACGCCAGATTGTAGCCCACGAAATGAAAAACCGTTGCTCGGGTGTAAATCCGTCAATTAAACCAGGATTACCTTTTTCCTTGAGATAAAGCTGAAGTCCATCGTATGCAGCGTTCACTCCGCCTAGATCACCAATATTTTCACCAAGCGTAAACTTCCCATCAACAAAAATTCCGGGCAGAGGTTGCAATGCACTGTACTGTTCGGCCAATTGCTGTCCTAATCCTGTAAACAGCTTTAGATCTTCATCAGACCACCAGTTAATGAGGTTGCCTTCGGCGTTGTATCTAGATCCTGAATCATCAAATCCGTGTGAGATCTCATGACCGATCACAGCGCCAATTCCACCATAATTTACAGCTTCATCAGCTTTATAATCATAAAATGGCGGCTGAAGTATTGCCGCGGGAAATACAATTTCATTGAAAGACGGATTAAAATACGCGTTGACAGTTTGTGGCGACATTCCCCATTCTTCCTTGTCAACAGGCTTTTGAAGATCCGAAAGCTCATTGTTAAATCTCCACTGCGAAATTCTCCTCATATTATTGAAGTAATCCCCTTTATCAATTGGAGCAGTAATTTCTAGCTTGGAGTAGTCTTTCCATTTGTCCGGATAACCAATTTTTATCCTGAATTTATGAAGTTTTGCGACTGCACTTGCGCGCGTTTCCTTTGTCATCCATGGCAGGTTATTGATTCGGTTTTCAAATGCCTGTATCACATTTTTGATCATAAGCTCAGCTTTGGCCTTGGCTTCAGGCGGAAATTTTTTCTCAACATATAATTTTCCCAAAGCTTCGCCAACGCTATTATTGACCACCTGTAGCGCACGCTCGTCACGTGGCCTTTGCTTGATAGCACCGGTCAAAGTTTTTCCGTAGAATTCCCAGTTTGCGTCTTCTATTTCTGTCGACAGCATACCTGCGGAATTATTCAGCAGCGTCCATCGCATATAGGCTTTCCAATCATCAACCTTGTTTTCGGTAAAAATTTGCTGTAGCGCTGTCATGTACTTCGGCTGAGCAACAATCAATGTATCAGGATTCGGAAGACCAACACCCGATAAATATGTATTCCAATTAATCGCCGGCGTAAGCTTTTGCAGGTCGGCAACAGTCATCGGATTGTAAGTGTTTCGTCGGTCCCGCCTTTGAACCCGATCCAGCCTGGGTTCAGATAATTTAATTTCAAGAGCAACTATTTTTTCTGCGTTTTTAGCTGCTTCTGCCGGAGATTCGCCGAGGTAACGCAACATCTTGGAAACGTGGAGCTTGTATTTTTCGCGCTTCTCTTTTGAGTCCGCGTCATCTGCAATATAGTAATCACGATCTGGTAGTCCAAGGCTTCCCAAGCCGATACTTACAAGATTTCGATTACTGTTTTTTGAATCGGGTCCGACTCCGGTGCCAAAAAATCCAGCACCTCCGAAAGGCTCTGTCTCAATCAAAAGTGCCTGTAAATCTTTTACGTTTTTTACGGCATTGATTTTTTTGAGGTATGGCTGTAGTGGACCAATTCCGTTTTTGTTGCGTGCGACAGTGTCCATTACTGATCGGTAAAGATTTACCGCCTTTCCTTGATCGGTTGATGAAATATAAGATGGATTTTCTGCGGCTTCCTTTAAGATCGCCAATGCATCGCGGTCGGTATTTTGCCGTAGTTCGTCAAAGCTTCCCCATCTTGTTCTGTCGGATGGAATTTCTGTTTTATCGTGCCATGTACCATTTACAAATCTGAAGAAATCATCAGCAGGGTCGACTTTGCGATCCATGTGTGAAAGATTTATTCCGGGTTTCTCCTGAGCGGAAAAAGTATTTGAAGCCAAAAATGGAAAGATAATTAGTATCGTGCGTAATGAGCATCTACAATTCATATGTCAAAATATATATGGTGGAATTTATTAAATTTTTAGCTAAAAAGCAACAAGTGCAATATCAACGCAGTTTCTTTCCTTAAATTTGCGCCATGAAAGCTTTTCTCAAGAAGTATAGGTTTTTCCTCATCGCATTTGCAGTATTTTCGGCAATTACTCTTACTCTTTTTTATCGTGCACTTGATCCCGGGAAATCACTTCCGATCTATCATCCGGCAATGGTAAATCCGGAACTTGTTGATAGCACAATGCAGCATGTTAGCAATTATCATAAGGTGGCAGATTTTGCATTTGTTAATCAGAATGGAGTCGCTGTTACACAAAAAGATTATGAAGGTAAAGTTTATGTTGCCGATTTCTTTTTTACAACGTGCGGCACGATCTGTCCGATAATGACAAGTAACATGACCGTTATCCAGGATGCAATTAAAGGTAATCCTGATGTCAAGCTGCTTTCACATACCGTAATGCCCGAAGTTGATGATGTCCCGAAACTAAAACAATACGCGATAGATCATAAAGTGATTGACGACAAATGGAACCTCGTTACCGGCGATAAACGTGAAATTTATAAAATGGCACGAAAATCATATCTCGCGGTAAAAATGGGTAAGCCTTCCGAGCTTTATGATATGGTTCATACTGAAAATTTTGTTTTGGTTGACCAGCAAAGGCAGGTACGAGGCTTTTATGACGGCACAAATCCTGAAGAAATTCAGCGCCTGATTGCAGACATCAACTGGTTAACAGAAAAAAAGAAATAGCAACAAAACTGATTAAAAGGGTAAAAATTCTGTAATTTTGTGCTTTTATTCAATCTAAATAAACTTTGCGCACTACCCTAGATTTTTTAAAAATCGGCGAAAAGGCCACAATTTTGGAATTTGACATCGAAACTATTCCGCTTAAGCTCTTAGAGATGGGATGTCTGCCGGGCAACACTGTGGAATTACTTCAAAAAGCGCCTTTTGGTGATCCGTTGTACTTAGACATAAACGGTTCACACCTTGCCATCAGAATTGAAACAGCGCATCAGATCACTGTGGAGGTGATTTAAAACAGCTATGAGCAACGAAAATATTAATGTAGCCTTAATCGGCAACCCCAATACCGGCAAAACCTCGTTATTCAATCAATTAACCGGTTTAAGCCAACAAGTAGGTAATTATCCCGGAATTACAGTAGAAAAGAAGATCGGATTTTGCAGGTTGCCACACAACATCAAAGCAAATATTCTTGATCTTCCGGGAACATATAGCCTAAATGCGAGTTCAATTGATGAAAATGTTGTCATTGAACTGCTGCTGAACAAAAATGATAAACTTTATCCAGATGTAGCACTCGTGGTTTCAGATGTTGAAAACCTAAAGCGAAACCTGTTGCTTTTTACGCAAATCAAAGATCTTGAAATCCCAACCATACTTGTTATTAATATGGCGGACAGAATGCAATCGAAAGGTATTTCGCTCGACATTCCGTATCTTGAGGAACAGCTTAAAACTAAAATTGCGCTCATCAGTACCCGGAAACGCTTCGGACTTGAAGAACTAAAAAGCCTGATCGTCAGTTATAAAAATATTTCAACCGAACCATGCCTGAATGCATCTTCAATAGATGAAGAATATTTTAATAATCTACGGCGTACCTTTCCGAATCAACTTCTTTATAAACTTTGGCTGGTTATTACCCAGGACGTCAATTTCCTGAATCTTGAAAGAAACGCTGTTAGAAGTTCATTTACAAAATCACATTCTGATTTGAAAAGGCTTCAGCAAAAAGAAACGATTAAGAGATATCAGTTTATTAATGAAGTATTGAAAGTCGGGCAAAACATAGATCTGTCGGTTGCCAAAGACTTTCGAAGCCGCCTTGATAAGGTGTTGACGCATAAAGTTTGGGGTTACGTGATATTTTTTGCCATCCTGTTTATCATCTTTCAATCTATTTTTGAATGGTCGTCGGTCCCTATGGATTTGATCGATGGGACTTTCGCCAATTTGAGTTCGTATATAACAGAAAATGTTCCGGCGGGAATCCTGACAAGCCTTCTCGCTGAAGGCATCGTTCCCGGTATTGGTGGAATTTTAATCTTTATCCCGCAGATCGCATTCCTATTCATGTTCATCTCGGTTCTTGAGGAAAGTGGTTATATGAGCCGGGTTGTGTTTTTAATGGACAAGATCATGCGCCGCTTTGGCCTTAGTGGTAAAAGCGTAGTTCCTTTAATCTCAGGAACAGCGTGTGCAATTCCCGCTATTATGGCTACGCGGAATATTGAAAACTGGAAAGAAAGGCTAATAACAATTTTAGTGACGCCGTTTACGACATGTTCTGCAAGGCTTCCCGTTTATGCCATTATAATTGCACTGATAATTCCTGATACCAGATATTTTGGATTCCTGAACTTACAAGGGTTGACACTTATGCTGCTTTACCTTTTAGGTTTTGGGATGGCTATCTTTTCGTCATTCATTCTAAATAAGATATTGAAAGTCAAAGGCAAGTCATTTTTTGTGGTGGAGATGCCGAATTACAAGCTTCCGCTCATCAAAAACGTGGCTTTAAATGTTTTTGAAAGAACTAAGTCGTTCGTTTTTGGTGCAGGAAAAATTATTTTGGCAATATCAATCGTTTTGTGGTTTTTAGCATCATTTGGACCTGGTGAAGATTTTAAAGATGCAGAAACTATTGTTGCAGGAAATTCGAAAAATTTTTCCGCAGAAAAACTTGAAACTGCAATTGCTTCATACAAACTTGAACACTCCTATATTGGCATTATGGGTAAAGCAATTGAACCTGTCATCGCTCCTTTAGGTTACGACTGGAAAATTGGTATCGCTGTTATAACGTCATTTGCAGCTCGTGAAGTCTTTGTTGGTACACTTGCAACAATTTATAGTGTTGGAAACGCCGACAACGATGAAACTATCAAGGAGAAAATGCGTGAAGAAGTCAATCCTGAAACAGGAAAGAAGATCTTTAACTTTGCTTCAGGCGTTTCTCTATTGTTATTTTATGCCTTCGCAATGCAATGTGCGAGCACGCTCGCCGTTACTAGAAAAGAGACCAATAGTTGGAAGTGGCCTTTGGCGCAGCTGATTTTCATGAGCGCGTTTGCGTACATTGTCGGTCTTCTTGCCTTCCAACTTCTAAAATAAATATGATGGCTCAACAGATAATCGCTTATATTATTCTCGCCTTAGCAGTTGCTTTTCTGGTGCAGAAATTTATACTTCCGAAAAAGAAAAAGGCAGGGAAAGACTGTGGCAGCAACTGTGGTTGTAATTAACCCAATGCCACGTCGAGTGTCATCATCACTATAAATCCCCCTATAAAACCTAAGGATGCAATATCTGCATTGTTTTCCTGCTGCGTTTCCGGAATTACTTCTTCAACAACAACAAAGATCATTGCTCCTGCAGCGAATGCTAAGGCGTAAGGCAAAATCGGTGTAAAAAATGTCACCGCTAGCGCACCGATAACACCTGCGACCGGTTCTACAAGCGCTGATGATTGGCCATACATAAAGCTTTTCCACCTTGACATTCCCATTCGGCGTAAAGGCATCGCTACAGCAATTCCTTCCGGAAAATTCTGGATCCCAATTCCGATCGCCAATGTAACTGCGCCTGCAATTGATGCTTCCGGAATTCCGGCCGCAACTCCGCCAAAAAGCACACCGACAGCCAAGCCCTCGGGAATGTTGTGAAGTGTGATTGCTAAAACAAGCAACGTTGTTCGTTGCCATGGCGATTTCCGACCTTCAGAATGCTGAAAATTAATATGAAGGTGCGGCAGCGCTTTATCGAGTCCGAACAGGAAAAGTGCGCCTAGTAGAAACCCTGTCGCTGCGGGAATTACTTTTACGAAACCTTCACCTTCACTCATTTCAATTGCCGGCGAAAGCAAGCTCCAGTAGCTGGCAGCAACCATTACGCCGCCTGTAAAACCAAGCATCCCGTCGAGGAGCGTCCGGTTCATTTGCTTAAAAAAGAAGACGAAAGATGCGCCAAAGGCTGTCAGTCCCCATGTGAAGATCGTAGCGTAAAGCGCCGCCAATATTGGATCGATGCTTTCAAAGTAATTGATTATATCCTGATACATATTAAATTAATTTAACGTAAAGGTTAGCTGCTATTTTATTGGATAAAACTTTTTCAATTCCGTTTATTCGTACGGTAAGAGACGAATCAAAATCTTCTTTTTCTACGATTTCGAATGTTGAGCCTAGTGCGATTTGCTGCTTGTCGAGGTACTTTAGAAATTCTGATGAAGTATCAAGAACGCCAACGCAAACGGATTCCCTTTTTGATGGTACTTCTGACAGAAGATGTTTTTCGGTGTTTGTGATCTCGCCTAAAGCATTCGGAATCGGATCGCCGTGCGGATCTTGGGTTGGATGACCGAGGAACGCGTCGAGTTTGTTGATCAGTTGTTCTGACTTTATATGTTCGAGCTGCTCGGCAATCTCATGAACTTCGTCCCACGGAAAATCGAGTTTCTCAACTAAAAACACTTCCCAAAGGCGATGCTTGCGGACGATCATTTTAGCTGCATATCTTCCATTGTCGGTTAATGAAACGCCCTGATATTTTTTGTAGAACACAAGATCTTTATCCGAAAGTTTTTTAAGCATGTCGGTTACTGAAGACGCTTTGGTTTCCATGCGTTCGGCTATGGCGTTTGTGCTGATCTCGCCATCGTGGTGATGCGTCAGATGATAGATGGTCTTCAGATAATTTTCTTCCGAAAGCGTCATTACTGTTCTAAAGTTTTAGCCCCGATTGAGGCATTGTGGGAGCTCTTTTGCCTTTTCGGCAAAAAGCGACTGCCGAAAGCGGGATCAGCTCCTGATAAAAAATCAAATATACATTGAGACTTCAAATTTTCAAAATAAATTTTTAGATTTGTCTAAATTAAAATTATGATGAAGCCTTACTTATTAACGTTTATTATTATTGGACTATTTTCGACAACGTCTCAAGCGCAAGATGCGACACAGGAAATAGCGCCAATTGCCACCGACCGACCGGATCAAACGGAGACGCCGTTCCTTGTTCCTAAAGGGATGTTTCAGGTTGAGACCGGAATTTCATATGAAGAACATGAAGCGGGTTCCAGTGTAGTTCCTACTGCGCTTTACAAATATGGACTCAACGAAAATTTTGAATTCCGACTGATAACTGAATTCGAATCTTCAAAAATGGCAGATGAACGCACATCGGGACTGACTCCGATACTAGTAGGTTTTAAGTCTAAAATCGCCGATGAAAAAGGGTTTTGGCCCAAAACTTCTGTCATTGCGCATATGTCAATTCCTGAATTTGCCGCAGATGATTATCAGGCTGATTTTTATGCACCAGAATTCAGATTTGTGATGCAGCATGCTCTAAGCCCTATCATGTCATTGAGCTACAACCTCGGTGCTGAATGGGATGGCTTTAGTGCTGAACCTACATTTATTTACACGTTGTCGGCGGGTTTTTCAGTGACAGATAAAATGGGTTCGTTTATTGAATTTTACGGATTTGCTCCACAGGAAAATAAAAGTGATCATCGATTTGATGGCGGGCTGACGTATTTGCTGTCGAACAATGCAATGATCGATTTATCAGGAGGCGTGGGTTTAACAGAAAACGCACCTGATTTCTTTGTAGCAATGGGCTTCTCATTCAGAATCTGATAAGGGCAATTGCGCGATAGCAAATAGTTATCGGATGCCGAATAATTGCGTGGCTATCTTCGTAACTTTGCACTTCAATAACTTTTAAAGCAAAGATTATGTATCCTGAAGAAATGGTAAAACCAATGCGCGCTGAATTATCTGACGCCGGTTTTCAAGAATTATATAGCGCGAGTGCGGTTGAAGAGGCACTTACAAAAGAAGGAACTACGCTGGTTGTCGTAAATTCGGTTTGTGGATGTGCAGCCAGAAATGCTCGCCCGGGAGTTAAAATGAGTTTGTCGACTGATAAAAGGCCAGACAATCTTGTTACGGTTTTCGCAGGTGTTGATAAGGATGCTGTTGATGCAGCGCGTGAGCATATGTTTCCGTTTCCTCCTTCGTCACCGAGTGTGGCTTTGTTTAAAAATGGGGAGCTTGTTCACATGCTTGAGCGTCATCATATTGAAGGACGTCCGGCTGAGTTGATCGCGGAGAATTTAAAGGACGCTTATACTGAATTCTGTTAAGTTAGCCACAGATTCACTGATTTTATTTTTAGTCACGAATTCACGAATTTTTGAACATTATTCTAATTCGTGCGTTCGTGGCTAATTTTTTATTGCGTGTCAGTGGCTAAAAATATATGCAATCACTTACTTAACATCAAAAGCTTCATTTGGCACAGATTCACTGATTTATTTTTTTGTCCACGACTGCAAGAATTGGAAAATTAATTCTTTTAAATTCGTGTATTGCTTCGCCTGTTCGCTAACGCTCGAGTCATGGCTAATTTTCTTGAAGTTTAATCTGTCAATCCGTGGCTAAATAAATTATACCGATACTTCTAATTTTGGCGATCCAAAAGTTGGTATTGAGAACGCAATGTCCTGCTGATGCAGAAATGCTACAAATTGCTGAAGGTCATTATTAGTCGCATATCCGAACTTCCCACTAAGAATATTGCTGACATTTAAATATGTGTCAACATCTGTAAAATTGACCACAAATTCATTTCCGTTTATTGTTAAAAGACAATCGCTATCTGTCAGGTCTACATTGACAACAGGATTTATTACTTCAGTATGTTCAAGTTCAGGATACGCTTTTTGAAGTAATTTGAACAATGCTGCCATTACCTTTGTAGGTGTAATTGAGCTGAGGCAGACCCGGTTTCCGCAGTTGATTATAACGTCGTAGTTGCAGCGTAGGTCGCAGTTGCCGCTTTTTCCCCAGATGATTTCGCTATGTTCGGAGAAACATCCCCATGAACCTGGACCAGTTGGCCCGTAAATTCCGACGGTCGGAACGTTGAAAGCGCCCGCAACATGCGTAATCCCGGCGTCATTACCTATGTGAAATACCGCACCAGCCATTGCCTTGCCTACATCTTCCATTCCGCCTGTAACGTATTCGACATATTCTGGTGTGCTGTCAAAATATTGAATCGGATCAGGATCTTCGGGACCTAAGATGATTTTGCACCTAAGTGTCGGATATATAAGATGGATGGCCTGAATAAGATCTGCATAGTTCTTGGTCGGCCAAATCTTTAAAAGAAAGCCTGCTCCGGGATGCATTGTGTAATACGGGGTTTCAAAATTTGTCTTGCGCTTGAAGTACGGATATGGTTTCTTTCGAGTGTCTGCGCCAATATGAAATTTTGCTACTGCGTCAATATAATGTCCGATCGCATGTTGCTTTACACGTTTATGCGTCGGATATTTTAAGGCATGCGGAAGATCATAACCCCGAAATGCTGGATAATTGCCGAGTTCAATAACTTTATCGTATGCCGTTTCGTCTTCTCTTACCACGTCTTCATCGACGACCATCATTCCGGGAAGATGCTTTTTGAAAAATTCTACCAATCGTGACTTTACCGCAAAAGTGACCTCTTCAGAAACTTCCTTCAGGACATAAAGTGACGGAACACAAAAAAAGATGTCTCCAAGTCCGCCATAACTTTTGTAAACTAGAACTTTCCCGAGCTTTGGCTGCTTTTGATCGCGGGAGCTTTTATGTACAATTTTTTCAGCTAAGTCCCAAAATATCCCGGGCGCGGCGGCAATTTCGGCTTTTGCCTGTTCGGGATTATTCGGATAAAAATCGAACGAAAAAGTACCTACGCGATCGTTGGAGATAATTTCACATCCCGACAAAAAAGCTTCGGCCGCTAATCTACCTGAAGGTTCAGGCCAGACCGGCTTACAAAAGAAATACTTTGTGCGGCCAAGAATTTCAAGAACTTTGTCATTGCTGACGGTTTCTTTAAAAATGACATTGGACGGAATGGCTCTTCTTAGCTTGTTTATGCCATAAACTTCGAAAATTTTTTCCGGATGCGCTTCTGCAAATTCAAGATAAGCGTCACCTCCTTTCAGGTAATTCAATTCACCGAACAAAGGAATTGTATTTTCACTTCGCACAGGTGAAGGCTGAAGAAGATCAACTTCAACTGTAGGCGGCATGATTAAATGGTGCTTTACCGCCTCACCATAGAACGTTTCATGGCTTTGGTAGTGCTTCGGCGACTGGAATACATTCAGTCGGGACTTTGCAAAAATCCGCCTGTAAAGGTGAAACTTATCTGTGTTGCAGCACAGCCGTATATTTCTGTCGACGGTGCATAGGATATTTCGCCGTACGCAGAAATTGTAATCGTATTCAACTTTAATATATTCAACCTTACTTTCAATAAGGAACATTAGCAAGTGAAGTTCATACGTACATCTTGACGTGCTGTTTAACACAACAAGGTCCGCTGCTAAAACATGCTTTTTTGTAGATTCAAAATCCTTCAGCAAGTCGGCGGTAACACGAAAACCTCGCTTTTCCCCGAGTCCCATCAGCTGCTTTATAGTCAGCTCAGCACCGCGAAGTAAAGAAAGGCCTGTATCGTGCAGAAATAAAATATTGCGCAAATATTTCTTCTTAATGGTTAATCGTCATCGTCGTCATAATACCCATCGTCGTAGTAGCCATCATCATAGTACCCGTCGTCGTAATAGCCATCGTCGTAGTAGCCATCATCGTAATAACCATCATCATAATAGCCGTCATCGTAATAGCCGTCATCATAGTAGCCATCGTCGTAATAGCCATCGTCATAATAACCATCGCCAAAATTGTCATCATCATTATTATCACAAGATGTCATGAGATTACCGGCGACAAAGAGGCTAGAGGTAACTAAAAGTACCTTGCCCGTGCTCGCTAAAAATTTTCTTCTATTCATAATCAGCATTTTAGTAACTTAAAGTTAAGAATTGTTTAGCGACGTAAATGTTAAACTTTTATCGAAAGACTAAATTTTTGAGAACTACGTAAAATGCTTATTTTTGCAGCCCACAAACTTAAATGTTTATAGCATGCAACTGTACAACACTTTAAGCGCAGAGGAAAGAGCAGCAATGATTGATGACGCCGGAAAACAACGGCTGACGCTCTCTTTTTACGCCTATGCGCAAATTGAAAACCCCACAAAATTTAGAGATGAACTTTTTCTCGCTTGGAACCCGCTTGAAGTTCTGGGCCGGATATACGTAGCTCACGAAGGCATCAATGCGCAACTTTCTCTTCCGGCGGACCATTTTTATGATTTCAGGGAAACCATAGAAGCTTATGATTTCATGAAAGGCATCCGGCTTAATATCGCCGTAGAACATGATGACCATTCTTTTTTGAAACTTACGATAAAGGTGCGCGATAAAATTGTTGCTGACGGACTTAACGACGAGACCTTTAATGCGAGCGACATCGGCATACATCTCAAAGCGAAGGAATTCAACGAGCTTCTTGAGGATCCCGATACAATAGTAGTGGATATGCGCAATCATTACGAAAGTGAGATCGGACATTTTAAAAAAGCCATTAAACCTGATGTAGATACCTTCCGTGAATCTTTGCAAATTATTGAAGAGCAGCTCAGCGAACATAAACAGGACAAAAAACTGCTGATGTATTGCACAGGCGGCATCCGGTGTGAAAAAGCAAGTGCATACTTCAAACACAAAGGCTTCCAGAACGTCTATCAGCTTGAAGGTGGAATTATAGAATATGCACGGCAGGTAAAAGCAGAAGGCCTCGAAAGCAAGTTTGTTGGAAAAAACTTTGTCTTTGATCATCGATTAGGTGAACGTATCACTGACGATATCGTTTCGCAATGCCACCAATGCGGAAAGCCTTGTGACAATCATACAAACTGTGCTAACGAAGGTTGCCATTTGCTCTTTATCCAATGTGATGAATGTGCAGCGGCAATGGAAGGATGCTGTTCGACTACCTGCCAGGAAATCATTCATATGCCGGAAGTTGAGCAAAAATCTGTCAGAAAAGGCATCATGAACGGCAACAAAATTTTTAAAAAGGGTAAATCTGATGTTCTTCTGTTTAAAAATACATCTGTAGCAACATCCGCAAAAGCACTTCCAGCAATATCCAAAACTGCCAAACCTCCAAAAATCCGGACAGCATATATAGGAAAAGCTATGCACTACTTTGTGAAAGCCGGAATCGGACAATTTTTAATCGAAGAGGGTGAATTAAAATCAGGAGAAAATATTTTGATTTCGGGCCCGACCACAGGACAGCAGGAAATTGAGATTCGCGACATGATCGTTAACGACATGAAATCTTCAATTGCTATTTCAGGCGACGTTGTTACATTCGCCGTTCCATTCAGAATAAGGTTGTCAGACAAAATTTCTAAAATAAAAAAGTAACCGGATTAACATTTTTAAACTGAATAAAATAAGAACAATCTGTGCATCTGTGGCTAATTTTATTTCATTCGAGCATTCGTGGCATACGCCTGATTGCATAAGCCCCACATGCTACTTTGCTTACAAAAAATACTATCTTTACGCACAAAACGTTTTACGAACATAAGTTGTGCCCGTCACAACACTATATATATCATGGCATGTACAAGTTGCTCAACCTCTGACGGCGGTGCGCCAAAGGGTTGTAAGAATAATGGCACCTGCGGCACCGACAGCTGTAACAAGCTGACCGTGTTCGACTGGCTCTCAAATATGAGCCTGCCAAACGGCGAAGAAATCTTTGATTGCGTTGAAGTCCGCTTTAAAAATGGACGAAAAGAGTTCTACAGAAATAGCGAAAAAATCACCCTTAGTATCGGAGACATCATTGCAACCGAAGCGACATCCGGACACGACATCGGAATTGTAACCTTAACTGGAGCACTCGTAAAAGTGCAGATGAAGAAGAAAGGTGTCAACCATAAAAGTGCAGAAATTTTAAAAGTTTATCGTAAAGCTTCCCAAAAGGACATCGACATCTGGTCGAATGCCCGAAGTAAAGAAGAGCCAATGAAGGTGAAAGCGCGCGAACTGGCAATTGCATTGCAACTTGAAATGAAAATTTCAGATATTGAGTTCCAGGGCGACGGATCAAAAGCAACCTTTTATTATACGGCAAATGACCGAATCGATTTTCGGCAGCTTATAAAGGAATTTGCACGTGAATTCAGCACCCGAATCGAAATGAAACAAGTTGGTTTCCGTCAGGAAGCATCACGTTTAGGCGGAATCGGTTCTTGTGGACGTGAACTTTGCTGTTCAACGTGGCTAACTGATTTCAGGAGTGTCAATACATCCGCGGCGCGTTATCAACAACTGTCGCTAAACCCGCAAAAACTTGCCGGGCAATGTGGAAAGTTGAAATGCTGCCTGAACTATGAACTCGACACTTACATGGATGCACTTCAGGGTTTTCCTGATTTTGACACAAAACTTCAAACTGAAAAAGGAGAAGCAGTCTGCCAAAAACAAGACATTTTTAAAGGGCTGATGTGGTTTGCTTATACAAACAATTTTGCAAATTGGCATGTCTTAAATATCGAACAGGTAAAAGAGATTGTTGCAGAAAACCGCGAAAAACGACGCGTTTCTTCACTTGAAGATTACGCCATTGAAGTTGTCAGCGAGCCTGAAAAAGACTTCAACAATGCGATGGGCCAGGAAAGCCTGACAAGATTCGACCAGCCAAAGAAAAAGAAAAGGCCGAACAAAAAAAAGAAGGTCACTGAAGATGTACGGCCGCAGTCCGACAAACCTCAGCAGCCGGAAAACAGGCAAAAAAACATCATCAGGCCAGACAAGAACAAGATAATCCTGCCAAAAAAAGATGAGCCTAAGAAATAGTCTTATACTTATTGCATCAGCTTTTGCAGTCATTTCATGTGATAAAAATCGCATTTTCGACGAATACACCTCCGTTGGTAAATCATGGCAGAAAGATTCGATTGTTACTTTCAAGCTTCCGGAAATGGACACTGTGAAAACATTCAACCTGTTTGTTAACGTGCGCGCAAATAACAAATATCCATTCAACAACATGTTTTTGATTGTTGCACTTGATAAACCGAATGGAATGACCATGGTGGATACACTCGAGTATCAAATGGCGGATGCAGAAGGAAATCTACTTGGCGAAGGTTTCTCAGACATCAAGGAAAGTAAGCTGTTCTACAAAGAAAAATATAAGTTTAATAAAGGCCCACACCAGGTACGGATCAGTCATGCCACACGTGAATCAGGTAAAGTAAAAGGAGTGGAATCACTTGACGGGATTACCGAAGTAGGCTTCAGAATAGAATCATTAGAATAGATATGGCGCAGAAAAAAAATAACATAAAGAGAGACCTTCAATTTTATAACAAAAGGTTTTGGAAGATATTCGTATACCTGCTTGGCGGTACTGCAATATTCTTTCTCTTCGCATCATGGGGACTTCTGGGCGCGATGCCGTCATTTGAGGATCTTGAGAACCCGGATTCCAATCTTGCGACCGAAATTATTTCGTCAGATGGCGTTACCATTGGAAAATTTTACAATGAAAACCGGACCTCAATAAAATATTCAGATCTTCCGCCACATCTTGTACAAGCGCTGGTTTCTACCGAAGATGAGCGTTTCTACCAACACTCCGGAATTGATTTTCGCCGAACAATAACAGCCGCAGCAAGCCTCGGAACACGCGGTGGAGCAAGTACGATTTCACAGCAGCTTGCCAAACTATTATTCCACGGCGAAGGATCGCGATTCATCCTGGCACGTATTGCACAAAAAGGAAAAGAATGGATCATCGCAACCCGGCTTGAAAGACAATACACAAAAAATGAGATCATCGCGATGTACCTCAACAAAGCCGATTTTGTTAATACGGCAGTCGGAATCAGATCTGCAGCAAAAGTTTATTTCGGCAAAGAACCTAAAGAACTTACTGTCGACGAAAGTGCGCTCCTCGTCGGAATGCTAAACAACCCGTCACTTTTCAATCCGATTCGACGACCTGAAAAAACCATCGCCCGCCGTAACCTTGTTCTAAAGCAAATGGAACGCAACGGGTTTTTAACAGCTGAAAAAAAGGAACAATTTCAAAAGAAGCCACTAAAATTGGACTTCCAGCCTGAAAGTCACCTCGAAGGAACAGCGACATATTTCCGTGAGTACTTACGTGACTACATGAAAAAATGGGCCGAAGACAACCCCAAAGCCGATGGTTCTGAATACGACATCTATAAAGACGGCCTAAAAATATACACAACAATCGATTCGCGTATCCAGCAATATGCCGAAGAAGCTGTACAGGCGCACTTGGCAAACCTTCAGCAAGAGTTCTGGATCGATCAAAAGAAGAACAAAAATGCGCCGTTCGTAAAGCTTTCGGAGAAAGAAACCGAAAAATTAATGGACAAGGCTATGCGTGCATCCGATAGATGGACAGAAATGGAAGCGCAGGATAAAAGCGAAGACGAAATAAAAAAATCATTCGACGTCAAGACCAAAATGACAGTTTTTACCTGGAAAGGCGAACGCGATACGGTTATGACTCCACGTGATTCTATCCGCTATTACAAACATTTCCTTCAAACGGGCGTAATGTCAATGGAGCCGAAAACAGGCCATGTCAAGGCTTGGGTAGGCGGAATAAATTACAAATATTTCCAATATGATCACGTTGGTCAGGGCGCGCGCCAGGTTGGCTCTACATTTAAGCCTTTCGTTTATGCAGCAGCCATCGAGCACCTTAACATGTCGCCTTGCGATTCGATAATTGATTCACCGTTTACGATTCCGAAAGGCCGCCACAATGTCACCGAAACGTGGACACCAAACAACTCCGACCACGAGTATCGTGGAATGGTTACATTGAAACGCGCACTTGCATTGTCGATCAACACAGTCTCTGCGAAACTTATTGATAAAGTTGGTCCCGAAGCAGTCGTCGATCTTACCCATAAACTCGGTGTCAGTTCCGAAATCCCTGCTCAGCCGTCGATCGCTCTTGGCGCTGTCGAAATCACCGTTCAGGACATGGTTGCCGCGTACAGCACGTTTGCCAATCAGGGTGTTTACGTCAAGCCGCAATTCATCACCAGAATCGAAGATAAAAATGGAGTAGCTATTTACGAAGCGATTCCGGAGTCGCATGACGTACTTAATAAAGACATCGCTTACGCTGTTATAAAACTTCTTGAAGGTGTTACTGAAAGCGGATCCGGCGCCAGGTTGCGTACGCAAGGTGGTGGCCATGGCTACAACCGCGTTACTGGTTATCCTTATGTTTTTAAAAATCCGATTGCCGGTAAAACGGGGACTTCTCAAAATCAATCCGATGCGTGGTTTGTCGGAATGGTGCCAAATCTGGTAACCGGAGTTTGGGTAGGAAACGAAGACCGTTCAGCGCGATTCAGGTCGATTACTTATGGGCAAGGAGCTACTGCAGCACTTCCGATCTGGGGAATGCTGATGAAAAAATGTTACGCCGATCCTGATCTCGATGTCTCGACCGGGCAATTTGAACGTCCTGCCAATCTTTCGATAAAAGTCGATTGCTGGGCACCGCCAAAAGTCAAAGATTCAACAGCGGCTGAAGAAGTCATTATCGACGAGTTCGAATTATAATTTTTTTAGAAGCTAATCCGGCTGTACGCTCATATCTTTTTTGCATTCTGCTACCCTCCTTTGAAGGGGCTGGGTGAGGCTGCAAAAAAGGATAACCGCTGCCATCCGGGCTAAAAATCATAACAAATGATCAACAGAAAAGTTAATAATGTCACCGACGCCCTTCATGGACTTGAAGACGGCATGACACTTATGCTCGGAGGTTTCGGCCTCAGCGGCATTCCCGAAAATTCAATCACAGAATTGGTGAAACTCGGTGTCAACAATCTAACGTGCATTTCAAACAATGCCGGTGTTGACGATTTCGGATTAGGATTGTTGCTTCACAAAAAGCAAATTAAAAAAATGATTTCATCTTATGTTGGTGAAAACGCAGAGTTCGAAAGGCAAATGCTCTCAGGTGAACTCGACGTTGAACTCATCCCACAAGGAACATTAGCCGAAAGATGCCGCGCTGCACAAGCCGGAATTCCAGCGTTCTTCACACCTGCAGGCTACGGAACAGAAGTCGCCGAAGGAAAGGAAGCACGCGAGTTCAATGGCAAAATGCATATTCTTGAACATGCTTTTAAAGCAGATTTTGCCATCATTAAAGCGTGGAAAGGCGACGAAGCGGGGAATCTTGTGTTCAAAGGAACAGCTCGAAACTTCAACCCAAATATGGCTGGCGCCGCAAGAATTACCGTCGCAGAAGTCGAAGAACTAGTACCTGTTGGAACTCTTGATCCAAATCAAATTCATATATCAGGTATTCTTGTAAACCGAATTTTTCAGGGCGAGAAGTATGAGAAAAGAATCGAGCAAAGAACTGTTAGACAAAGATCTTAATTATGGCATTAGGTAAAGAGCAGATAGCACAGCGTATTGCAAAAGAAGTTAAAGACGGCTACTTTGTAAACTTGGGAATTGGTATTCCGACTTTGGTTGCTAACTACATTCCTCAAGGAATTGATGTTGAATTCCAAAGCGAAAACGGCGTCCTTGGAATGGGGCCTTTCCCATTCGAAGGTGAAGAAGATCCTGACGTCATTAACGCAGGCAAGCAAACAATTACCACAATGCCCGGCGCGTCATTCTTTGATTCAGCTACAAGCTTCGGAATGATCCGTGGCCAACACGTTGACCTGACAATTCTTGGCGCCATGGAAGTTGCCGAAAACGGCGACATCGCAAACTGGAAGATTCCCGGTAAAATGGTAAAAGGAATGGGCGGCGCAATGGACCTTGTCGCATCTGCCGAAAATATAATCGTTGCCATGATGCATGTCAATAAAGCAGGAGAATCAAAAATCCTCAAAAGATGCACACTTCCGTTAACTGGCGTTGGCTGCGTCAAAAAAGTTGTAACAGAACTTGCCGTGCTTGAAGTTACACCAAATGGTTTTAAACTTCTTGAAAGAGCTCCAGGTGTAACAACAGATCACATCATTGCATCAACCGAAGCAGAACTTATTATTGAAGGCGAAATTCCTGAAATGGTTATCTAAGCACCAAATTGCTTAAGATGATGATCAAGGTGTTTGTAGT
Organism: Flavobacterium sp.; assembly: GCA_036399435.1. Classification (GTDB taxonomy): domain Bacteria; phylum Bacteroidota; class Bacteroidia; order Flavobacteriales; family Flavobacteriaceae; genus Flavobacterium. The sequence continues at coordinate 20,698 of DASWND010000172.1, forward strand.
TTAAAACACCCCATTCTTCTTCGGTCATCTCGCCAAAGAATGGATGCTTTTTAGTAGCAAGAACTTCCGGGCCCTTTTCTCCAAATTTCTTGACAAGGGAAACAAGAACGTGCCATTCCGAATCAAATTCAGGCGTTTCATCAGATTTGAAAGCGGGAACCGTTGGTAGGTTCTTCTTGAACTCATCCTGCTTCATCATTGACCTTTTCGCCATCTTTCCAAATAAGAAGCTGATAAGGTTTCGTTTTAATTTTAATTTCCCTTCCGCCACTTCCATAGGCTTCTGGCAGTGACGAAGCATCTGACTGACGTTCATTTTTCCCCAGCAGGCTTTCGATTCAGGACTTAATTTTTCAAGGCGCTGAACAAGCACCTGATTGTCGTGTGGGTTGAAGATGTTTTCCATAAAAATTAATAAATTAAAAGAACCAGCTGGCAACAAAGATCGCTGTGATTACGCAGATCAGGTCAACTAAAAGCATTGTTCCTAAGGTATATCTTGTGTTTTTGATTTTAACTGAACCAAAGTAAACTGCAATAACATAAAACGTTGTCTCGGCGCTGCATTGGAAAATACTGCTCAGCCTTCCTGTAAATGAATCGGCACCAAATGTGCGCATCGAGTCGATCATAAATCCACGTGAACCTCCCGAACTAAAAGGACGCAACATTGCGACAGGAAGTGAATCCGTAATTTCTTTGCTGACACCAATATTTGAAAATACAAATGAAATTCCGTTGCTGATGATCTCAAAAAGTCCACTGTTCCTGAAGAAAGAAATGGCAACAAGCATTGCAAGAACATACGGAAAAATCATGACGCCTGTTTTAATTCCGCTGTTTGCACCATTAACAAACGAATCGAATATGGTTGTCTCAAGCGCGACAAATTTCTTCTCATTGATCCATGCAAATACTAAAGTAAATGCAATAATTGCAATCAGCATCAACCCTGACAGGTTATTGGTAAATGCATTTTTGGCGACAAGGTCAAGATTGTTGATGTAGAACAGCAATCCTATAATGGCACCTATCATGGTAAATAAAGCAATCACCAGCGAAGCACTTTTAAAATTCACCCGTTGCCGGATTCCGACAATTATAAACGCTGCGATAGTTCCTATAAATGATGTGATGATACATGGCAGCATGACATCAGCCGGATTCGCTGCGTTTTCAGCTGCGCGGTAACCTATAATCGAAGTCGGAATTAAGGTCAATCCCGCAGCGTGAAGGCACATAAACATGATTTGTGCATCGCTCGCACGATCCTTATCTGGATTTATTTCCTGAAGGCTTTGCATTGCTTTTAGTCCGAATGGTGTTGCGGCGGAATCGAGTCCGAGGAAATTTGCTGCAAAGTTTAAAGTCATATATGAGATCGACTCATGGCCTTTCGGAACACTCGGAAATACTTTTACGAACGCGGGACTCAAAAGCCGCGCAAGTTTCTCCGACGCACCAGAATCTATGAGTAATTGCATCAATCCGCAGAAGAAAGCGAGATAAGCAATCAATGGAAGTATCAAATCGAGCAGTGTGTTCTTTGCCGTCGGTAGTAATCCATCTGATTTTTGAACTCCACTATAGATCTTTACGGTTTTGCTTTTGAAAATAAAAGTTGTATCGGCATCTAAAGTGTTCCTGTTGATGACAAACGTTTTCTCAGGAGATGCGTTGATGCTGTCGCGAACAAATGTCGGAAGTTCTTCAATGAACTTTTCTGAAATAAGAACAGGATCGTCCTTTTTACCGTTAAGGACGAAGTCAAGTGAATATGTGTTTGAGGTAATTAAACTGACGACAATATATACGATGGAAGAAATAAAAATTGCTAACCAGAACCTGCTTAAGACCATCTTAGTTTTTTCGTAAAAGTAACATTATTTTGCACAAAGCCCTAGCCCTGATGGCAGCGGTTATCCTTTTTTGTTTGCTGCCTTCGACTATAATAGTGAGGAAAAAATTGATTCAGCAACAAAAAAGATAAGAGCGTACAGCAGGATTAAGCTCCTGAATCAAATATGGATAATCTCATCATCAACTAATAAATCCTCTCGCCGCATTCTGAGGAAAACCTGCGCTACGGCAATCGTGTCTTTTTCGCAGTATGTGACGATCCGGTCGATGTCTTTCTCTACGTGGTAGACGTGGCTGACCTGGCTTCCGTCGATGTCGCCTTTGGAAGATGGTATTCCGAGTACTTTGGTCAGCAGCTTTAAAGATGTGAAATGTTTGTAGTCGCCGAATTTCCAGAGTTCAAGTGTGTCAAGATGTGGGACTTCCCATGGCTTTTTTCCGAAGAGGTTGAGCTTGCCGCAAATCGGAATCGAGTTGATGATCATGCGCCGGGCGATAAATGGAATGTCAAACTCTTTGGCGTTATGGCCACATATTAAATGCTGCGGCTGGCAAAAATGGTTGTTCATCAGGTTATTGAAATCCTTGAGAATTTTTGGTTCATCGCCAAAGAACGAGGTAACGCGAAAATTTCGGATGTCACCTTTGAATGTGAAGTAGCCGACTGAGATACAAACTATTTTGCCAAACTCCGCCCAGATGCCACCACGTTCGTAGAATTCTTCAGGCGTGTATTCTTCTTTGCGCTGGTAATGCGTCTTTGCTTCCCAAAGTTGTTTCATCTCGTCGTCGAGAAGGTCATAGGTTTCCTGTTCGGGAACAGTTTCGATGTCTAAAAAGAGGATGTTTTCGAGTTGGATCTTGTCTATCATAGCGAAATGTTGCTGACTAAGGTAAATAGATTTGCTTTTTGATTGTAAGGAAAAACCACAACTTATGTTAACGACGACTATTTTATAAAGATCGAATAGAAAATATAAAATCGTATTTTTATAAAACTAAACAAAAAACTATGAGCTTAAGCAGAAACTTTATTGCCGGATTAGGCGGAGCAATAGCCCTTAACATACTTCATGAGTCGTTAAAGCATCAGGATCCTAAGATGCCTCGTATTGACCAATTGGGTGAAGAAGCCGTTCAAAAAGGCATCGAGGTCGCCGGTGGCAAGAGAATTAAAAATGAGCGGAAGCTATACCGAACCACATTAGCAGCCGACCTGATTAGTAACGCCGTTTATTATAGCGCGATTGGGGCAGGCGGACCAAAACACATCTGGTCGCGCGCGTTCGCACTTGGAATCGCCGGTGGCACCGGAGCTGTGTTCGGTCTGACATTTCTTGGGTTAAATCCAGCTCCGGTTACAAAATCCGAAACCACAAAAAAACTAACAGTTGGATATTATCTTTTTGGCGCACTTGTTACGGCTGCGATTCTGGCCGCGGCAGATAAACCTAATAAGCCTTAAATTACATTGATCGTTAGAAGCTATATCTGCGGTCACAGTTCTTAGCGGGATCTAATATTATCTTTAAATTCCAGACGCCTCTATTTTTCGAGCATGTTGTATGTCTCTTCTAGATATGTAAAAAAGTCATCGCTGTGTGAACTTCCGATGGAGCTTCTTTTATGGCGATGGCCGAGCCGGACGATGATAATGTCGTCTTCCGGGATTACAATTACATATTGTCCCAAGTGCCCGCGCATATAGAAAACGTCCTTATTTCTGTATTCGCCAAGCCACCAGCCGTAGCCGTATTCGGGTGATTCAGGAAAACGTGGAGTAATAGATTTCGCTACAAATGCACTATCCAGAATCTGCTGGCCGTTCCACTTGCCATATTGTTTATAGAGCTTGCCGAATCGGGCAAAATCTCTCGCATTAGAAGCAATGCAGCAATACGCTTTTACGATTCCGCCTTCGTGATCGGTTTGCCATAATGCATCATGTTCTGCACCGATGGGTTTCCAAAATTTTTCAGCAACGTAGTTGGCAAGGCTTTGGCCTGTTGCTTTTTCGATGACCATTGCAAGAAGCTGCGTGTTTCCGCTGAGATATTTGTAGCTTTTTCCAGGTTCTTCGATACCTTTCTGGCTTAGGATGACTTCATTGAGATCTTCGTCGAAATATGCTCGTGTGGTAATCGAAAACGGGCTGTAATAACTTTCGTCCCAATCAAGACCTGATGCCATTGAAGAAAGATCACCTACAGTCATTGTTGCGGATTTCCCTTCTTTAAATTGTGGAAAGAAGTTGGAGACAAGCTGGTCTAAACTTGTAATTTTCCCTTCCTGAATGGCTTTGCCAAGAGCTGCAGAAACAACACTTTTCGCCATTGAGAATGAGTTTGACTTTGAATTTTTGTTATAGTCGTCGAAATAGCTTTCGTGGATGATGCTGTCGTTTTTTATGACAAGAAAAGCTACGGTTCCGATTTCTTTATGAAGATCGGCAAGTCGTGGCGTGAGTGGAACTTTATTGTAATTTTTTGAGATCGCCCACGGCTGCGGTGTTCCTTTGGCTATTGTTCTGTTGTCGAAGTAGTGATAGTCGTCTAGAAAAGCGGTTTTGTGTCCGTTGAAGTAGACAATGCGAACTGCTTTTAGAAGATAATCTACATCAAAAATATACGCCGCGATAACAAGAATAGCAATAATGCCTAGAAACCAGATCAGGAATTTTTTAAGAAACTTCATACATGTAGCTTGTGCGACTAATTTACAAATTGGATTGAAACAGCAGCTACAATTTTATTGTAAATCAGAAGAGACTGTGCTGCTGCGACGCGGATTCATGTTCGAGTAGCCATTTTTTTCGCCACAATCCGCCGGCGTAACCTGTAAGCGAGCCGTCGGTTCCGATGACGCGATGGCAAGGAACGATGATCCATAACGGGTTTTTGCCGTTTGCCGATGCGACTGCGCGAATGGCTTTTATGTTACCGAGCTTTTTTGAAAGCTCGAAGTAGGATGTTGTGGTTCCGTGTGGAATTTGACGAAGTTCGTCCCATACTTTCTTTTGGAATTCTGTTCCCGAAGGATTGGTGAGGAATGTAAATTGGGTGCGTGTTCCGGAAAAATATTCTGATATCTGAAGAACTGCATCTGCAAGAACAGGATCAATATCGACAGATGGCGAAACCGCTTCGTCAATCACTTTTATTGAAGAAATACCATCTTCGTCACCAATTATTGCCGCAATTCCGAGTGGCGTTGCAAGATATGCAGTTTGCATCAGTTGTTTGTAAGGTTTTGATTGATGACCTCAGTTCGGACAAATTCGTTCATTTCAGGAAGGATTTCACGGCCAAG